>JBOGNK010000207.1:0-31170 GCA_050747085.1 Candidatus Acidiferrales bacterium
GAGAACAGGTGCGCGTGGGCAGCGCCGCTCTTGATGCGGCCGGATACGACTTGACGGGCCTCTTCGTGGGCTCGGAAGGCACGATGGCGCTTGTAACGGAAATTACCGTTAAGCTGACCCCGCTTCCCGAGGCGGTGAAAACCCTGCTCGCTATCTTCGATTCGCTGGATGATGCGACGGAAACAGTCGCTGAAATGACCGCGCGAGGAATTACGCCCGCAGCCTGCGAAATGCTCGACGGCTGGACGCTTCGTGCGGTCGAGGCCTACGTCCATGCCGGATTTCCGCTGGATAGCGCAGCCGTTTTGCTGATCGACGTGGACGGACTGCGCGAGCAAGTCGAGGTGGACGCGCAAGCCGTTGCCGACGTATGTCGCTTGCACCACTCGCGCGAAATTCGCCTTGCGCGCGATGCCGTTGAACGTGATCTGCTCTGGAAAGGCCGCAAGAACGCGTTTGGCGCCGTGGGGCGTCTTTCGCCAACTTATTACGTTCAGGATGGCGTGATCCCGCGCACGAAATTGCCCATAACGATTCGCCGGATCAACGAAATCGGCAAGAAACACGGATTCGAAGTCGGTAACATTTTTCACGCGGGCGATGGCAATCTCCACCCGATAATTCTTTTCGATGCGAGCGATCCGAAGCAGTTCGAGCGTGCCGTCAATGCCTCGGACGAAATCATCAAGTTCTGTATCGAAATGGGCGGCTCAATTACGGGCGAGCACGGCGTTGGGATGGAGAAGGATCGCCTGATGCCGCTGCTTTTCAGCGACGTCGAGCTCGACCTCATGCGGCGCGTGCGTGACGCGTTCAATCCCGAAAGCCTGTTGAACCCCGGTAAAGTAATTCCCACCGCGAAAAGCTGTGGCGAAATCCGCGTTCGTCCGCTACCCATTGCAGGCGGTTCGCCGGCATGAGTGCCGTGGCTACTGCAATCGCCACGCGGCTCGCTGAAATCGTCGGCGATGCAAACCTTACCGCGAATCCCGCTGACCTAGCCGGCTATGCGATTGGCCCGTTGCGGCCCTCCGCAGTCGTTCGTCCTGGCTCAGCGGAGGAGACTGCCGAAGTGATCACATTTGCGGCGGCCGAAAAACTGAGCGTGGTCGCGTGCGGAGCACGTACAAAGCTCGATCTCGGCCTGCCTCCGCGAAAGTACGACCTCGCAATTGATGTGACGCGGCTCAATCGCGTTGCCGCCTACGATCCGGATGATTTGACTCTCAGTGTTGAGCCAGGCCTCGCGCTGCAGCAGTTGAGCGCGATCCTTGCCGAGCGCGGCCAATTTTTGCCTCTCGAGGTGCCGTTTTTTCGGCGTGCAACCGTTGGCGGAACGATAGCTTCTGCGATGGATTCGCCATTGCGGCAGCTTTATGGCACAGCGCGCGATTTTGTTCTCGGAATGGAATTTGTCACGGGCGACGGCGCGTGTGCGAAGAGCGGCGGCCGCGTTGTGAAAAATGTGACGGGCTATGATCTGCATAAGCTCATGATCGGGTCGCTCGGCACGCTTGGGGTGATCACGAAAATAAATTTCCGAACGTTTCCATTGCCGCGCGACGCGCGGGCATTTGTCGCGAACTTCGATTCGGCTGAGCGTGCCCTGGACTTGCGAGCGCGTGTCTTCCTCTCGCCGCTGAAGCCGCTTACGATGGAGGTCTTCAGTCCCGGCGTTGCCGGTCTTTTTTGTAGCGAGGCTGCTACGCGAGTTGATCCGGCCGCGTTTCCGCCGAATCTTCTGACGGGCAACGGGTGGGCGTTCACGTGCGGATTTGCAGGAACCGAGAACGTCCTCGAACGCTACGAAACCGACTTGCGAGCCATGGCCGCGCAAGCCGGGGCTGCGACCGTCTCGATTCTGCAGGGAGACGATGTGCGAGCGGCATTTGCGCGCAAACGCGAGTTTGTCCTGATTGCTCGCGAATCATCACCCGCCGCGACGATCATCAAAACCGCTGTGCCGCCAACGCGGATGCAGGAAGTTCTGGCGGCGATCGAGGCCTCTGCGAACGGCGAATCTTTGCGCTGGGCCGCGATGGGGCGTGGCGTAGGCGTGATTTACGCAGCTCTCTTGCCGGATGCGCTGACGGATGACGCGCGAGATCGCGTCGCGCGCGCGGCTAGCCGCATTCAGTCGGCATGCGAGAAAGCTGGCGGGCACGCGACGATTCCCTGGTGCCCGTTTGAGTGGAAGGCCAAGCTGAGCGTGTGGGGTCGCGAGCGCGGCGACTGGGCGCAAATGCGAAAATTGAAATCCGTCTTCGACCCGCGCGGAATCCTCAGTCCCGGCCGGTTTGTCGGAGGTCTATAGTTCGTGCCGGGCCCAGGTTCCACCACGCAGCCGCCGCAGGCCCACGAAGAGGCGCAGCGCGAATTCGCGCTCACGCTGAGCGGCTTCAGCGCAAAAGATAAGCCCGAGTACGCGGACTACGCGCGCTGCGTTCACTGCGGCCTTTGCCTGAACCATTGCCCGACGTACCGCCTGTGGGGCAGGGAAGCCGACTCACCCCGCGGGCGCATTCGCCAGATGGCACTCGTCGATCAGGGGCGGCTCGAACTGGGCGACGCGTTCGTCACGCATATCGATCGCTGCCTCGACTGCCGTGCTTGCGAGACTGCCTGCCCCTCGGGCGTCGAATACGGAAAGTTGATTGAGCTCGCTCGCGCGCAGATCGAGCAGAAGTACCGGCGGCCGTTCGTTTCCCGCTTCATTCGCGATTTGGTCTATCGACGATTGCTCCCGCATCCGAAGCGGATCGCCGCCGTAGCCCGTTGCATTCGGCTTTATCAGGCAAGCGGCCTCGCATCGTTTACGCGGGCCACCGGGATCCTTCGAGTTTTCGGATTGCAGGATCGCGAGCGGCTCATGCCGCGTGTCGATCGCGATTTCTTCTTCAGCGAGCTTGGTAAGACGTTCCCCGCGCATGGCCAGCAGCGCGCACGCGTGGCGTTTTTTGCGGGCTGTATCGCGCAGGTCACATTCGCCGAGCTCAACCGCGCGACGATTCGCGTGTTGCAGGCAAACGGCTGCGAAGTGGTCGTCCCATCCGGACAGGCGTGCTGCGGCGCGCTCGCCGCGCATGCTGGCATTCGCGATGTTGCACGCGACCTCGCCGCCACCAACATCAAAGCGTTTGACGCGGCCGATTACGATGCCATTGTTACGAATGCCGCCGGCTGTGGATCCACGCTAAAGGAATACGGCGACCTGTTCGCTTCTGGCGACCAAGCGGAAAAATCGGCCAACGGCGGCCGCGCGCAAACTCAACCGCAAAAGGAACGAGCCGAATATTTCTCGGGTCGCATTCGCGATGTAACGGAATTTCTCGCTGACTTGGGCCTATCGGCTCCACTGAAACCCGTCCCGCTGGGGATCACGTATCAGGATTCCTGCCACCTCGCCCACGGACAGAAAATCCGCGAGGCTCCGCGCAAACTGCTTCGCGCGATTCCCGGTGTCGAGTTCGTCGAAATGCGTTACGCGGACCAGTGTTGCGGCTCAGCGGGAGTCTACAACGTGACGCAGACGAAGGCCTCGCTCGACTTGCTCAACCAGAAGATGGATTGCGCGCGCGATACGAAAGCCCAGGCTATCGTCACCGCAAATCCGGGATGCATGTTGCAGTTGCGCGCTGGCGCGGCGATTCATCGCACGGGACAGCAAGTCCTCCACGTAATCGAACTGCTCGATCGTGCGACCGCGCTTTAGCAGAATCGCCAATCACTTCTCGCCCACCAGATACTGGCATCCGCTCGGACCCATCCGAGCCGAATGAACGGCGCCAGCCGGTACATCGCACCGCTCGCCGGCACGATACGTCCGAGCGATGCCGTCCATCGTAAGTGTCATTTCGCCGTTGAGAATGATGTGCGCGGTCACCGTGGAGTGCGTGTGATCGGGGTAAAACGCTTTGGGATCGTCGCGCCAAACGTAAGTGGTGGTAAAACCTTCCTCCCGAAGCCGCGACTCCAACTCGGCGACGTCCGTGCTTCCTCCTGCCGCGAACAGGCCCCAATCCACCCGAGCCCGACGCGGCTAAGGGGCGTCGGCATTCATGCAAAATCCGCGCCCTTGGCCCAATCTAACGAAATCGGAAAATCATTCCCAGATTCGCCTGACCCTGCTTAGCGTAGTTGGATGCAGTAACCACTTCCGGACCGAACAATGGGTCGAAGAATATCTCACTGCGGCTTGTCGTCCGCGATGGCGACCAGCGAGCTTCGGCGCGAATCCCAAAATGGCGAGTGAAGAAGTACTTCGCGCCGGCGCCGAGGTTGTACGAAAAGCGAACTCCGAACGGTAAATAGTTGCCGGCTTTGAAGTTCGTGAATCCTACACCGCCGACGATGAACGGCTGGAGCCGTGCGTCAGGCTGTCTCAACCCAAAGTTGAAGCCGAACTGGTACATATCAATGTCCGCGCTTGTGAGGCGCTCGGTTGAGTCATCCTGGGTAATGTGCTGCTCGAGCGACGTTGGCTGATGGTTGAACTGGAACTCCGCTTGAAGACGCGGCCACAGCGTGTAATCCGCGATCACGCCGTAGTTCCAACCGCTCCGAATCGGCAGGTAGTCGACGGAAGGCGTATTAAGGTCGATTGCACCCCCGAAGCGCGTGCCTCCAAACGGCGTTATCTCGAACTCATGCTGTGCTCGCGCGTTCGGCGCTGCAAATACCAGGAATGGGAGGAGAACAAGCGAAAGGCTCAGCGGCTTCATCTGTGGGACTCCAGGAATGAGCTGGGATTGTGAAAGTAAGTTGTTCGGGTGCTTTTCGGAGGGTGCGATAAGTTTTGATGCGCCTCAGGCGGCAGCCCGTCGCAAAACCTCACGATTGGCCGCCGCCGAACGTTTGCCGCCACCCGACTCGCGCGAAGCGTTTAATACGCGCCGTAGTTCGAGTGGAAGCGGAAGATCAAACCGCCGTTCAGTTGAAACTGCTCCGCGTGCGCATATACGGGCGTTACGCCGCAATAGCCGAAGTAATAGTCGCAGAACTGTTGCTGCGAAGCCGTCGTGCGGGAGGGCGACCAACGAGCGTCGAACCGTAGTCCCACATATTTGCTGAAGAAATATTTCACGCCGCCGCCCACGTTGTACGAGAAGGTCTTGCTGTCCACGGGTAGCTGCGCGTACGGCTTCCAGGTCGTGAACCCAAGGCCCGCACCGAAGAAAGGCTTTAGCTTCGCATCGGTCGGCTTCAGGTCATATATGAAGCCGAATTGATACATATTGATGTCGGCGCTTGTCAAAGGCACATCTCCGCCAATCGCAATCAGGTGTCCCTCCACCTCGGTGGGCTGATGATTAAATTGGAACTCACCCTGGAAATTGGGAAAGAGGGAGTAATCGGCCTCCAGGCCATAATCGACGCTGCTTTTAATAGGCAAATAATCGAAAGGAGAAGACGTTCCAGGCGGAAGATCGATCTTCCCGCCCAGCTTATAACCGCCAAAGGGCGTTATTTCAAATTCATGTTGCGACATTCCCTGGCCAAACCCGCCCTGGGCGAATGCGCCAGGCGTGGCGAGTAACGTCAAGAACAGCGCGAGGAGCAGCGTTCTGCGGCAGGACATGATTCTCTCCTTGAACCGAACATGATTGAACCCGAGAGCGACCTGAAAGTTGCATGTACCGCTAATTCAGCCGAGGCTGGGATGGCCGGCAATATGCACAGTCATAAGATGCATCGGAATCCCAAACGGTTAATTAATCGTAGTTGCAGGTCAATCCACCTGACGAAAAACGGCCTGACGTTCGCCCGAATCGCTGCGCGATGCAGCGTTGGGCCACGCCGCGATTCTCAGCGACGAGGTGTGCCTGCGCCAAGCACGTACTGGGTCGGTTCTGAATCCCCTCGACCGTCGCCCAAGCAGCCAAATTCAACCTGACCCATTACCTCTAAGCATAAATCATTGCCGGACATTCTGGTAGAATGGTCGCCGCATGGGGATCCCGAATTTCGTACATCTGCATCTCCACACGGATTATTCACTCCTGGATGGCGCGTGTGAACTTGGCGAACTGACAGCCGAAGCCGCCCGCCGAGGAATGCCCGCAGTCGCCGTCACCGATCACGGTAACCTGTTCGCCGCGGCGAATTTCTTCCACAAGGCAAACACGCACGGAGTGAAACCGGTCATCGGTTGCGAAGTCTACGTTGCGCCCGACAACCACAAGAACCGCGGCAGCGATGCGGAGCGCTCGAACCACTTGGTTCTTCTCTGCGAAAACGATGAAGGTTATAAGAATCTGATCCAGCTCGTCTCCACCGGCTTTCTCGACGGCTTCTACTACAAGCCGCGCGTCGATCACGAATTGCTCGCCAAGCACAGCAGGGGACTGATCGCTCTTTCCGCTTGCCTCCGCGGCGAAGTGACGGAGGCGATTCTCAATGAGAAGTACGACCGTGGGCGCGAAAACGCCTATCGTCTGCGCGATATTTTCGGCAAAGGGAACTTTTTCATCGAAATTCAGGACCAGGGGCTCGAAGTAGAGGCGCGCGTTAACCGCGATCTTGTGAAGCTATCGCGTGAAACGGGCATTCCGCTCGTTGCCACCAACGACTGCCACTACCTTACGCGTGCCGACTCTCACGCGCAGGAAGTCCTGCTCTGCATTCAGACCGGCAAGACAATGTCGGACACGCAGCGGATGAAATTCGCCACCGACCAGTTCTATTTCAAGACGGCCGAGGAAATGGCCCAGGTTTTCGGCGAATTACCCGACGCGCTGGAACGGACCGTCTCGATTGCCGAACGTTGCAACGTGAAGATTTCGCGCGTCAGCGACCCGTTCCCGAAATTCGAAGTTCCCCAGGGCCACACAACCGATTCCTACTTCGAGAAAGTGGTGCGCGAAGGCTTCGCCGCGCGCGTCCAGCAGATCGAGCGTCTGGCGAAAGAGAATCTGCTCCGCCATCCCATCGCCGAATACGAGACGCGCCTTACAGCCGAAATCGAGATGATCAAGAAGATGCACTTCGCCGGCTACTTCCTGATCGTCTGGGATTTCATACATTATGCGCGTGCGCAAGGTGTTCCCGTCGGTCCGGGACGCGGCTCTGCCGCGGGGAGTCTCGTTTCATATGCTTTGCGCATCACCGACGTCGATCCGCTCCAATACGATCTTCTCTTCGAGCGGTTCCTGAATCCCGAGCGCATTTCGATGCCCGACATCGACATCGATTTCTGCATGCGGCGCCGAGGCGAAGTGATCGACTACGTCCGCCAGAAGTATGGCGAGAAAAGCGTCGCTCAGATCATCACGTTCGGCACCATGGCCGCCAAAGCCGTGCTGAAAGATGCTGGCCGCGCGCTTGACATGCCTTATGGCGAGGCCGACAAGATCGCGAAGCTCGTCCCCAACCAGCTGAACATCGAGCTGGAAGAAGCGCTGAAGCAGTCCCCACAGCTCGATTCTCTGCGCAAGACGGACGAGCGCGTCAAAGAACTGGTCGAGGTTGCACTGCGCCTGGAAGGCCTCGCCCGCCATGCTTCGACGCACGCCGCCGGCGTCGTCATCTCGCCTCGCCCGCTTACCGAAATCGTTCCGCTGTACAAGTCGAACAAAGACGAAATCACCACGCAGTACGACATGAACGCGCTCGAACGCATCGGCCTGCTGAAGATGGACTTTCTCGGCCTCACGACGCTGACTGTCGTCACTGACGCTGTCCGCATGATCAAAATGAACCGGGCGATCGACGTCGATCTCTCGACGCTTTCGCTTGATGATCCCGGCGTCTATGCGCTTTTTTCGCGCGGCGATACGACCGGCATCTTCCAGTTTGAATCGCACGGTATGCGCGACATTTTGAAGCGCTATCAGCCGACTCGCCTCGAAGATCTCACTGCCTTGAACGCTTTGTATCGCCCCGGTCCCATCCAGGGCGGCATGATCGACGATTTCATCGCCCGCAAGCACGGCAAGAAGAAGGTCCGCTACGATCTACCGGAGCTTTCCGGAATCCTTTCCGAAACATGGGGCGTGATCCTCTACCAGGAACAGGTGATGCAGATCGCGAACCGTCTTGCTGGCTTTTCGCTTGGCGACGCGGATATTCTTCGTCGCGCTATGGGGAAGAAAAAAGTGGAAGAGATGGCTGCGCAGCGCGAGAAATTTCTTACCGGCTGCCAGGCCCACAAGGTCCCGAAAGACAAGGCGGAGCGCATCTTCGACCTGATGGCCGAATTCGCGGGCTACGGTTTCAATAAGTCGCACTCCTGCGCCTACGCGTTACTGGCGTATGACACTGCGTGGCTGAAAGTCCACTATCCCGTGGAATTCATGGCGGCCATGCTCACGTCGGAAACGGGCAACACCGAGAAGGTAGTGAAGTACATCAACGAATCCCGCGGGATGGGAATCACTGTTCTACCGCCGGACGTCAATTCGAGCGACGTCGACTTCACGCCAGTCGCTGATGAGATTCGCTTCGGCCTTCGCGCCATCAAGAATGTGGGCGAAAACACCGTGAAGGGAATTCTGGAAGCACGCGAATCGCTTGGGGGATTCAAGAGCTTCTTTCAATTCGTCGATTCCGTCGATTCACGGTTGCTCAATAAACGCGTTCTCGAAAGCTTGATTCGTGCAGGGGCGCTCGACGGACTCGGCGCGAACCGCGCGCAGATGATCGCCGCCATCGACCCCGCGATGGAGCGCTCGCAGCGGTTGCAGCGTGCGCGAGAAATCGGCCAGCACGGCCTGTTCGGCGGGGCCGCCGCAGCAGCCACTGCGCCTGCGCTCGAAGCGCACCCTTTGCCGGAAATTCCCGAATCGCCCGAGCACGAGCTGCTTGCGGCCGAGTATTCCGTGCTCGGCTTTTACGTGTCCGGTCACCCGCTCGACAAGTACGCGGGCCGGCTGACGGAATGGAAAGCCATCGAGCTGTCCACAATCGAAGGCCGGCGCAATGGCGAGGATCTGACTGTTGCCGGAATCATCGTGCAATCGCGCCCGATGCGTTCACGCCAGGGGCGTCGCTGGGCTATCCTGATGTTGCAGGACCAGACCGGCGTCGTCGAAGCGCTTGTTTTTCCTGAAGCCTTCGGCAAACTGGAGCCGGTTCTGAAAGCTGCGACTCCGCTGCTCGTGAAGGCACGCGTCGCAGTTGAAGATGTCGGGACGCGACTCATCGTCTCCGACGCGCGGCCGCTCGATCGCGTTGCGGAGCAGGCGCCGTCGAA
Source organism: Candidatus Acidiferrales bacterium (assembly GCA_050747085.1). Lineage (GTDB taxonomy): Bacteria > Acidobacteriota > Terriglobia > Acidiferrales > UBA7541 > Palsa-295. The sequence goes on from JBOGNK010000207.1 coordinate 9,191, forward strand.
CGGAGTAAGCGTTCTTCGTGTCCGCGTCAATCGCGGCGCGATCGATTCCAGCGTTCTTGATCGCCTCGACGAGCTGTTTTCGAGCCGTCCTGGCTGTTGCCGCGTCGCCTTTCAGCTGATAGGGGACGACGGCAGCGAGGCCACGATCGATTTCTCAAGCGCGGTGCGCGCCGACGGCGAGCTCGTCGACCGCGTCCGTGAAATTTGCGGTTCTGAATCTGTCGCCGAACTCCAATGAGAACGAGCCGATGAACGGAAAACGCCGCCGTGCTGCCCGCGAACGCCTTCGGCGCATGCGCGAGCACGCCCGCGGGCGCGACGAAACCACGGAACAGCCTTCGACGGGCGCCCGCGTGGAGTCGGTGAACGGCTCCGGCCGGCAAGCAAAAGCGAAATCGCCCGCCGTTGCTGCAGCAGCGCGCTCCGTCGCTGCAGTGGAACCGCCTGCGGCGAGCGTCCGCGGAAATCCCGATGACATCGGCCGGCAGCGCCAGCAGAAGATCGACGCCCTCGAGCGCGACGCGTTCGAGCTCAGCCAGCTTACGAATCCCACAGATCGCACTTCGAGTGAAGTGGAGCGCATCCGTCGCGAGATCGAGGAATTGCGCCACGAGTTCTACGCGCATCTGGGCGCGTGGCAACGAGTCCAGCTTGCCCGGCACGTCCAGCGGCCGCACACCGACGACTACATTCGTCTGCTCTTCGAGAACTTCATGGAAATTCACGGCGATCGCGCCTTTTCTGACGACGCCGCGCTCGTTGCAGGTATGGCTTGGTTTCACGGCAAGCCGGTCGTGCTCGTCGGAAATCAAAAAGGCCGCGATACGAAGCAGCGTTTGATCCGCAATTTCGGCCAGGCGAAGCCGGAAGGGTATCGCAAAGCTTTGCGCGCAATGCGCCTCGCGGCGAAGTTCAACCGGCCAATCTTCGTTTTCGTGGACACGCCAGGCGCTTATCCCGGAGTCGACGCCGAAGAGCGGGGTCAGGCTGAAGCCATCGCGCATAATCTGCGGGAAATGTCGCGATTGCCGGTTCCCATCATCGTCACCATCACGGGCGAAGGCGGGTCCGGTGGCGCGCTCGCCGTTGCGGTGGGTGACCGCGTGCTGATGCTGGAGAATTCCGTTTATTCTGTGATCTCGCCTGAAGGCTGCGCTTCAATCCTGTGGCGCGACGCGGGCAAGGCTGAAATCGCAGCCGAAGCGCTGAAGATCACCGCCACCGACCTCCTCGAAATCAAACTGATCGACGAAATTGTTCCCGAGCCCGAAGGCGGCGCGCACCTTGACGCCACGGCTGCGGCTCGCCTCCTCGATCCCGTTCTCGTTCGCATGCTCGATGAGCTTTCGCGACTTACGCCCAAGCAGCTCGTTGATCAGCGCTACGAGAAGTTCCGCCGCATGGGCCAATCATTCGCGTAGGCTTGTTTTGTTCGTGTGTGGCAAAGGCGCTCTCGCCTCTCCGTCTTTGAAGCCATCCTACGGCGCTCTCGCCGCTCGTTCCTGTCCCGGGAAAACGCGCACTTGTCGCCGCTTCGTCAGGAACGTGATGCCCCATTGCATCAGCACGAAAAACCGGTTCGCAAACCCAATCAGAAAGTAGATGTGAACGGCAGCCCAGAGGAGCCAGGCCGGGAAGCCTGTAAAGCGCGCGAACCGCAGGTCGGCCAGGGCATACGTTCGGCCAACAATCGCCAGATCGCCCTTGTCCCAGTACCAAAACGGCTTCGGTGGCGCTTGCCCAGTAATGCGCCGCAGGATGACCTTCGCGGCGTACTTGCCTTCCTGAATCGCCGGCTGCGCAACGCCGGGAAGAAGCATCGGTTGCTTCTCTTTCATCCCGATCAGGTTCCGCGCTGGCGCCAATACGTGCGCCGTGTCTCCAATCACAAAGATCTCTGGGTGCCCTGGCACGGATAAATCCGGCGCCACGATCACTTTCCCGGACTTGTCCATTGCCGCACCGATCCACCGCCCGGCAGGCGATGCAAGCACTCCTGCGCCCCACAGGACAGTTCCGGCCGGCACGTGCTCGCCGTTCGCAACGATTCCACTCGCATCAACACTCGTCACGCGCGTATTCGTGAACACCTTCACACCAAGGCTTTCCAGGTGTCTCCGTGCGTCCGCCGCCAGGCTCTCTGGGAACGTCGGCAATATGCGCGGCGCCGCTTCGTACAGCAGAATGTGCGCTGCGCGAGTATCGATGTGCCGGAAATCGTGCGCCAGCGCCATGCGCGACATCTCCGCCAGCGTGCTCGCCATTTCAACGCCAACCGTTCCCGCGCCCACCAGTACGAACGTCAGCATCTTCTGGATTTTCGCCGTGTCGGCATGGTCCAACGCGGCGATTTCTTCCGCTCGTTCGAAAGCTGTCAGGATTTTTCCCCGGATTCGATCGGCGTCATCCAGAGATTCCAATCCGGGCGCAACATGCTTCCACTCGTCGTGTCCGAAGTAGTTGTATTGGATCCCTGTGGCAAGGATCAGGTAATCGTATTGCAGCCGGTTCTGTCTAAGGAAAACGAGCCGCTGCACGGTGTCAATGCCGGTCACTTCATCCTGCAGGACTTCGACATTGTGTTGCTTGCTCAAAATCGAGCGTAATGGCCCCGCAATCTGGTCGGCAGACAGCAGCCCGGTTGCCACCTGGTACAGCATCGGACGAAACAGGTGATAGTTTCGCTTGTCGATCAGCGTGATGCTGACGGGAGCGCCTGCCAGCTTCCGCGCTGCAAACAGTCCGCCGAATCCTCCGCCAACAATTACGACGCGAGGCTGAGATGAGCTCATCCATGCCTCCCCGGCTGTTACGATCCTACCAACTTGACGGTAACAACTGCACGGTCACTTATTGGATGTGGAGGGACACATCTTGTCTCATAAAGTTTCGTTGAAGGCTTCTGAGTAGTGGTATAAGCCACTTGCTAACGTTCACCGGAGGTAGCGTATGGGCGACGCGACGACCGACCGGCCGGAAGTCCCTTCCGAACACCGAAGAGGTAGCCGCTTTCATGTGGTGGTTCCTGTCGAAGCAAAATGGCAGGAGCTTAACGGCACGACGTTCACAGAGCGCGGTGAAGCAAAAGAAGTGAATTCATTCGGCGGTCTGCTCGAAATCAAAACGTATCCGCGGATCGGCACCGAACTCGAGCTCACGAACCTTGTCTCGCACGAGACGGTGCGAACGCGAGTTGCGGCTGTTCGCCGAAACAAGGATGGAGTGGTGCTTGGAGTCGCGGTCGAACTGCGGAAGCCGAGTGATGCTTTTTGGGGCCTCAATTTTCAGCTCCGTAAAACCAGCGCAGAATTGGTCAGAATCGAACAGGCAATCAAGGCCGGCGGCGTCGACGCTCGCATTCTCACTGATTTTCGCGATGCCGTCGATTACGTTCGCAAAACGGCTTGGGCCGTCCAGGAATGGCAGGAACGTCAATTCAAGCAGCACGATCCGCAAACGGTGCTGCCGCTAATCACGGCCGAACGCATCCGCCGCACCACCCAGCTCAGCAAGGCCATCATGATCGACCTTGCCGCCCACGACGTCACGCGGAATACGCCGGGCATCGAAGACCTCTTCCGCGCGGTGAAAACTCTGCATCAGCACGTAGCGGGGCTGTTTGGCGGCTCCTAGCCCTGCTCGGTGTCTCATATCTGTTCAGTGCCCTATGATCGTCGGGCATCTCTGCGACCAATCTTTGTCGAACGAATCTGATATAATGACGCTGTGGAGGATGGGCAGGCGGCTGAGCGCGCCCGGCGCCTTCACCGGTCAGCGTGACGCGCCTTAATACAGCCAGCACGCCATTGGGAGGGTGAGAATGATTCAACTGAGTCCGGTTGCGGTTACCAAGGTGAAAGAGATTCTGTCGCAGCAGCAACCCTCGCCGGCGGGCCTGCGTGTCGCCGTCGTCGGCGGCGGCTGTTCGGGATTCAGCTACCACATGGCCTTCGAAAGCGCCGTCAACGAGACCAGCGACAACGTCTATGAATTCGACGGCCTGAAGGTGATGGTCGATCAGATGAGCGAAATGTATCTCGACGGTATTTCGATCGACTACATCGAAACCATCGAGGGTTCCGGCTTCAAGTTCAATAATCCAAACGTGAAGATCACCTGCGGTTGCGGCAGTTCCTTCAGCGTCTAAGCCGACTAACAAAATCGAGCTTTGTAGGGGCGGGTCTTAGACCCGCCCCTTTTTTCTGTAGGCCGTCTCCAGTCCGCTCGCCGTGGCGAGACCTGCCCTGAATTGTTTGTGGTTTGGCCTCGTTTTTTTCTCCACCGACATACGTTTAGTTCGATCCGTATTACGTTGCGCGAACCGCAACGTTGGAGTGCGGCACCTTGCTGCCGCTGTGAGGTTCGTCCGCCAGCCCGCGCCAGGCACTTGTCTCATTGGGTTTGCCGGATCGGTGCGCTCGGCAACGTTGAAAATTGGGAAAAAGGCCGCCAAACGCGGAATCCGTAGTACGATCACCCGGCTATGCGAAACATCCTTCTCGTTCTCGTCGGCTTCGTCGTGCTCGCAATTCCTTGCTTCGCGCAAGACGCGCCGCTTCCGTTCACGCTGCACGAAGTCGGCCCCGGCGAATTCGCCGCGATCGATCTGCAGGGCCATTCCGGGTCGAACGCCGGATTTGTGATCGGCGACGACGGCGTCCTTGTGATCGACACATTCGAGCACGAAGATGCCGCGCGCGCGCTTCTCGCCCAGATTCGCAAGAAGACCAGCCTGCCGATCAAGTTCGTTGTCAACACGCACTATCATCTCGATCATGTGACGGGGAACGGAATCTTCGCGCAAGCGGGCGCCGTGGTCATGGCGCAGCGCAACGTCCGCGCGTGGATTCACACGGAGAATCTCAAGTTTTTCGGTGCGAAGATCACGCCCGCGCAGCAGGCCATGGTCGCAGGCTATTTTGCGCCGGAACTCGTCTACGACTCTGGCGTCACGCTCTATCTCGGGAAGCGCGAAGCGATCGTGAAGACATTCCGGGGCCACACCGGCGGCGATTCAGTGGTCATCATTCCCGGCGGGCAAGGCGGACACGACGTCGTCTTCTGCGGCGACTTGTTCTGGAATCATTTGCTCCCAAACTTGATCGATGCGAACACGAAAACCCTGGTCGAGAATCTGACCGACCTCTCTCGCGTCGGAGCAAATGATGCCGCCGCCGGTACGCAATCCTCAGCCGCAACGGTTTTCATCCCGGGCCACGGCGAATTGGGCGACTTGCAGGACCTCGAAGCGTTTCGGGGATATCTTGTCGATCTGCGAAAAATGGTCGCCGGGCCAGTCAAGGAAGGGAAGACCGGCGAGGCACTGCTTGCCGCCGTCATGCCGCAGTTACAGGCAAAATACGGCACCTGGGGCATCTTCCAGCACTTTTCCAAGCCCAACATTCTGCTCACTGCCGAGGAGCTCCGCGGCACCAAGCGCGTCCCTCAGCCTCTTCCCGCTCCGTAGCCTATTCGATCATTGACGTGTACCCGCATTTATAATTGCTTTCGCCGTTCGCAACACCAACGCGTGCCCTTCCATCCTAGGATATGCCTGCTGCGCCTCGCGCGTTGGGTAGCGCCGGCGCCTCGCCGGCGTTTTTTCTTCGAAGTGTTTCGCGCGTGTGAAGCTCGCGTGTGCATGCAGCGTGTCTTTGTAGCGAACGTTTCGTGTTTCAGTCGAGCGCCTTTACGAGGTTCGGGCACCTTTGTAGCCGCGGTGTTCTTCCTGTGTGGCACAGGCGCCCCGCCTGTGCGAATTTCGCTATTCTGTGGCGGCCCCCGCGTTTCAAGCGGACGGCTTTGCGTCTGACCTGCATCAAACGCCCACTGTCCGTTTTCGCGACACGCCATTCCCACGTTCGGTCAGTCGCGTCACGTCTCGCATGCCTGTGGCCGCCGAAGCGTGCGCACCGACGTGACTTACCGTGCCTGTTCCCCTGGCCCGCCGCTTGCTGACGATGTAGAATGCCTACGCCCATGGACGTAGACAATCTACATCCAGGACGATCACGCGCGCGAGCCCAGCCAAATGAAGCGACGCTATCAGAACCGGATTGAATTGTTGCAAGGCACCCTCGACCTTCTCATTTTACAGACTCTGCAGTGGGGGCCGCAGCACGGCTATGGAATCAGCCATGCGATCCGCACCCGTTCCGGCGAAGTGCTACAGGTCGATACGGGCTCGCTCTATCCCGCCTTGCATCGACTCGAGCGCCAGCGCTGGATCAAGGCCAGCTGGAAAGTCTCCGACAACAAGCAGCGCGTTCGCGTCTACCGCTTGACGCCCGCTGGCAAGCGGCAACTAACTCACGAGAAGTCGCGTTGGGAACAGCTCTCTGAGGCGATCGCAGGCATCGTAGCGCCGCCTGAACGGAGCAATCCATGACTCGGTGGTTTTGCCTTTGCCGTAGGTTTGAATGTAGCGCTGCGGCCTTTAGCGCAGCACGGAGTAGCGTCGGCGCTCAGGCCCGCGGAAATAGCTCAGAACTGCTTGTCGCAGGATGTTCTCCAGACCTGAGGCCTTTGATGTTCGATTTTATGGGCCAGGGCCTGCCGTGCCACGCGCCTGTGAACGGAGCAATCCATGACCCTCTGGTGGCGTAAGCAACGCGAACTCCGCGACGAACTGAAAACTCATCTAGACATGGCCGCCAACGATCGCATCGACCGTGGCGAAGATCCGGGCCGTGCGCGCCAGCGCGCCCGCCGCGAACTCGGCAACGAAGCGCTCATTCGAGAAACTACTCGCGACCAATGGGGCTTGCGCTGGCTCGAAACTCTTCTCCAGGATTTGCGCTACGCCCTCCGCATGCTGCGCAAATCCCCCGGCTTCACCACCGTTGCCATCATCACTCTTGCCCTCGGCATCGGTTCAGTCACTCTGATTTTCAGCGCTGTCTACGGCGTTATTCTAAACACCTTCCCGTTCCGCGACGCGGCTCAGGTGACCAGCTTCGACATACAGGATCTCGCTCGGCCGACCAATTACCGGGAAGGCTTGTCGGTTCCCGAATTTCTCTATTTCCGCGAGCATAGCCAGGCCTTTCAGGACTTTAGCGGCGAATACGGCGGCTTTGGAAGCACCCCGGTTCGCTATACGACCGGAAAGACAACGTATCAGTTCGACGCGGATTTCCTGAGTGTGAATTCCTTCCAGTTCTTTGGTGTCAAGCCGATCCTGGGCCGCGTGCCGGCACCCGAGGACGTTAGGGCGGGTGCCACTCCGGTGTTTGTGATGAGTGCGAAGCTATGGCGCGGGGAGTTTAACAGCGACCCGAAAATCGTGGGCAAGAGCTTCACCCTAAACGGCGTCCCCACCACACTAGTCGGCATCATGCCTCCGCGGTTTCGCTGGGCATGGGTCGACGTCTGGATCCCTTTCAGCATCGATCCGGCGGAAGCCCTCACGAAACCAGACCTGAAGAATCGTTCTCTCTACACCGTCGGACGCCTCAAGCCCGGTATCAGCCTGTCGGCAGCCGGGGCCGACCTCGACAGGATCGCGCATCAATACGCAAAAATTGCCCCAGCCGATTATCCGAAAAAGTTCACGGTCAAATGCACTTCCCTCGCCGATCGCGTAACCGGCGGTTTCAAGCGGCTGATGTACCCCTTGCTCGGCGCAGTGTTGATGCTGTTTCTGATCGCGTGCAGCAATATTGCGAACCTGCTGCTTTCCAGAGCAACGGTCCGCGAAAGGGAAATTGCCATCCGTGCATCTCTTGGCGCGAGTCGGTCCCGCCTCGTCGGGCAACTTCTGGTGGAGAGCATGTTGCTGGCTATGCTCGGCTGCGTTATGGGCTGTCTGTTCGCGTGGGTGGCCATCAAGGGGGTAGTGCCACTCGTTCCCTACAACCTATTCCCCCAGGAAGCGGTGATCGCGCTGAATGGCCCGGTGCTCGGGGCAGCGCTGGCCATCGCCCTGGTCTCCACGCTGCTTTGCGGGATCACGCCTGCCGTTTACGCGCTCCGCACCGATATTCGGGCTCAGTTGGCAGGCAATGCCAGGAGCTCCCATTTTCAACACGGGAAGCTGCGCTCTGTGTTGATCGTCGCTGAAGTTTCTCTTGCGATCGTCCTGACCGTGGGCGCCGGATTGATGATGCGCACGTTTTGGAATATCAAGAACCTCGACTTGGGATTCGATCCTGGCAACGTTCTGACGGCCCAGCTGTCGTTTCCTCAAGTTGGCGGGCAGCAACAAACTCCGGAAGAAGCACAAAACGAAGTCCAACACGAAAATATTGCGTCGCGCAAGGTGCTGGACGGACTCGGGTCTTTACCAGGTGTTCTGGCTGCCGCCCTGGCGTCGAACGCGCCGCTCTATGGTGATTTCGGCAGCCAGATCGACATTCCCGGGAGAACTCACGCAGCGAGATGGAAAACCCTGATTGATCTTTGCAGCGAACGCTATTTCGACCTTTTGCGCCTGCGCTTGCTCAATGGAAGAGTGTTCTCGCAAGGTGACGTTGATCTCTCGCGACCGGTCACCGTCATCAGCCAGGCATTCGCTCACAGGTATTTCGGCGCCGTTAATCCGATTGGCCAGAGCGTTCATTTCGTACTCCTCGATCAGCTCCCCAGATTCAAGGACGCTCTGTTTGAAATTATCGGCGTCGTCTCAGACGTTAGGAACGACGATCCCAGGAACGCACCGGCACCGGAAGCATACCTTCCGTACACGATAGGCGGGGCAAATGGAACGACGCTCTTGGTGAGATCTCTCGTGCCGCCGGCCTCCTTGATTCCGACGATTCGCGAACGGGCGTGGCACATCGACAGCAACATTGCGCTTGTCAACCCGCAAGCCCTTCCGGCGCTGTTGAAGCGCGACGTATTTTCCTCGCCTCATTTCGAGTTCGTTCTTCTGGCAACCTTCGCGGCCATTGCATTGGCGCTCCTCATGGCCGGAATTTTCAGTGTGATGGCGTATACGATTTCGCTGCGAACGCACGAAATCGGAATCCGTATTGCCCTTGGCGCCAGACCGCAAGCCATTCTGCGGATGGTGCTCGGGAAGGGTGTTCGTTTGACCGTCATTGGCATCGTGATCGGCACAGGTGCTTGCCTGGCTGCTACGAAATTGCTCCGCGATTTTTTGTTCGGCGTACAGCCAACCGATCCCATAACTTTCGTCGCCGTTTCGGCCTTGATCGTCGTCGCGGCGTTGCTTGCCTGCTGGATTCCGGCTCGCCGCGCCATGCGCGTCGATCCCGTTGTCGCTCTGCGACATGAGTGAACAGTCGCTCTGTGACACGAGTAGTCCGACGCTATCGGCAGAACATATGGCCTCACGCGAACGGAGGAATACATGACTCTCTGGTGGCGTAAGCGACGCGAATTGCACGACGAACTCAATAGCCATTTACAGATGGCCGCCAACGATCGCATCGACCGTGGCGAAGATCCGGGCCGTGCGCGCCAGCGCGCCCGCCGCGAACTCGGCAACGATACGCTCATCCGAGAAACGACGCGCGATCAATGGGGCTCCCGCTGGCTCGAAACCCTCCTCCAAGACCTGCGCTACGCCATCCGCATGCTGCGCAAATCCCCCGGCTTCACCACCGTTGCCATCATCACTCTTGCCCTCGGCATCGGCGCCAACACGGCGATCTTCTCCGTCGTTTACGCCGCTCTCCTGCGACCGCTGCCATATTCCCAGCCCAACCGCTTGCTCACTCTCAGCGAAGCGCGCCACGCAGAGGACACATACTGGGACATCTCCTATCCGGATTATCAGGACTGGATCAAGCAGTCGAAAAGTTTTCAGTCGCTCGCCGGCTTCAGCAACGATGGATTCGTGTTCCGCGGGCGCGGCCAAACTCAACTGCTCTTCGGGGCACAAGCTACCGCGAATTTCTTCTCGGTGCTCGGCGTCAAGCCGATTCTCGGCTACGACTTCCCGGCAAATGAAGACATCGCTGCCAAAGAGCCAAAGGTAGCCCTGCTGACCTACGGTTTCTGGCGCCAGCAATTCGGCGGCGACATGAATATCGTCGGGCGCAGCATTCAGCTCGACAACACAAGCGTTACCATCATCGGAGTTCTGCCGCCCAATTTTGAATTTGCGCCCACTGGCAATGCGCAAATTTGGGTGCCAATGCACCTTGGTGGTGACCTCGCCGATCTCGTCCAGCGCCGCAGCTTGCGCTGGATGCACGCGATCGGCCGCCTCGCTCCGGGCGTCACTCCTGCGAAAGCGCAGGCCGAAATGGACGCTATCAATGCGCGCCTCGCGGCGGCTTATCCGCAGGCCAACGCTGCGATTCAAGGACGCGTGGTCTCCTTGCGCGACCGCATCGTGGGACAGGTGCAGCCGCTGCTGCTGATTTTGTTCGGCGCCGTGGGATTCGTCCTGCTGATTGCTTGCGCCAACGTGGCCAACTTGATGATGGTTCGCGCGGCGGGCCGGGGAAGAGAATTCGCGATTCGCGCAGCGCTCGGCGCCGGTTTCCCGCGCCTCGTTTCCCAGTTGCTCACTGAAAGCTTAATCCTTGCGATTGCCGGTGGCGCGCTGGGCTTCCTTGCCGCCCAGTGGGGAACCTCAGCCCTCGTTGCGGCGATTCCGCGGCAGCTTCTTTATTCCATGCCGTTCCTTCGCGATACTCAGCCAAACGCTGCCATTTTGGCCTTCCTCTGCGGGCTTGCCGTTCTCACAGGAATTCTCTTTGGCCTCGCTCCCGCGTTTCAACTCTCGCGTGAAACAGCCGGCGAAGTGCTCAAGCAGGAAACTCGCACTGCTTCGGGAGGCTCGCACACGCGGCTCCGCGACACTCTCGTCGTCGTCGAGATCGCATTTTCGCTCGTGCTACTCGCTGGCGCGGGACTTGCTGTCCAGAGTCTTTCCGCACTGCTGCGCCGAAATCCTGGCTTCGACGTGCACAATCTCCTCACCTTTGGCGTGAACTTGCCTGACAGTTCCTATCCCAAGGACGCCGACTACATTCGGTTCGACAACGCGTTCACCTCGCGGCTGCGTGCGGAGCCCGGCATCGTCAGCGTCGGCAATACCAGCATCGTCCCGCTCAGTGGCGGTGGAAACACCGTCCGCTTCGTGATCGAAGGCGCGCCAGTACGCTCCGGGCAGGAAGACGAATCCTTTATTCGCCAGGTTTCCGCGAATTATTTCTCTACTCTGAAGATCCCGCTTATCGAGGGCCGCTATTTCAACGACGAAGCCGACTCGGCCACGGCGCCCAAGCACGCCATTGTCAATCAGGCTTGGGTCAATACGTACCTGCACGGCCGGCATGCCGTCGGCAATCGCTTCAGGTTCACTATGTCGGCGACGCAGCCCTATCGCGAAATTGTAGGAGTCGTCGGTAATATCGCCGATTCACAGCTCGATGCCCACGATGAGCCGGCGCTCTATATTCCGTTCGAACAGGGGGCAAATTCTTTTATCACTTACGTTGTCCGTACGGCCGGCAATCCCGTAATCGCGCTCGGCGCAGTGCGCGACGCGCTGACCAAGACGGATGCCCAGCTCTTTCCCGTCCTTCCCGTTACCATGGAGGAGATCATCCAGCAGTCGCCTTCGGTTTTCATGCGGCGCTATCCGTCGTATCTCATCGGCAGCTTCGCCCTGCTGGCACTCGTCCTTGCATCCATCGGCCTATACGGTCTGATTTCTTACTCCGCATCGCAGCGAACGCGCGAAATCGGCATTCGCGTTGCCCTGGGTGCTCAAAAAAGAGATGTCATGCGCCTGGTCCTCGGCCAGGGCGCAAAACTCACTGCAATTGGCCTCGTCATTGGTATTGCTGCGGCTCTCGGCTTAACGCAGCTCATGGGCAGCATTCTGTATGGCGTGAAGGCGGCCGACCCGCTCACCTTAGGTGCTGTTGCCGCTCTGTTCGTCTGTGTGGCCTTGGCTGCCTGCTACATCCCGGCGCGGCGCGCCACCCGCGTCGATCCTGTTGTCGCTCTGCGACACGAATAAAAAGTCGCTCTGCGACACGAATGAAAAGCCCCTCTGTGACAGGAATAATTTGCCGCTCTGCGAACGGATAGCCACAGGTTTTTTCGTGTAGCACAGCCGCGCCCTCGGCTGTGCGAGTTTCGCTGTTTCCTGCGCACTGACCCCGCCGGACGCCGAATAGTTGTCGCTCTCACGGATATTCGTCGCTGCGACACGAAAAGGCCAGCCGTACTCACTGACCAGCGAAGCGGGCTTTCGTGGCACAGCCGCTCCCGACTGTGCAAATTTCGCGGCTCGTACGCCCTCTTGCGTCGCCACCGCAGGGGGGCGCGCTATTCTCTCGGTGAGCGTCCTAACGATTCGCTCAACCCCCACAGGAAACAAGCCTAATCGCCACACCCCGCCCATTAAAACGCCTTCGATCTTATTGATTGCAAAGGAGAAAGCATTTTCTAACCGTCACAGGTTTGGCAACTTTATTTCTCCTTTTATTCGCTTCAAGGCCGGTTGTAGTACTCGCCGCACATCGTTAACTTGCTCTTTTCGGGCTCTGTCGCGCTGGCGACTGCTCACCGATCGGGGACATCCCTCCTCCTGGATTCGTGAGACAATCGCGCGCATGAGGAGCGTCCATGTCGCCGCGCTGACTCTCTGTGGATTGTTGTTAACGGCGGCGACATTTGCTCAAGGACCCCGTCAGCGCCAGGAGCCGCAATTCATCAAGCAAGGGCGCCAGTTGGAGCGGGCGGGGAAGCTCACAGACGCCTTGACGTTGTACCAGCAGACGATTCAGTCGCAGCCGAATTCTGTTGAGGCGAATGAGGCAGCGGGTAGCGTTCTGGACCTGATGGGACGCGGCACGGAAGCGCGCAAGCACTTCCAAAAAGCGATCGATTCCGCGGATACGCCCGAGCGCAAGGCGTTTGCTGAACGAGCGATGGCGATCTCGTATGCTTTCGACGGGAATTGCCAGCAGGCAGGCGCATACGAGCGCCGCGTGTTCGAGTATTACGGCACCGTGAAGAATTATTATCAGCAGGGAGAAATAGCAGACGAAGCGGCGCGCGTCTGCATCGATGCGAGCCCGGATAGCAGCCGAAGTAACCCTGATCTGAACGCTTCCGAGCGATGGTACAGGCTCGGCCATGACACGGGACTAAAAGAGCCGGGAATCAAGCCGGACCGCGTCGATCTATGGAATTTTCGCTGGGAGCACGCACAAGCGCGCCTCGCTGCCCGGCGCGGTGAACGAACGGCAGCGCAAAAGCACGTCGCGGAGGCAAAAGCAATTCTGGACAAAGGGGAAATCCCGCAGCAGGAGCAATTTTTCCCATATTTGGAGGGCTACGTCGCATTTTATGCCGGCGATTACAAAACGGCGCTCGCGGATTTCCTGAAGTCGAATCAGAACGACCCGTTCATCCAGTGCATGCTGGGCCGAACGCAGGAAAAGCTCGACGACAAAGCGAAAGCGATCGCCTATTACCGCAAAGCAGCTTCGGCAATTTCTCACAATCCGCCCGCCGCCTACGGCGTGCCGTTTGCCAGGAAGAGACTGGCTGCGCTGGGCGATTAGTGTGGATGAACGGGCCGCTGAGACTGATCGGCTTGGCGGAAGAGAGATTCTCGCCACGGCGAGTAGGCCTCGGGCGAGAGCGGCCTGAGGATGACAACCGTCAGCCTGTTAGCGATTGCTTCGCAAGAACTCTCCTGCCGCTGCGACGTCACTTACATCTAAGGAGTGCTCCGGGTACAATTCCATTCCAGATGAAGAAGATTGCCATTCTAGGTTCGACGGGATCGATCGGACGGCAGTGCCTTAACGTAGTGGATTCATTGCCGGGGCGATTCGAAGTTGTCGCGATTGCCGCGGGCTCGAATATCGCACTCGCCGCCGAACAGGCTGCGCGATACAAGCCAAAGCTCGTCTCCGTTGGAACGCGAGAGGGTGCAGACGAACTTCGCGATGCCCTCAAGGCTGAAGCGAGCGGAAACGGCCACCGACGCGAACCGGGGGCCGAACCGGAAATCGTGTGGGGTGCGGAAGGAATCGAACGGGTGGCGACCCATGCTGACGCCGATACCGTGCTGTCAGCGGCCGTCGGCGTTGTTGGCTTGCCCGCGACATACAAAGCGATCGAGCAGGGTAAAAATATCGCCCTAGCCAATAAGGAAGTGCTTGTGGCGGCCGGGGAAGTAGTTATGGCAGCGGTCGAGCGGCACAAAGTGGCACTGCTTCCCGTGGACAGCGAGCACAACGCAATCCATCAGTGCCTTCGGGGCGGCGAGCGCGGCGAAGTGAAGCGTCTCGTCCTTACGGCATCCGGGGGCCCGTTCCGCAACACGCCAATCGCGCGGCTGGCACGGGTGACTCCCGAGCAGGCGCTGGCGCACCCGAATTGGAAAATGGGACGGCGCATCACCATCGATTCCGCCACATTGATGAATAAGGGTTTCGAGGTGATCGAGGCGCGATGGCTCTTCGGCATGGAGCTCGACAAAATTCACGTGGTGATCCATCCACAGTCGACGATTCACTCGATGGTGGAGTTCGTGGACGGCTCGATCCTGGCGCAGCTTGGACCTACGGACATGCGCATGCCTATCCAATACGCATTAACGTACCCGGACCGGCTTGCGTCTAACGGATGTGCGCTCGACTGGTCCAGTCTGCGGCAATTGCGGTTTCAGAAGATACCCGCGCGCAAGTTTCCCTGCCTCGGCTTGGCGCAACACGCGTTGCGCGAAGGCGGACCGCTGCCGTGCGCGTTGAATGCTGCGGACGAAGTCGCTGTTGCGGCCTTCCTGGAACGAAGATTGCCGTTCAACGGGATAGCGACGGTGATTGAAGAGGTGCTCTGTCGGATGCCGCGGGCACCGATGAAGACCATTGATGACGTGCTGGCCGCGGATGCCGAAGCTCGCCGCCTGGCGGCCGCACAAGTACAGACTTTACACGCCTGCGCTTGAAGGAACCTCCTTCTTGAAGCCGTGTAGAACGCCGCCTGCATCCAAGATAGAATTGGCTTTGGCGAGGTTACATGCAGAATTTCCTCTTTGATCTGACGGTCGGGGCCCTCGTGCTCGGTTTGATGGTGCTGTTGCACGAGTACGGGCACTTCGTCGCCGCCAAAGCGTGCGGGGTCCGCGTCGATATATTTTCGATCGGATTCGGCCCGCGCATTTGGGGCTTGAAGCGCGGCGACACGGACTATCGGATCAGCGTGCTCCCTCTTGGCGGCTACGTGAAAATGGCCGGGGACAACCCGGTGGAGGAGCGGACGGGCGAGCCATACGAGTTTCTCTCGCGTCCGCGCTGGCAACGTTTCATTATCGCGGTCGCTGGTCCCGCGGCAAATATCATCCTTTGTTTCCTGCTGCTGTTTGGCGCGCTGTTTTTTATCGGCATGCCTTACCCCGAGTACACGCGGCAGCCGGCTGTCGTCGCCGGCGTTGCTAGTGAAGGGCATTCGGGTCTGCAGCGGGCCGACCGCATCGTGGCAGTCAACGGCCATAGCACACCGACTTGGGAGGCCGTGGACCAGCAGGTGAGTGAAATCAAGCCTGGCAGCACTCTGTCGTTAACCGTGATGCGCGAGGGAAATAAAGTCGATCTCAGCGAGCAAATCGGCCAGTTGCCGGTGAGGGCCGACTCTTTGGTGGGATACCCGCCTGAAGAACCGGTACTCGGTCCGGTTCAGCCGGGTGCCCCCGCGGACAAGGCGGGGCTGAAGGTGGGAGACAAGGTGGTGTCACTGAACGGCCAACCGGTGCACACTTTCTATGAGCTTCCCGATCTGATCAATGCCTCCGACGGTCAGCCGATTCACTTTTTGATTGAGCGCGGCGGCAAAGAGCTTCCCATCACGGTGACGCCACAACACACCCTGAATCCACAGACCGACCAGATGGCGTGGATGATCGGCATCCAGGAGCCCGACCTGAAGGAGGGAATCGACCATGAATCGTTTTTCGCCGCGGTTCGCGACGGATATCAGGCAACGATTGGCGACGCCGTGATGATGGGCGAAGTTGTAGGCGGACTGGTTCGCGGCGAGCTTTCGTTTCGCGACTTGGCTGGACCAGTGGGAATCGTTCAGTTGTCGGGACAATACGCGAAGCGCGGTCCGCTCATGCTATTGCAGTGGATGGCATATATCAGCCTCGATCTCGCGCTGATCAACCTGCTGCCGATCCCGATTCTGGATGGCGGCCACGTGTTGATGCTCGCAATTGAGGGCACGCTACGCCGGGATTTGAGCCTGGCCACGAAAGAGCGCTTCGTTCAGGTCGGACTGGTATTTATCCTCGGAATATTCGCATTCGTGATGTACAGCGACATTTTGCGCCTCTTCCAGCGCTGAGGGCAGTCCGGACGGCCACGAGTGCTATAATCACGCAATCTTATGGCAGCAACACCCGCAGGTCGCGTCTCTACCGGCGAACGAATCAATGCCGACGAGCCGCCGGGCAGGCTTCAGAGCGAACTGGGTGCCCGCCGGATTCGTCTCACTCGCCAGCGCAAAGTCCTTCTGCAAGTGATGGAGACCGCTCCTCGCCATCTGGACGCTGATGAAGTCCTGGAGCGCGCGCAGGAAATCGATCCGAACATCACACGCGTTACGGTGTATCGGACCATCGACCTGCTGAAGCGCGAGGGGCTGATCGACGAGCTGGATCTGCTCCATCTGCGCGGGCATCGCCACTTCTACGAGAAGCATAGCGCGCGCGACCACATCCACGTTGCCTGCATGCAATGCGGGAAAGTGCGCGAGTTCGAGAGCGAACTCTACGAAGAACTAAAGCGGCAGATTTCGGCCGACTGCGGCATCGAGATCACCGTCAGCCGGACCGAAGTTGGCGGCATCTGCTCGGATTGCCGTACCAAGGCCTCGCCTGGTCATAACGCTTTTCCCGTACATGAATAGCGCAGGGAGCACTCAAGCTGGCCTCTAAGGTGAGTGCCGCGTCTCGCAGTTTGTCGCGTGCTGGGATTCGTTACAGATTTGTCAGGGCTACGAATTCGCGTTTGCGGGCTGCGACTGAAAATAGTCGCGGGATTCCTGGATGTCTCTGAGGATTTGCTGGCGAAGGGTTTCGGGACTGGGAAACCGTTGCTCGTCGCGGATGCGCTTCAGAAACCGCAGTTCAAGCGGCCCGCTCGTACGCACTTCGTTGAAGTCGAGCAGGTGAGATTCGACGCTTACGCTGCCGCCGTCGAATGTGGGGCGTACACCGACATTCGTTGCCGCCTGATAGCGCTTGCCGTCGAGGACTACCTCAGTCGCGTAGACGCCTAACTTTGGGAGCAATTCCTGTTTGGTTGCAAGGTTGAGCGTCGGTACGACGAATTTGCTGCCCATCCCCGTTCCGCGGCGAATTTCACCCGCCAGGGCATAAGGCCGGCCGAGCAGCTGGCGTGCGTCTTCGACGCGGCCTTCGCTTACTGCTTCGCGAATGGCCGTGCTCGATACAACCATGCCATCGACCACGACGGGAGCCACGGCTTCAGTCTCAAAGCCAAATCGCTCGCCGAGTTGCCGCAACAGGCTTACGTCTCCCGCCTGCTTGTGCCCGAAGCGAAAACTCTCTCCGACGAAAACTGCCCTCGTACGCAGCGTTTCAACCAGATAGCGTTGCACAAAGGATTCGGGAGTGAGCTGCGCGAGGTCGCGAGTGAACTCCAGCACGAGCGCGGCACGAATATGGAGCTGTTCGAACGCTGCCAGGCGCTGATCGAGCGTCATCAGCAGCAGGGGAGAAACATCCGGGCGAATCACGCGAGTCGGATGGGGATAGAAAGTGAGAACAGCCGGAATCAGTTTCGCGTTGCCCGCCGAAGCCGGGTGTGCGTGGGAAGAATCCACCACGGCGCGAAGAATCTGCTGATGGCCGAGGTGGACGCCATCGAAGTTGCCGATCGTAATTGCGGTATGCTGCTGAGCATGGGCGAAAGTGCGCGTCCACTCCTCAGCCGATCGGCAAACGGCAAATCGTGCACTGTTGGCGCTGGATCCGATCGTGGTCCGATCGCTCACGGTCAGGCTTTTACCTCGAGTTGCAGTCCGTCGTACGCGAGCCTTACGTTGTCAGGCAGCTTGGCGTTCGTCGCTTGATGCGGCAGATCGTGGCAGATGTGAGTGAACCACGCGTGAGCCGGCTTCAGCTCGGCGGCGAGCGCCAGCGATTGCTCGACATTCGAGTGCATGGGATGCGGTTGATAGCGCAACGCATCGAGAATGACATTGTCGAGCCCCTGGAGAAGCGCCTTCGAACTGTCCGGCACAGCGCTGAAGTCGGTCAAGTATGCGGCACGGCCAAATCGGTATCCGAGCACCGGCATAGGGCCGTGAAATGCCTGGATCGGTGTGTAGCTTACGCCGAACAACTCGAACGGACCATCGACTTCGCAGACCTGAACCATGGGAAGGGAACTGATCGTCGGCGACGGATCGAAAATATATGCGAACTGCCGCCGAAGGGTGGACAGAGTTGCGTTCGATCCATAGATGGGGATCAGGCTTCGCTGTTTGCCATTGAAGGGCCGAATGTCGTCGAGCCCGAGAATATGGTCCGCGTGCCCATGTGTGTAGAGCACGGCATCCAGACGATCCAGACCGACGCGCAGCGCCTGGGTTCGAAAATCCGGAGTGGTGTCGATCACCACAGATCGGCCGTTGTATTGCAGCAGGATAGACGGCCGCATACGTTTGTCGTGAGGGTCGGTAGACGAACAAACGCTGCAATGGCAGCCGAGTGTCGGCACGCCCATCGAAGTTCCCGAGCCCAGGACTGTGAGCTTCAATTCGGGCATGGTAGCAAGGACGATGCGGAGCAGAAATTACTTATCGACCAAAGACCAGGACATGAACGCTATCGAGTGGCCCTCGAAAACGCACGGGACAAAACAAAAACCGGCTAGCCCTTTTGTTTCGCTTTTTTGGCCATTGCTTCCGAAGCGGCTTTGGATACTTCCATGTAGGTCAGCTTCAGGCTGCCAATGACCTCGATCAACAGGTCCTCATCTTGCTGTGCGAGATTCCCTTGAGTCTTCTCCCGCAGGACGTCGAGCATGTCGATCATCTCGCGAGCGCCCTCGAGATCGAGAAAGGCCTGGCCCGTTCGCGGGTCAGCGACGCCGCCAAGCATCGCCGCCGCGTTGCGCGTCAGAAAATCGACCAGCATCTGAAATGGACGCGACGCGGGGATTTGCTCCTCAGGCGTCTCGCTGGCGCTGGGACCCTCGGCTCCCGCGTCTGCCTTAGCGACCGCTTGCCCCGGCACATTATTTCCGGCGGAGCGGCCGGCACCAACGTTCTTTGCGGCGTTCTGGGCGACTTCCTGGTCGCGACGTTCCTGCTCCACGGCGTCCTTGCGCAATTCGCCCGTCTCGGTGAACAGGCGCCTGTCTACGACCTTGAATGTCTCTTCGGGTTTCGAGTCAGCCACGTGTGCAAGCCTCTGGACGCGCAATCGTTTCGCAGGTGGGTCTGCTGGTACGCTTCCCACCAATGTGGCGCGAAAATCAAGTCTAGCATCCCCATTCCGCACCTCACAAGCGGCGTGGGCGCGCAGACGCTCCGAGCGTCGAACACGCAGGGCGCTCGCCCAACGTTGCGCGTTGCACTTGGGTTATACTTCTGCCGGCCCGCAATGCCGATCGACACCATCATCGTCGACGACGAGCGTCCCGCCCGCGACGAACTGGCGTTCGTGCTGAAAAGCTTTCCGGAAATTAACTTAGTTGCGCAGGGCAAGAACGGCTTGGAAGCTGTTGCACTGATCAAGGAGTATGACCCGGACTTGGTGTTCCTTGATGTGCAAATGCCGGGCCTCGATGGCTTCGGCGTGATAAAACGGCTGGCGGAACGCAAGCTGCGAGTGCCGCAAATCGTTTTTGCAACAGCCTACGATCATTACGCGCTACAGGCGTTCGATGTGAACGCTGTTGACTACGTACTGAAGCCGTTCGACCGACCGCGTATCGCGAAAGCCATCCAGCGCGCCAAGAAGCTACTGGAAGCGAGTGCACCGGGCACGTCGGCGGTCGAGCGCCTGGAATCCCTCGTGGACCAGCTTTCCGTCCCAGTTTCGAAGCCGCAGCGCACGAGGATCCTGGTGAAGGCGCAGTCGAGGATGATTCTGGTCGACTCCGATGAGATCATCTACGTGCGGGCGAACGACAGCGGCATCACCGTGGTAGCAAAAGACGCAGAAGGAGTATCGAATTACCGCACGGTGGAAGAATTGAGCGCGGCGCTCGACACCGAGATTTTCTGGCGGCCACACCGTTCGTACATCGTGAATATCAATCACATCAAGGAAGTGGTTCCGTGGTTTAAATCCAGCTACATCCTGAAAATGAACGACAAGCGGCAGACCGAGGTTCCGGTTGCGCGCGGACAGACGAAGCGATTGAAGGAGCTGTTTAACCTGTGAGCCGCTTCTGCGCGAACGCGAACATGCATTCGTTCGGGAAAGGCTGACAGCGTGAAGGTTGACGCTTTTCGCCGCGCTGATTAAAATTTCCCTTAGAGCAAGCAAACGCGGGGCCTGGGTGCAGTCTGGCGCGGTTGCTCGTCGAGCATGAGCACTTTACAACAAAAGCGGCATCAGCAGATTTTAACGGACGTCGTGCGCGAGTATATCGAGACCGGGGATCCCGTCTCGTCGCGAAGCATCGCTGCGCGCCATCCCGAACCGTTAAGCTCGGCAACGGTGCGGAACGTGATGGCGGACCTTGAAGCGGAAGGTTACTTATATCAGCCACATACGTCGGCAGGAAGGGTTCCCACTGCCTCGGCGTACCGTTTCTTCGTCGAAAATGTCGCGGCACAGACAGCAGCGCGCCCGGAAGACCGGAACTGGATCCGTCGCGAATTGGAAACGGCGGACACGCCGGAGGCCGTAATGGAGCGCGCGAGCCACATTCTATCGGCCGTGTCGCGCGGTCTGGGAATCCTGATCTCGCCGCCATTGGCGCAATCCGCTGTGGAGCACATCCGGTTTCTGCTACTGCCCGACAGCCGGGTGGTTGTCGTACTCATCGCGCCGGGTGGGGCAACACGCGACAAGGTGATTCGTCCAGACCGGACTTTCCGCCAGGAAGACCTCGATCTGGTGTCGGATTACTTGAACCGGCATTATTCCGGCTGGACGCTGGAGGCGATGCGCAGCGATCTGCGCGCGCAGGTGGAACGGGACCGTGAGCAATACGGACGACTGGCCTCCGATGCGCTCGCGCTCTGCGATCCAGTGATGACGGGCGAAGCGAGCCAGCGAAGGATCTACGTAGAAGGAGCGGCGCAGATTGCGTCGTCACCTGAGTTCGCCAACCAGGATCACTTGCGCGAGCTGCTCGAAACCATCGAGGAAAAAGATCGGTTAATCGCGCTCCTGAGTGGCTGCATCGAAGCACCCGAACCCCTCCACGTCGAACTGGGACTCGAGCAGATCTCCGAAGCAGGGAAGCACCTGGCTCTGGTTTCGTCGTCGTACGGATCGAAGGATCAGGGGCAGGGAACTTTGGGAATTGTCGCGCCGATGCGAATGCATTACGAACGTGTGATCACGGCCGTCGCGTTCATGGCGCAGTTTTTTTCCGATACAGAGGGGAGTTGAATCTTGTCACCGCATAAGCCCGATCACGACCCAAAGAAGCATCACGCGGAAGCGGAAAATTCGAAGCCGGAAGTCGTTTTTGAAGGAGGCTCACGAACGGTTTCGCCCGAAGAGGGAGAAATTGGTCAATCCGACTCGGCCGGCAATGAGCTGGCAAGCGCAGCCTCGCTCTCAGAGCAGGTACGAAAGCTTCGTGCCGAAAGAGATGAGTTGACGAACACCCTGGTTCGCCGCCAGGCCGATTACGAAAATTATCGCAAGCGGGTGGAGAGAGAACGGCAGGCGGACAGTCATCGCGGTGTTGAACTGCTGGTCGAGCGGCTGCTTCCCGTACTGGACGCCTTCGATCGCGCCCTCGACGCCCGCCACTTGCCGGCAGACGCGGAGTATCGCACCGGTTTCGAACTGATTCGCCGCCAGCTGTGGGATGCTCTTG
>JBOGNK010000208.1:0-11199 GCA_050747085.1 Candidatus Acidiferrales bacterium
CGGTAGCCCTTCACACCTTTGTACGTGTTGGCCCATGATCCCCAGCAAATCGCGGTTGCGATCATCATGGCCATTGCCAAACCCAGCGTATGCGGAGTGAACATGGATTGGTGACATCCTACCGGAAACACGCTGAACGGGGAACTGCAGGCCGGGCGTTCTTAGCGGCAGACTAAAGAAAGAGCGAAGAGGAAAGCAGAAGAGGAAAGCAGAAGAGGAAAGCAGAAGAGAGATCCCTGCCGTCGGCAGGCAGGCTTCGCTTCACGCGGGATAATAAACGACTATCCGGGCAGTGCGTGCGTGGCCGGGATGGCTTCGCTTCGGCCGCCACCCCGGGCCAGCTATGATGACAGCTTGTGTTCGCTGAGTAGCAAGACTGCCTCGGTGGTGACTGGTCGCAACGAAGGTTCGGTCGCGGCGAGATCAAACAGTTCCACGGTCACCGGGTGGCTTGCGCCGCAAGTTCTGACTGCGCCGTGCTAAGCAGACTGAAGCGCAAAACCACGGAAAAACATGACAGTTCCGGGTGTCGGATTATTGGGGCCCGTTTCCGGTTCGGGCATGCCTCCAAAGAAAGTGCCGCCTCCCAGCAGAATTCCAACGGCCCGAACGAGGTCCTCTGTGGCCTGAGCCTTAAGGACGAAGCCCTGCCCGCCAGCTTCCTTCACGTCTCTGGCCAACCGCTGTGACTGGTGCATCGTGAAGATAAGGATCGGCCGGTCGAAACCGGAAGCGCGGAGGCGGGACGCTACCTCGAATCCGTTCTCATCGGGCATTGTGACGTCAATGATAGCCAAATCCGGTACTCTTTCGCGGATCGCCTCCATGGCTTGGGCTCCGCTCCCGGCTTCGGAGACTGTCCATGCGGGCCGCCAGGCTGCGAGCAGACTGCGGACACCCTCGCGCACGATCTGGTGGTCGTCCACCACCAGTATGGTCTTAGGATCGTTCAGATTCATGTAGCTGCTCCTTCATATCTCGGCCGCAAACCAGCTTATTAAAAATCGCTGGATGGTGGTTTGGAGTGGCTATGTGTGGGGACCGTTGCGTGCACCAGAGTTCCCGGGTCCGCTGAACTGACTTTGAGGGTTCCTCCCAATTGAAGCATCCGCTCGCTCATGCCGCGAAGGCCCACGCCGGATGATTGGTTTCCACCGTGCCGACCGGGAGTCTGGGGCAAACCTTTGCCGTAGTCACGAACCTTCAACTCGATCGTTCCATTTTGAGCAGATAAGGCAATATCAATCAGCGAGCCGCCAGAATGAAGGTGAATGTTGGTAACACTTTCCTGCAACACGCGGAAAAGCGCGAGTTCGACATCTCGCGACGGCCGCTCCAGCCGCTCGGGCACGTCGAAGTTGACCGTAAGTCCACTTCGCTTCCGAAATCCGTCCAGATACCAGTCGATGGCTGACTTGAGACCCCTTTCTTCGAGCATGGGTGGGTAGAGCAGGTAGGAAATCGTTCGAACTTCCTTGATGCAATCGGCCAGCAACGCGGCGCACATCTCAAGTTCGCGCCGAGCCTCCTCATCGAGAGCAGGATACTTCGTGGGCATCAGACCGAGTTTTATCTTCAACGCGCTCAAGTATTGACCTATGCTGTCGTGCATTTCGCGACCGATCCGCCGTCGCTCTTCGTCTTGGGTTTGAAGCAGCCGGAACGAAAGTTCCCGTAGCGCGTGCTCCGACTGGGCCACTTCTTGCTGCGCCTGATCCTTCGCGGTGATTTCGTTTCGAAGGGCTTCTTCGTAGCGCATCCTTTCAGTGATATCCCGGGTGACCTTGCTGAATCCGAGCAGTTTGCCCGAACGGTCTCGAATGGCGGTTACCAGCGCGCTGGCCCAAAAGCGCGACCCATCTTTCCGGACGCGCCAGCCTTCCGTATCCGCTCTTCCTTCGCGAACTGCGGCTTCCAGGATTTGTTTTGGCTTTCCCGCAGCAGCGTCTTCTGGAGGGAAAAAGGTCGCGTAAGGCTGGCCAATGATTTCCGAAGCGGTGTAGCCCTTGATCCGCTCGGCGCCCGCATTCCACGTCGCCACTCGTCCCTGTGGATCCATCATGAAAATGGCATAGTCCTGCACCTGCTCGACGAGCATGCGGAATTGCTCGATCTCAGACTGATGGAGATCTGAATTGAGCGCAGGTTTCGAGTTCATGGTTTTAGTTGAGCACACGCATCAAAGCGCTCAAAGCGTGTTATGAAAACTCAGGTCATCCAGGTAAGTCGATACCGCAAATACCGTATGCCAGCGATTGATTAAAGACATCATGAAACCATCGCAGTTGGAATCCCTCCCTGACGGCCGCTTTTGCGGATGAAGTCGACCACTTCGGCATAATTGGCCATAGCGCGGGCGCCGACTTTCGTGCAGCACAGCGCGGCACAGGCGTTCGCGAACGTTCCAACTCGCTCGAAATCCCACTGTTGCAGGATCCCGTAGGAAAGCCCGCCCATGAATGCGTCGCCCGCCCCTGTGGTATCCACCACATCCACCTTGAACGCGGGCACTTGCACGCGCTCCTTGCGATTGGCGATCAGGCAACCTTCCGCGCCCTGCGTGACGGCAACAGTCGTTGGACCGAGCGCCAATAGACCGTCGGCAATTTTGTTCCAATCGGAGTCGCCGGTCATTTCACGCGCCGCCCCTTTGCAGGGCTTCAGCACATCGACGGTCTTCAGCAGTTCCGTCAGCTCGGCTTGCGTGCCCAGGTTCATTTGGCAGAAAAAGCTGGGAGCTACGTCGAGATCGAATATCACGCGCACGCCGGCCTCGTTAGCCACTTTGATTGCTTCCTTCACAGGCGCGATCGGCAGCTGCGACGCCTCCGTATGAAAATGCTTCGCGCGCTGAATGTGCGGCGCGAAGCGGTTGCGGACCTGAAATGGCGAGAGCTTGCCATTGATATTGGGAAACATGTAGATGCAGCGCTCGCCCTCCGCGTCGACGGGAATCCAGGTCACCGAAGAATGCTCGCCCTTGACGATTTCGACCCCCGAGAGGTCCATCGCATCGTCGACGAACGCTTTCTGAATCAGACGCCCGTTCTCGTCGTCGCCGATCAGGCCGAGCCACCCGGTGCGGACGCCCAGGCGGGCCACTTGCGTGAGGTTGTTGCCCGTGACGCCGCCCGCGTGAATTTCCATGCGGTCCGCATTGATCTTTTCTTCGGGGCCGAGCAGGCGCGGCACGATCGCGAAATAATCTACGCCGCAGCTTCCGATTCCGACGACGTCAACGTTGGGTGTAGCCACAATTCCTCACAACTTGGATTCGAGCAGAGTAATGGAGGTTCGATTTGCGCGAAAATCCTGCCGAACGATGCCTATCTTCCGGGCATCTCAGGCAGCCGTCAAGCGAAAACCAGGGACGGGTAATGTGCCATTCTTGTGCGCCTTGTCATGTCACGGCTCTGAATCATCAAAGCCTGAAATCCTGATATCGCAAGCTTGCTTTGTTGGCGACGGTAGGGCATGCTGCTGGACAAGAGCGATCTTCCAATGAATCTTGGGACTCAATATGACATCTTCGAAATCCTGCCTGATGGTGCGCCCGTCTGGAAATCTTCGGCTGACGGCGAGGAGACCGCGCTGCTGCAACTGGAATCGTTCGGGCGATCGTGCAGCAATGAACTGATCGTGGTTCACTTGTCGAGCAGCCGGATCGTTGCGAGAAAGCCTAGCGCCCTGAAAGCAGCAATTGCCGCGCCGGGCGGGAACGGCAAACAGTCGCACCCGGATGGCGACAAACTCATCCACTAGAATCTCCCGCCTACATCCGACCTGTGCCGGCCATCGGCGCGTTCCCGTAATCGACATTCTCGATTTACATTCTTTCGCTGGCAGCTATCGGTGCGCGAGTGCGGAGCGGCCCAAGAAGCGGGCATGACTCCCAAGTTCCTCTTCGATCCGCAGAAGCTGATTGTATTTGGCGATGCGGTCGGTCCGCGATGCGGAGCCGGTTTTGATTTGTCCGGTACCCATTGCCACGACGAAGTCGGCAATGAACGGGTCTTCGGTTTCGCCCGAGCGGTGCGAAACGACCGCCGAGTAGTTTGCCGCGCGGGCCATCTCGACGCATTCGACTGTCTCGGTGACGGTTCCGATCTGATTCAGCTTGATCAGAATTGAGTTGCCGAGTCCCTCTTTGATTCCACGCGCGAAAATCTTGGGATTGGTGACGAAAACGTCGTCGCCGACGAGTTGGCATTTTGGGCCTGCGTCGCGCGTGAAAAGCTTCCAGCCCTCCCAATCCTCTTCAGACATGCCGTCTTCAAAGGAGACGATCGGGTACTGTCGCAGCCAGTTTTGCCAGAACGCCGCCATTTCTTCGGACGTTCGTGCGGATTTGTCGGCTTTCTTGAACACGTATTTTTTCGAGGATTTGTCGTAGAACTCGCTGGCCGCCGCATCCACGGCAATCGCGACCTGGCTGCCCGGTTTGTAACCGGCGGCGTTGATCGCTTCCAGAATGCGCTCGATGGCTTCTTCATTGGATTTCAGATTGGGCGCGAAGCCGCCTTCATCGCCGACGGCGGTGGAATAGCCATTCTTCTTGAGCACGGCTTTCAAATTGTGGAATACCTCGACGCCCCAGCGAAGCGCCTCACGAAAGCTCGGCGCGCCGACGGGCATGACCATGAACTCCTGCACGTCGACGGAATTGTCCGCATGGGCGCCGCCGTTCAGGATGTTCATCATGGGGAGGGGAAGGGTGTTCGCGGCCGGCTCGCTTGCGTAGCGAGCCAGATATTTGTAGAGCGGCTGCTCGCTCGCAGCGGCCGCTGCGCGCGCCGCGGCCATCGAGACGGCGAGGATCGCATTCGCGCCGAGCTTCGACTTGGTCGGCGTGCCGTCGGCTTCGATCATGCGGTGATCGAGCTGAGTTTGGTCTAGAGCGTCCATGCCGGCGACGGCTTGCGCGATCTCGGTATTGATGTGCGCCACGGCTTTCTGCACGCCTTTGCCGAGATAGCGGGATTTGTCGCCATCGCGCAATTCGATGGCTTCGTTCTCGCCGGTCGATGCGCCGGACGGGACGGCAGCGCGGCCAAACGCGCCTCCTTCAAGACGGACATCGGCTTCGACCGTAGGATTGCCGCGCGAATCAAGAATTTCGCGGCCGTGCACGGATGTGATCTTCGTCGACATTATCTCTCCCTTGCATCTTGGATAACTGAACTGATGGCTGCTTGAAAGCTCGGCGGGCACTCCATACCGTGCCCTACGCAAATCAGCCCTGCCGCATCCAAGCCGCAAGTGACACACTCTCGCGAACGAGCCAAACGAAGAAGTCTACGGGAAACAGGGGCTCGGGCCAAGCAGGACGCGAATGATCTTGTAAGTTCGGTTTCCGGCGACGTTCTAAGTCTTGCGCGCGAGGATAAGAGTCGGGCTTAGGTCGACGGGTATCATGTCGCCTGACGCAGCTTTCGCGAACTCAGATTCGAGGCCGCTCCAGTAGCGGTCGGGATCGCTCAAAGTGAGCGCGTAGGCGCTGCCGTAGGAAGTGGAGCGCCAAAAGCCGACGTAATCGCGGGGAGTCATCGGGACCGTGTATTCAAATTTCTGCTCGTCAACGAGAGAGAAGCCAGGCGCGGCGCGCACCTGGCCTTCCCAATGCAAGTCGCGCTTGAGCAGTGGATGGCGATGCGGTTTCCATGGACCGCGAAGCTGCGCCAGCGTGATCGCGTCGACTGCCGGACCGCCTTTCGGGAGGGGACGATCAAAAACCGCGAGGATTGCGCCAGCGCGAAGCCAACTGCGAGCGTTCGCGAATGTCCGCTGCGCATCCATCCAATGGAGCGCGTTGGCAATCGCGATCAGATCTACGCTGTCCGGCTGCTGTGCGCAGTTTTCAGCGGTTACATTACGAATCGAGATGCCCGGCAGGAGTTCAGCGATCTTCGCGGCCATTCCTGCATCCGGCTCAACCGCGATCACCGCGCGGAAGTGAGGAACGAGATGAGCGGTGACGATTCCGGTGCCCGCGCCCAAATCCATCGCACGCTCGCGTTGGTTCTCAGGGATTGCCGTGAGGACTCGCTCATAGAGCGCAGCAGGGTAGTCGGGACGATAACGCTGGAATTCGTTGGCTGCGTGCCCGAAGCGCGGTTCGAACGACATACCTCATGATAATAAGAATGAGGAACCACTGGCCATAGTGACAGCCGCGGCGTGCAAGCCACCGCCTGCGAGGACCTACGAATCATTCGGGTTCTTCGAGCATCGACTCAGGCCGGACTACAACTACCACACCCCCGTCCGAGACGTTATAGCGTTCGCGGTCGGCATCGACGTCGTAGCCGATCACCGTGCCTTCAGGCAGGGTGACGTGTCGGTCGATGATCGCACGGCGAATGCGGGAGTGCCGGCCTACGTTCACGTGATTGAAGATGATCGAGTCCTCGACTTCGCTGTAGCTGTTGATGCGCACGTCGTAGCCCAAAACAGATTTTGAAACGCGACCGCCCGAAACGATTGCTCCTCCGGAAACGATCGAATCGATAGCGACGCCCATGCGTTGCGGCTCGCCGAAGACGAATTTCGCCGGCGGATATTGGTGCTGCCACGTCTGCAGAGGCCAGCTCTTGTCGTACAGATTGAACACCGGAGCGACAGCGCACAGGTCCATGTTCGCTTCGTAGTAGGCTTCGACGGTTCCAACGTCGCGCCAGTAGGAAGTTTCCTTCTTGTTTTCGTCGCGAAAATTGTGCGCGTAGACGCGGTACTTTCCAATGATGCGGGGAAGAATATCCCTGCCGAAATCGTGTCCCGACGCCGCGTTCTCAGAGTCGTCGATCAGGATCGGCACGAGGAGTTGGGTATTGAACAGGTAGACGCCCATCGACGCGTTACATTTGCCCGGATGCAGCGGCGATTCCTTTGGCACGGCAGGCTTTTCCTCGAAACCGACGATCCGCCATTGCGCATCGGTTTCGATTACGCCAAATTGTTTCGCGGCCTGCTCGCAATCCACCTCGATTGTTGCGACCGTTACGTCCGCGCCGGAGGCGACATGTTGCTCGAGCATATTCTGGTAATTCATCTTATATATGTGGTCGCCGGAAAGAATGAAGACGTAATTCGACTGCTCGCTGCCGATCGAGTAGATGTTTTGAAACACCGCGTCGGCCGTGCCGCGATACCAGTGCTGCGAAACGCGCATTTGCGGCGGCAGCACCTCGATGAAATCGCCCATGCCCATCAGCACGGACCAGCCGCGGCGTATATGACGATTCAGGCTGAGCGCCTTGTACTGCGTCAACACGAAAACGCGGCGCAAATCGCTGTTCAGGCAGTTTGACAGTGTGACGTCGATAATGCGGTAAACGCCGCCAAACGGAACGGCCGGTTTTGCGCGGTCGCGCGTCAACGGCCACAGCCGTTCTCCCTGGCCGCCGGCCAGCAGAACGCCAATCGCCTTACGCATTTCGGGCATGCGAGATTCCTCGGAGGACTCGACCGGTGATTGTAGCAGCAACGAACGCGATCTTTGGCGAAGAAAAAAGCCGCACCTGTGGCGGTTAGAAAATGTTTTCTCTTGTATTGTCAGTAAGTTACCGGCAATTTTAATCGTCGGGGTGTGGCGATTAGAGCTTCGTCCGATGGGACGCATCTCGCGGATGCTGTTTTCCGGGGGGCAAAACGCGGAGGCTCTCGGAGACCGATGATTGGGGACGAACTGTGGGCGGCCATCCGGCGCAGGGGCGGCCCTGTCAGGGACGTGATGTACGAACTTGCTCTGATAACCGGTCCGTTACGGGAATCGCGCATCACTCCGGCGGCGAAAAGGCGAATTTAGCTTGACTTGAAGGGACTGCTCCTATAGAAGATGTGGGCAATTGCCGGTCGTCGTGTGAACCGGTAAACTGTCTGTAGCCATTTCACGAACAATTTAGAGGGGAACGGGGGTGAATACGCGTGGCAGAAGTTGTAATTCAAGAGGGTGAATCTCTAGAGAATGCTCTCCGCCGGTTTAAGCGCAAGGTGCAGGGGGAGGACATCATCAAGGAGATCAAAAAGCACAGCTACTACATGAAGCCTGGTGAGAAGCGTCGTGCAAAGGAAGCCCTCTCGCGTAAGCGTCTCCGTAAGAAACAGCGGCGTGAGCAGGATTAGGCGACCGAAATACTCAGGAGTCTCCAAGCAGTCGAGCGTGCTTCAGCTTTCAAGGGCTGCGAGCGCGCTCGGCCGCTGCTACGATTCCGCGGATCACGATTCCGGTTTGCCGGCGGGCGAGGCCGTTTCAGCGGTTACGTCTGCCACAGCGGGCCAATTCGCCTTGGCGAGAAGCTCCTGAATTCGATCTTTACCGCTGCCAGTTCGCTCCCCCAGCGCGGTTCCGGAGCGGAAGATGGAATACCACGACAAGGTCCTGAAGTGTAGCGATTGCGGCGCGGAGTTCGTATTTACCTCCGGCGAGCAGATGTTTTTTGCCGACAAGGGCTTCAAGAACGAGCCCAAGCGTTGCAAGGCGTGCAAAGCGACGCGCGGGATGGGCAACGGCTCGAGTGCGCCGGTGATGCAGCGGGTGGAAACAAAGACCGTCTGCTCGCAATGCGGCAAGGAAACTACGGTTCCTTTCAAGCCTACTCAGGGAAGGCCCGTGTATTGCCGCGAGTGTTTCCAGCAGCGGCGTACGCTGGGAACGGCCGGGGCAACGGCATAAGCGGCCGGCTTAACCGGCTGAATGTAGGCCTTCGCAGCCCTCAACGCTCGTAGACCCTCTAACGATTGACGCGGACGTGTTCGCATCGCCTTCGGTCGCTTTGAAGATCCTGCTACTTCTCTCGCAGTGGCTCACAACGAAGATCAGCCTATTTTCTGGAAAATAGCCCTACCATACCCGATCCGTCTCGCCTACGCTCTTGCGCGGCGTGGATTCTTACGCCCGCGTCGCGGGCTGGGGCCGTTCTAGCGGATATGATCCCACCGCTTGCGCCGTGGGCTACGATCTTGCGCCCTTCGGGGCTAGCGGGTTTGCGGAAGACCCAGTCAGACGATTGTCACTTAGGGGGTTGCATCGTGAGCAAAGCTGCGCACCACGGATCAATCAGGCGCCGAAACTTTCTGGCGGGCCTTGCGGCGGCGCCCGCGTTGGCGATTCCTCGAAAGCAGGCTCCGGATTGGTGGTTGCCCGATCTCGCGCGAGAAGAAGAACGGGTACGAAAAGAGCTGTCCTCCGCAACCGGAACCAAGCTGGTGCTGCTGGGAACGCACGGAGGCCCTGCGCCGGGTCAGGTACGTCACAACAGTTCGAATGCGATCGTGCACAAGGGTGCGGCATACATCGTTGACTGCGGCTTGGGCGTTACGAACCAGTTTGCACGGACGGGGCTATCTTTCAGCGCGGTGCGGTCGATTTTCATCACGCATCACCATCCCGACCACAACATCGAGTACGGGCCATTCCTGGTGATTGGCTGGGCGGACGGCGGGTTGAAGCAATCGGTTACCGCCTATGGACCGCCTCCGCTGGAGCAGATGACGCGCGATTTTCTGCAATCGCAGCAGGCTACGATTCAATTCTGGGCGGAGGATTTCAAGATCGCGCCTCTAAAGATGATCGGCGCTCACGATCTTCCGAAGCCCGGACCGGTGATGCAGGACGAAAACGTGAAGGTCACGTCGGTGCTGGTTCAGCATCCGCCGGTACGTCCAGCCTACGGATATCGGTTCGATTTTCCCGACCGGTCGATCGTCTTCTCGGGCGATACGGTCCCGCTGCAGGCAGTTGCGGACATAGCGCGGGGAGCGGACGTTCTGGTGCACGAGGCAATGGATTTGGCGGCAATACGCGCGGAGGCCGAGCGGGCAACGAAGCAGAGTGCAAAAAGCATAGAGACCCAAACATCTTTCGATATCTTCATGCGCCACATCATCGCCGATCACTCGTCGGCTGAGGATGTAGGAAGGATCGCGGAAGAGGCGGGCGTGAAGACACTGGTGCTGTCACATCTTGTCCCGGCGTCGACTTCAGTGCCCGATTCCAGGTGGCGCGCACTTGCGGCGAAGCATTACAAAGGCGAGATCATTGTGGGACACGATTTGATGGTCATTTGAAGCACTACCGCGGGCTGGAATCAATCTGTACCGGCTGACGTGCTTTCCGTGACTTTCGAGGGGGAGTTTTGCCGAGCAGCCTAGCGTTGACTCCTGTCCACCGGCCGATGCCTGACCCGCGAACCGCTTGTGTCCCCTGTTCTTGACAGCGACTCTATAGACCGAGTTGTTTGGCTAGCCTAACTACCATCTTTGCATCCGGCGCATCAGCGAGTGCCGCCAACCCGTTCAGTTCATCGCCTTGAAGGTTGCCTTCAATCAGGAGATCGAAGTCTCCCACAACGCCTAGAACACTTGGTATGGTGGGGTCAAAGTTCTTAACAGCCACCTTTGCTTTGAATTGTGGATTGTGGAATTCGAACGACCCGACGTAAGTGAAACCGCTGTCGCCTCCCAGGACACGGCCATGCGTAAGCACAACCACACCGCTCCCGTCACCTTCTGGACCGCTGTATCGGACAATCCAAAGACCGTCGATCATGGCTCCTGCCTTTAAGTCGTCAATAGGGCTTCCAACTCCATCAGCAGCTCGATATGGCTCCGCGTTTCAAACGGCGCCTGTGAAAAGTACATATTCTGTGCGAACGACGGCCCGATCTTCCGTTCAATCTTCACCATACTGGGCGCAAGCGGCTTCGTGACATCCTCTGTCCAGAAACTCAGCCCAGTGAAATCAAACTCCCGTGGTTTTCCGTCAAGAGGTTGGTAGCGCGCCTGAACCGAGCGCAGCAGTTGGGCGATCTTCGGACTCAATGCCAACAAGGGCGCATCGCATTCAAATACGATCTGGCTGGCGTAAGCCTTTCTCGCGTTGGAAGGGACTTGCAAACCAAATTCCTCCTTCGCCCAGGACGCGACATCGTTGAGAAACTCGGTCGAGTCATCCGTTGATGCCACCGTTTCACCGATGATGCCATCATCGTAGATGCTGAACTTCACCAAGACTGCCACGCCCTTCGAATTCACGAATTTGCCCGATTTGAAGGCAAGCGCGTTATCGGTGAGATCGAGCAGATTCTGTGGTGCTTTGGCGAACGTATATCTTGCCGTTAGGGCTTCAATCATCGGCTGAAGGTAAAGGCCCTTTGGATTCAGACGCGTATACTCGAAAAGCCAAATCGACCTAGCCATGCC
>JBOGNK010000209.1:0-32579 GCA_050747085.1 Candidatus Acidiferrales bacterium
CCTTCTAGAAACTCCATCGTTATAAAGTGGCGGCCCTCTGCCTCTTCAATTGCGTAGATTGTGCAGATGTGCGGGTGATTCAGCGCCGAAGCAGCGCGAGCCTCTCTTTGGAATCTCTCGAGGGAAACAGGGTCGTGGGCCAGTTCCTGGGGTAGCACTTTCAACGCCACCATGCGGCCCAGCTTCATGTCCTCGGCCTTGTACACCACTCCCATGCCGCCGCCGCCGAGCTTGTCGAGAATGCGGTAGTGCGAGAGGGTTTGGCCAATCATTGCGGAGGAACCATGCTTGGCGCTATGGTAGGTCGCGGCCGGAACGAAGTCAACGCAAGCGGCGCATCCGGCATCGACGTGCGCAATGGACAAACCCCGCTGCCGACTTTAGCCGGCGAACGCCGTCACAAAACGTCGCCCGGTTTCGGTATACTCGTTGTCTCGGGGCGCGGTACCCAAGAGGTAAGGGAGAGGTCTGCAAAACCTTTATGCGTGGGTTCGATTCCCACCCGCGCCTCCAGGCCCACTGGCACCCTCGGTGTGGCAGCGACCATCTACCGAATCGTCAGCCGATACGGCATGCTCGCTTGAATCGTTCCGTTATTGTCGAGAATACGCCGCAGCACGGCCTGAACCGAAGTAGACGTCGATGCGCTTAGATTTTCCTCCCGCTCAAGTAACAACTGCCAGAACGTCTTTTGCCGTGGGTAGCGAACGATGTGGACCGCCGTGCTTGCGGGAATATTGGAAAGCTGCTTCGCCACCTCAATCGCGGTATCCAGGCCGCCAAGCTCGTCGACCAATCCCAACTGCTTCGCTTGCGCGCCCGACCACACTCGTCCTTTCGCTATTTTGTCCACGGCTTCGACCGACATATGCCGCCCCCGGGCGACCCCTCGGGTGAATTGGGCATACGTTTCGTTCAGCGATTTCTGGATCAGAGCTTGCTGGTCCGCGCTGAAATTCTGTTGGTCCGAAAAGATCGTCGCGTTGGGACTCGTGGATACGTAATCGGTACTCATCCCCAACAACGCATAGAGTCCGGAGAGATTGAATTTCCCGATCAGCACCCCGATCGAACCGGTAATCGTATCGGGATCGGCCACGATTTTTCTGGCCGGCGTCGCGATCCAGTATCCGCCTGATGCCGCTACATCGGACATGGAAACGACAACCGGCTTCACATCGTTGGCAAGCTCCACTTCCCTGCGAATCACCTCGCTGCCTGCCACCGAGCCGCCGCCAGAATCAATCCGCAGTACTATTGCCTTCACGGATGGGTCTTGCCGCACCTGGCGCAACTCCGACGCGACCGTATCACCACCCATGATGAATCCGCCCGTCGCGCTACTTTGCGACGACCCGGAAACAATGTCGCCGGTCGCATGCACGATTGCAATCGTCGGCCCAGTCACGTTGGGGATGAACGCCCGATACTGTTCGACTGAAATGGGATTCCATTCTCTCTGGCCGTGCCGGAAGTAAGCTCGCACTTGATCCCAGTACCCGAGCCGGTCCACAACCCGGCTATCCACTGCATCTCTCGTCAGCAACGGGCCGCGCTCGACGAGCTTCTCGAATTCTGCCCGATCGATATGCCGCGCGCTCGATACGTCCGAGACATACTCGTCGTAAATGCTGTGCAGCAGCGACTCGACTTCCTCTTTATGGGCAGGCGTGAATTTCGTTTCGGTGTAACTGTTCGCCGCCGTCTTGTATTGCGCTATGTGGTAGTACTCCGGGACGACCTTCAGTTTGTTGAGCGTACCGCGGAAAAACAGCGTCTGCGCCATCATTCCGCGGATACCTACCTGGACGGTCGGAACCAGCCAAATTTGCGAGCAGCCCGTGGCCAGAAAATATTCGGGATTCCCGAGACCGTCGTACCCGAGATAGCAAACGCTCGGTTTGCCGCTCTTCTGAAACGCCAGCAGGTGCGACCGGATCTCTTCGATCTTAGCCCAGCCCGTATCCATCGTGCCGATCCGTACCACCATGCCCGCAATTCGCCGATCGCTGGCTGCGGAGTCGATGGCGTCCAGATAGTCGTGCAGAACAGGCTGGTAGCCATTCAAAGCGTGCATCAGATCGGAAGACCTCTGCTCCTCGATTTGTCCTGTGGCGTCCACTACCAGCACCGAATTCGACGGCAGCCGCGCCGGCCCCCAAGCCAGCCACACAAACAAAGCCAGGAACACCACCACGATTCCGATGACGATCGCACGTCTTTTCGCCCAAGTCATGCTGCACCTCTTCATTCGTCGGACAGCCGACGCAACAAATTACCACCGAGTTCGGGCAATCCGAAGCGGGAAACAGCCCGCTGGTTCGCGCGATTTTAGAAGCGCATAGGCAGTCATGGCAATTTGAGCACTATCTGCCTGGAATTCAGGGTTGCGGGCCACCTGGATTGCTAGCATTAGCGTAGCGGAGTCTTTCGTTCCGCCGGCCCCGTGAGTATCTCCATGGAGTATCGCTAATGAAGACGAATTGGCTGGATCGGATAATGAGGGTCAACAAAGAACTGCTGCTGATCTTCTCGATCATCGCTTTCGCTGCAATCATCAATTTCTTCGTTGCCGGACAGAAGCTGGTTCTTTCGTTTTACGACCTCCCAACGTTGTTCGCGGCATATTACTTCGGACGTTCGCGGGCGGTGCAGACCGCGCTTGCCTCCGTCTTGATCGTTTGCTGGCTCAATCTGATGAATCCCGTGGCTCTCGCCAGCGGAATCAATCTGCGCGCGCATCAATTGATGTCCTGGGCGGACATCACCATATGGGGAGGATTCCTGCTGATCACCGCCTATGCCATGGGCACGCTTTACGAGCACAGAGAAAGAAGCATGGCCGAACTTCGCGAGACATACTACGGCGTGCTGCAAATCCTCTGTGGCGTGATCTCCAACGATAAATACACGCAGAACCATTCGTATCGGACTTCAATTTACGCGGCACGCATCGCAGAAGCGATGCGCCTCCCCGACGAGCGCGTAGAGGACATTCGCGCCGCAGCGCTGCTGCACGATATCGGCAAGCTTGATGTCAGCCGCACCATTCTGTACAAGGCCGCGAAACTCACCGACCAGGAAATCGTCGAAATGCAGTCGCATCTCGACAAGGGCATGGACAAGCTGAAGCCGGTCGGCGGAACGCTGCGGCGCGTGCTGCCCATTATTCTGAGTCACCATGACAAATTCGATGGCACCGGTTACCACCCCACCAAGGGTGAGGCTATTCCGGTGGAAGCGCGCATCATCAGCGTGGCGGATGCGTTCGATGCGTTGGTTAGCGACCGTCCCTATCGAAAGGGGATCACCTCCTTCGAAGCGCGAGACGTTATCGTCAAGGGAGCCGGCAAGGACTTTGATCCGCGGGTCGTCGAAGCGTTCCAATACGCCTTCCGCGCGGGCCTCATGGAAGTCCCCGAAGTGCTCGTCTGATTGCGCGGCAATTATCGAAAACCACGTTTTGCTCCAGAGAAACCCGCGCATATGCCTTCGTTCCACGGTGAATGACGCGTCGGCAGCCAGCGGCCGAAAATCGGATTGCACAAAGATGGTGCAGTCACGCGACGCCGCCGAAACGTTGAAAAGTGTATCGAGATATTTTGGCGTTGTTGTTGATGCTGAACGGCTTAGGTCCAAAAATTTCTCAGCGTGTGTATCGAGAAATGAGGCCTGCGGTGCGGAACGAACTTACGAGCCAAGCGAGGAATGTGGCAGTGATTTCAGAGGACTTAGCTGCGTGGACTGCGCCGGGGCGTGTCCTGCGAGTACGCGGGGCATTTTCGTTACACAGACATGAGGCCAAGCGGACATGAGGGAAGACAAGCCGTCTCCGCGGACTGTTTTCTGAGAAAAAAGGCCCGGCACCAAAGGGCGGCGTCGGGCCTAAGAGTGTTGCACGTGAGGCGGTAACTGTGCGTCAGAAGCTATAGATCAGCGCCAGCTCCATCACACGAGCGCTGGTTAACGTGCTGGTGTAATTGCCGAAGGTGCTGGACACGTCCCATTCATCCTGCATCGAGTAGGCATCGAACCTAGCGCTATTGGTCACGTTAAACACGCTCCAACGCGCCTGAAGCTGCTGCCGCTCGGTGACGTTCCACGCCTTTTGCAGATTCATATCGATGCTGAAGTAGCCGTCGCCGCGAACCGTGTTGCGCTGGCCGCTCTCGCCTGGGTAAGCGTAGTCGAAAGCGTTGGCCGCGCACGGAGTTCCGGAACCGCTGCAGTTCTCAGCATTCTTGAAGATGCTCGGGATCGAGATACCGCCGCCAATTGGGACCATCGTGGTTCCCGTGACGAGCGGCTGGCCCGTCAAGTCTGACCAGCCCATTTCGTCCCAGTTGGTGGGCCAAACGTAGCCTTGGAACACGCTGACCGGGAATCCTGAGGTCCAGCGCCCCGTGCCACCGAGTTGCCAGCCGCCGATGATGGCATTGGCCCAGCCGCTGGCGTGATTGCCGATCAATCTTCCCTGACCGAAGGGTAGATCGAAGACCCAATAGCCGTTGATCTGGTGCCGCAGATCAAAATCACTCGATGCGTACATCTGCCGCGGGTCCCACGCGTTGATCACGCTGTCCGTCAAATAGTGAATGCCACGTTCTGCCTCCGACTCGGGGTCAAGAGAATGCGAATAGGTGTAGTTGAAGCCGAAGAGGAGACCATGGGACATCTGCCTGTGGAGCCCGACCTCAAGAGCGTTGTAGTTGGACCATGTCATCGACTTCCAGGCCCACAGCGACGAATACTGGCTGTTGTAGTAACTGAACAACCCTTGGGTGGGAGCGACGGGGTATCCGTCCTTGTCCATCAGATAGAGACCAGATGTCTCGTTGTACAGATCTCCGCAACCCTGGCTCATGACACTAAAGATCGAAAGCAGCATGTCGGAGGTGTTAGCGCCCGTCGAGCACATGTTGTACTGCGACTGCGACTTGAACATGTCTTGCCAGTAGGCGGCTGTAGACCCCAGCATCGAGTCCGTGAAGAGAGTCTGGCCGGGCGGGAGGCCGCCTGGCGGAATCGTGTCTACAACTCCCTGTCGACCCAGCTTCGAGATTTGCTTCGCCGCAGAAAAGTAGTCGATGCCGGTTTTCGGGTCGACCAAATCCATAGGCTCGGCAATGTCGTCGAGAGAGAGGAGACGGTGCGCAAAGTGACCGACATAATCTACGCTGAGCACCATTCCTGCGGGCAACTGTCGCTCAATCGAAAGATCGGCCGAGTAGGAATAAGGCGTCTTCAGCGATTGGTCGATGCCATGCGCGATCATGAGCGAACCGGCTGGAGGGGTGACAGGAAAATCGGAAATGGGCGAGGGCGTCAATCCTTCGCTGGTGAGAAGCGAAAGAGGAATATTGTTCATGTCGGAAAGATTGCTTCCGACGCGAGGGGCCTGGCTGAGGGTCAGCGTAGCGGATGGATTTGTGACATCCGTGGCGAGACCGAACTCGCCGCTGGCGCTGTAGGACTGAGCCAGTTCGGGACCGAAATTATCGTAATACATGCCGAAGCCGGCCCGAATGACAGTCTTGTCCTGACCGAAAAGCTTGTCTAGCCATCCCCACTTCGATTCGGGTGACCATGCGATACCGATGCGAGGAGCGAAGTTCTTCGTTTGCGTGCTATACAGCCCGGACCGGCCGTAGAACGAGCCAGAAGGAGTAAATCCAATCAGATTCCCGCCATTCACCTGATTGTCGGGAATGCCCTGACGCATATCCGCCGCACGTTCGTTGAACCAGGCACCCATGTTGACGCTCGGAGTTACCTGTTGGCCATTCGTTTCGGTCATAGGAGTCATGAGCTGATAGTTGAGGCCGTAGGTGATGGAGAGGTTAGGACGCGCCTGCCACGTATCCTGAACGAAGAAGTTGTAATTGTCCGTCGCCCAATGGCGGGAAATTGGAGCCCCTTGGGGCAAGCTGATAGCGAGATCGGTGTTCTTGTAGGGAATCCCGTAATTGAAAACACCGTCGACTTCGCTGACCATGCCCATCAGCGCCGCCATGGGGAAGTCATACGCGTGCTGCGCACTGACTGCCACAGCTGGATATACGTCGGCTGCCGTGCAGTTCGGTTTGCCTTCGGCAATACATGCCGGATTCAGGCCATCGCTCTTATTGGCAAATCCGCCTTCGGCGATCCAGTCGGCATTCGTGAGGCCGTCGCTGAACGAGCCCGATGTGCTCCAAGTGTTGAGCCGCTCGAGCAAGATGTTGGTTCCGAATTGGAGGTTATGCGTTCCCTTTTGCCAGCTCACGGTATCGACGATGTTGTGGATCGGAGCCGTATCGCCGGAAGAATATGCAACGTCCTGGTCCATGTCGCGGAAGAAGATCCATGGCTGGCTGGAATCGCCATTGGAGCCGTAACTGTCGCGCGTGAGGCCGTAGCGGAGATTATTCACGACGTGCGGATTGATGACGGCCGTGTAGCCTGCCACGAATCCTTTCGCCAAATCGACGGCGCTCGTCATCGCCGGCCTGCCGGGAACGAAGGGCGCGTTCGAATCACGATCGTCGATGCCAGTGCCGCGGAAGAACAGCGTGTGGTTGCCGTTCCGCGTAACCTTATAGTCCAGCCTGGCGATGTACCAATTATAGTGTTGCGTCGTTGGAGCTCCGAAGCGGTAGCCCGCGAAATTCGGCGCATCACCGTAATTCAGGTCGTTGGGCTCGGGATAGGTGTTCATGTATGCCAGGACGCCCGGACTCGGACCAATGCCAAGCGGGTCCATTTGGGTCAATTGCTGGGCATTCAGGGCATAACTCCCGGCCGGAACCGTATAGGTGTTGCCGCTCAATCCCGTAACTGGCCCGCCTGGGCAAGGACCCGGAGTCGCACACGGATACTCGATGATTCCGTCTCGCAGTGTTGCGCTCGGAACCGCGCGTTCGACGCTCTGCGCGAACGATTGCCTGCGCCCTTCGTAATTGAAGAAAAAGAAGAACCGGTCCTTTAGAATCGGCCCACCCAGATCACCTCCGTAGACGTTACGCACCAGGTGTTGCCCAACATTCGGCTGCCCGTTTTCCGCTTCCGATTCCTTCAGGAAGTAATCGTTGGCTTCGCCAAGAGTGTTGCGGTTGAACTCGTACAAGTTACCGTGGAATCTGTTGGTGCCACCCTTGGTGACAAGCGCTTCTTGCGCTCCCGCCGAGCGGCCCTGAGTGGCACCGTAATTCGAGGTTGTCACGCGAAACTCCTCGACGGAGAACGGCGTCGTGGGCAGTATGCCGTTGAAGGCGTAACCCGCGAATTCGTTGTTGTTGCTGACGCCATCGAGCGTGATGTTGTTCTGATCGCTTCGCTCTCCGTTTACCGAGCCGGCGCGGGTGTCATAGGAATCCGTCAACATGTTTTCGCCGTTGTAAACCACGCCCGCCTGAAGGCTCAGTAGGAGGTTCATATTTTCGGCTTGCAGCGGGAGGTTCTCCATTTCGACCGTACCCATGGTTTGGCCCACCGTTGCGTCCGTCCGGTTGATGATCGGCGCTTGCTCGGTCACCGTGACGGTCTCCTGTGCCGTTCCCACCTTCATCGTCACGTTCGCCGTCGCGGGAAGGTCGACCAGCAGCTTCAACGCCGTCTGGTGATACTTGGCAAATCCGCCTGCTTCGGCGTCCAGGCTGTAATTTCCGGGAAGGACGTCGGGGAAAACATAAGCGCCCTGGGCGTCGGTTGTTGTCGAGCGTGAGATGTTGGTACCAGTGTTCGTCAGGCGGACGGTCGCGCTTGGAATCGTCGCGCCGCTCGGATCGGTAACAGTCCCGCGCAAGGAAGTTGTGGCTTGTCCCCAAAGTGCTGCGGCACAAAGGAAGAACACAGAAAATGCGGCCAGGCGTCGACAGACGTAGTTCCACTCCATGTGGTCCACCCCCGTTAAGATTTCGAGTCCCTATGGTGGTGAGGTTACTACCCTGAAGCTCACTCGGGACGCTGCGGACAAGGAGAATTTAGTTCGCGCCGCAGATGCTGTCAAGAAAGGATCTGTTTCAGCGTAGCGCGGCCGGACGCGGGAATAAAGGAATGTGAGAAGACTATGACTGCTTGGCGTCGCGAAGGAAACGGGCGGCTTCTTCGGGCGGAGTGGGGTTGATGTAAAAACCGGTGCCCCACTCGAAGCCGGCGACCTTGGTCAGCTTCGGCATGATTTCGATATGCCAATGGTAATGATCATTGATTTCTTCGCCGATCGGAGATGTGTGGATCACGTGGTTGTAAGAAGGGAATCCAAGCGTGGAATCCAGGCGGCTCAGGAAATCGCGCATCAATTTCGCGAGATTGCCGTAGTGGGGATTCGGCATATTTTCGAATGCCGAGCTGTGCTGCCGTGGCAGGATCCACGCCTCGAAGGGAAACCGCGGGGCGTAAGGAGCGAGCGCAACGAAATAGTCGTTCTCTTGAATGACGCGCGCGCCGGTTTCCATCTCCTGCCGGATGATGTCGCAGAAGATGCAGCGCTCCTTCTCGTCGTAATAATGCTTGGAATTGTCAACTTCTTCGCGGACGCGCTTCGGCACAATGGGCAGCGCGATCAACTGAGAATGCGTGTGCTCGAGCGATGCACCGGCGGCCTCG
This sequence comes from Candidatus Acidiferrales bacterium, assembly GCA_050747085.1. Lineage (GTDB taxonomy): Bacteria > Acidobacteriota > Terriglobia > Acidiferrales > UBA7541 > Palsa-295. The sequence continues at coordinate 8,587 of JBOGNK010000209.1, forward strand.
CCGTGATTTTTGAAGAGGAGAATATACCGGAACCGCTTGTCGTTCTTCAGGTCGAGCATGCGGTCCCGATACGCCCACAGAACTTCCTCAATTGCCTTATCGGAAAGAGTCGCCATGGTCTGCCGGTGGTCGGGCGTCTCGACAATTACTTCGTGCGCGCCAATCCCGTTCATCCGATCGAACAGCCCTTCGCCCTCGCGGTCGAGTCCGCCTTCGATACCAAGTGCCGGAAATTTATTCGGCACCACACGCAGCGACCAACCCGGGGTGTCCCGTCCGCTCCCATTTCTGCCGTAGGCAAGAATCTCAGGCGGTGTCTTTCCTTCGTTTCCCGGACAGAACGGACAATTCGGGTTGCCCTTGATCTGGACGCTCTCGCGCGCAAAGTCCATCGGACGCTTCGCTCGGTCAGTCGAAATAATCACCCAGCGGCCTGTGATCGGGTCCTTGCGAAGTTCCGGCAAACCTGATTCCTCCTTCTTAATGAGCACGCTCGAAGCGTGACATAGCGCGCGATAAGCGCGACATGAACGGCTTGCACGCTATCAGCCTTCCCGCGGTAGCGCGAGACAGCGCGGGAATGCAAGGGCGCTGGGGCAACGGCACGCCTCTCGAAGGCCGATATTCTACTATGGAGCACAAGCAGAAGCGCGTAAGCGGGGGTGATTCGTCCGTGCGGAAAGCGGGACCGGGCAACAAAAAGAAAAGGCGGAGCTAGCGCCGAACTCGACACGAACCCCGCCATTCACGACCTTGCGTGTTTTTTCGAACTGACTTAGCGAACTAACTGGCGCCTCTACCTGTCGCGATCATGATCGCGGTGATGTTTATCGCCGTGGTGGCTGTCGCGCCATTGCCAGTACTGCTTCTGGTCGTCTCGATCGCGGCGGTCGTAATCCTCATGCCTGCGATGCGTCTGGACTTCCCATTGCTGGTAATACACGACCTCGTGGTGATTCCACCGATGGTAATCGTGGCCATCATAATCGTACACGCGCGCGGCGCACCCGGTGATCACCACCGGTGAAAGCAGGACTGCAGACATCAGAAGCGTTCCAAGGTATCGGCGCATTCACGTCTCCATTTCTGGCGCGGCGGCTCGCATCCATTCTTATCGTCCGCGCCCGGGCACCGCCTTCTTCACATTAGAAACAACCCAGTATCGCCGAACGAGTTGCAAGATTTCCGGCACCCTCGCGGCCAGTGCGAGTTGCGGTTTTCCAGTCTATGTATTTGATCCCTCAGCTTGATATTTGGAATCCTTTCATTGCCTTGGCGGGTCTTCTCGGACTGCCCTGCGGCAAAATCGAGGGAACCAGACGGGTCGGCTGTGCGTAAGTATCGGTCAGGGGGCAACCGATGGAAATATTCTGGCAGAATGTGCGATCGGGATTTCGCGCGTTGGCAAAATCGCCCGGATTCGCTGTTGTCGCGATCCTGACCCTTGCCCTCGGCATTGGCGCAAACACCGCGATCTTCTCGGTTGTCAACGGGCTGTTTCTGCATCCGGAAGGTGTCGCGAAGCCAGACCGCGTCGTTGTGCAGCGGGTCCGATACCTCAAGCTCGGATTGACGAACATTTCCGTCTCGGCCCCGGACTACGCCCGCGTGCGCGACAGCAAGAACATCTTTCAATCTGCAGCGCTCGAAATGGGAGGTGACTTCAACTATAACTCCGGTGAGTTCCCGCAACGTCTGCAGGGCGCGGCCATCTCCTGGCGGTGGTTCGACGTGTTTGGAGCGCGGCCGCTTCTGGGGCGCGTGTTCACGCAGCAGGAGGACCAACCGAACGCGAACCATGAGGTCGTCCTGGCATATCCCACTTGGCAACGCCTTTTCGGCGGCGACCCCAATATCGTCGGGCGCAGCATGCGGCTGAACGAGCAGGACTACCGAGTGATCGGCGTGATGAGCCGGGGATTCGACTGGCCGAATCCGGAAATTGATTTGTGGACGCCGCTCGGGCTTCCGCACGATGCATTCGCAGTCGATAACACCTTCAACGAGAATTATTTCGCGGCGGCGCGTTTGCAACCGAGCGTTTCGTTCGCGCAAGCGAGCGCGTACGTGAACCTATTGTCGAAGCAGTTCACCGATCCCCGCGCGAAATCGTACGCTGAAGCGTCGCAGTGGAGCATGTTTGTGATGCCGCTCACGAGCTTCGTGTTCGGCGATCTGAGCACGCCGATTCTGATTCTCGGCGGCGCCGTCGCATTTGTGCTGCTGATTGCGTGCGCGAACATTGCCGGCCTGCTGCTCGCGAAGGCTGCGGGGCGGTCGAAGGAGCTTGCGGTGCGGGCGGCGCTGGGCGCGTCGCGCGGACGACTGATCGCGCAGACGCTGGGTGAAAACCTGGTACTCGGCTTGCTTGGGGTAGCCGCCGGACTATTGCTGGCGCCGCTCGGGATCCGCGCACTGTTGCTTGCCGCTCCTACGAAGCTACACGCCGAGTCGCTGTCCTTTCCGATTGACGGCTACGTTCTGGCGTTCACCGTCGGCGTCGGATTGATCGCCGTGCTCATTTTTGCCGCGGCGCCGGCGTGGCACATGTCGCATGCCGATCCTTACGACGCCTTGCGCGAATCGGGCCGGTCGACCACGGCCAGCCGCGCCCGTCACCGGTTCCGGTCATTCCTGGTCGCGGGAGAAATCGCTATGGGACTCGTTCTGCTCGCGGGGACCGGTTTTTTGCTGAAAAGTCTCGCCCGCATCGGCGAGGTGAACCCTGGCTTTCAGCCGCATGGCGTGATGACTGGGGGTTTCGCTTTGCCCGACACGCAATACGACAAGCCCGAAAAGCAAATCGCGTTCTTCCGCAACGTGCTGGATCAGCTTTCGAGCACGCCTGGCGTCACGGCGGCGGGCGCAGGCTATCCGCTGCCTTTCACGGGGGCAATAGCTCCGCTTCGTTCAGCATCGAAGGCTTGACCGTACTGCCCGGCAGCCCTGGGCCGTGGGGCGATATCCGTTTTGTGACGCCCGGATATTCCACCGCGCTGGGGATTCCGTTGATCAAAGGGCGGCTTTTCACGGATTCCGATCGGACCGGCTCGCAAGACGTCGCCATCATTGACGAAAATCTCGCGCATCAGTATTGGCCGAATGAAGATCCCATCGGCAAAGAAATTCGTCGTGGCAGCAAGAGCCCGTGGGCGGTGATCGTCGGCGTCGTGGGCCACATTCGATTTACGCAGCTTGTGGGCGAGAATTCGTCTTCGGAAGGTTCGCAAAGCGCGTCGGCCGGCGTTTACTATTTCCCGATCTACCAGACCGAGGCGCCCTACGGCTTTCTGATCGCCAAGTCCAGCGGCAATCCCATTGGCGATGGGCGACGCGATTCGGCGTGCGGTGCGCGGTCAGGATGCGAACCAGCCGGTGTCCGATATGAAGAGCATGGACGACCGAATCGCGGAATCCCTCGGGCCGCAGCGTTTCGCGGCAAGCTTGCTGGCCGTTTTCGCGGTGCTGGCGACGATTCTTGCCGCAGTTGGGTCTACGGCCTGGTCAGCTACAGCGTGACGCAGCGAACGAACGAGATGGGTATCCGGATGGCGCTGGGAGCGAACCGTGGCGAGATTCTTCAGATGGTGCTTCGCGAAAATACTCGGGTCGCGGCGATCGGGGCGGGCGCGGGAATTATTGCGGGCCTCGTTCTGACGCGCGCGATGCGCGGCGTCCTGTATGGGAGTGAGCGCCTACGATCCTGTCTCCTTCGGTGGATCCGCCGTGGCGTTGATTCTGGTCGCGCTCGCCGCCAGCTATATTCCGGCTCGACGAGCTACGCGCGTCGACCCCATGGTTGCTTTGCGGTATGAATAGGGCCAGCCTCCCTGCAATAGCGCCCGGCCACAGCTAGGGTCGCACGCAGGCGCTCGCGCCACCAGGACGGCGTATCCATGCTCCTGGATGGTTGTACGCTTCGGATTGCCGTCCATGGCATTTGATTTCTGCGGTGGGTTACGCTACGGTTTTGTCTTGCGCCGTGTACAAATGCTGAGGAAGGCGTAAGGACCGAAAGCGGGGCCTGCGCGAACGCGAGTACTTCAGGGAGGGTGGATGGCGGATGAAGTTGCGGAGAAGGTGATTGCGACGTTGGCGTCCGTGAAGCGAATCCCCGCGGACAAAATCACTCTCGAAACGAACCTGCAGGAACTCGGCATCGATTCGCTCGATGTCTTCTCGCTTCTCTTCGAGTTGGAGAACGCGTTCAAAATTTCCATACCCGATGACGATGTACGCTCCATCCGGACTGTCAACGATGTCGTAGTCGGAGTCAAGAAACTCATGGCCGCCGCGCCGCCGCAAAGTTCTGCCGGTTCCAGTTCGCCGGCCGCTTGATTGCTAAGCAGAATGAATCCGCTCACGAATCGTTCCCGCACAATATTGGGGCGCGCGTAAGATGCCGCCGCGCCGCGTCGTCATCACAGGCGTAGGAGTCATTTCCTCGCTCGGTGTCACCCTGGAGGAAAACTGGGCCGCCTTGCGCGAATGCCGTAGCGGAATCGGCCCGCTCCAAGGCATCGATTTTCACAAACTCACGCTGCGCTTCACAAACGGAGCGCAGGTGCGCGCCTTCGATCCAACCAAGCATTTCGAACCGGGCAAAGAAGACTACATCGATCGATTCGCGCAGTTTTCCCTTGTCGCGGCCCGCGACGCGATGCGTGATTCAGGCCTTGACCTGACGTCTCAGCTTCGCGAACGGTCCGCAATTGTGTGCGGCTCCGCCGTTGGCGGGCAAGCCGCCATCGAAGGCGGCTTCGAAGACCTCTATATCGCCGACCGCGGCCGCGTGCATCCGCTCACGATCCCGAATACCATGTCTAACGCCGGCGCGAGCCACATATCAATGGACCTCAAGCTCAGCGGCCCAACGTATACGGTTTCGACTGCTTGCTCTTCGGCGAATCACGCAATTGGCCAGGCGCTTCGCCTCGTGCGCGACGGAGATGCCGACGTTGCCGTAACTGGCGGCAGCGAAGCCATGTTCACCATCGGCATGCTCAAGGCATGGGAAGCCATGCGCGTGATTTCTCCCGATACCTGCCGGCCATTCAGCAAGGATCGTCGCGGGATGATTCTAGGCGAGGGCGGCGCGATGATGATTCTCGAGCCGCTCGAAGCTGCGAAAGCGCGCGGCGCCAGAATCTACGCGGAACTTTGCGGATCGGGAATGTCGTCGGATGCGAATCACCTGACGCAGCCAACCGTGGAAGGTCCCGCTCGCGCGATGCGCGACGCATTGGCAATGGCTGGCCTCGCGCCCCAGCAGATCGGCTACATCAACGCGCACGGCACCGGCACGCCGGGCAACGACCCGGTCGAGACGCGCGCGATTCGAGCCGTGTTCGGCGCGCATGCAAATAAACTTGCCGTCAGCTCGACAAAATCCATGCACGGGCACGCGTTGGGCGCCGCAGGTGCAATCGAGGCAGTTGCGACGATCCTTGCGCTGCGCGAGGGTATTCTTCCACCAACCGCGAATTTCACTGTCGCCGATCCGGAATGTGATCTCGATTACATTCCGAATCAGGCGCGCAAGCAGCAGGTTGACGCCGCGCTCTCCAATTCCTTTGCGTTTGGCGGACTGAACGCCGTCCTCGCCTTCCGCGCCTACCGTTGTTGATCGTTCCGGCGAATTCTAGGCGGAGTGAACGGAGCGTCGTTTGCCGGCGTGTGATGTTGGCTCCGAACCGCCCGTCAGCTGTCGTCACTGCATTAGAAATGGCAGGACTTCACGCCTTTCTTCTCGAAATACTGCTGATGGTAATCCTCTGCCGGGTGAAACTCCGGTGCGGGCGTAATCTCGGTCACAATCGGACTGTGATACTTCCCTGATTTCTCCTGGGCGGCTTTCGACGCGCGCGCTGCCTTCTCCTGCTCCGCATCATGATAGAAAATTCCCGAACGATACTGCTTTCCAACGTCCGGCCCCTGTCGATTCAGTTGCGTGGGGTCATGAATCTCCCAGAAAAGATCGAGCAGCTTCTGGTAGGAGACCTGTTTTGGATCGAAGTCCACTTCGACGGCTTCCGCGTGCCCCGTCGTGTTGGTGCACACTTCCTTGTACGTCGGATCCTGTGTGTGTCCGCCCGTGTAGCCAACCGTTGTCGAGTTCACGCCCTTCACTTGCCGGAAGGCATCCTCAACACCCCAAAAGCATCCCGCCGCAAACGTCGCAATAGCCATGGTAGAACCCCTTTCCTGTCGCTCAGTTAGATGCCATGTTGCCACATCGCGATTGCGCGGTCGAGCGCTCCTTCCACTGCGGGAACATTACGATCGCGCGCGACTCTCCGCCGCAACGCTGTGCGAATGTCGTTCTGAGCGAAGCGAAGAATCTCGTTTCCCTCGCAATGTCTCGGACCCGGATTCTTGAGACGACTCGGCAGGATCCGCTCAGACGCCTCTTTTTCCGGAAAGCGTCCTCGCTCATTCTGAGCGTTTGAGATTGCACCTTTTTGTGCTTGCAGCATGAAGACTGGCGAGCGAGACTGATTTTGTACCGCCGCTGCCGCCCGGGGAGAACACATGCCCATCAACGAGCTCTTGATCCAGGAATTCGACCGCGAAATGACCAACACGCGCAAAGTGCTTGAGCGCGTCCCGGAAGAAAAGTGGGAATGGAGACCACACGATAAATCCGGCACAGTCGGCTGGCTTGCCGGGCACGTCGCCACGCTGCCCGGGTTCGGAACTTCGATTATCCGGACGCCCGATCTGGAGATCGTTGGCGCCCGATTCCCGCGCGTTGAAAAACACGCGATGCTGATTGATACGTTTGCCCGCGCCGTCGAGGACACGCGCAAAGCCTTGGCCGAGGTAACGGACGAGCAGCTTCGCCAAACCTGGACGCTCACGAACAACGGACAGCCGATCTTCACTCTCCCGCGCTATCACGCCCTACGCGCGATGTGCTTCAATCACGTCGTCCATCATCGTGCGCAGTTGACGGTCTATTTCCGCTTGCTCGGCGTCCCTGTTCCAGGTCTCTACGGACCCTCCGCCGACGAAACCATCTTCTAGTCGATTCACGCCAATCACATTGAAATAGCGATACTGTTTGGGCCCGAACGAGAGCCTGCTTGAAGGACTTCGCTGTCGTGTTCGCTAACGGGGATCCTGTATTTGCTTTTATTCTGTGGACGCCGGCTGTTCTCGGCAACGTCTGCGGTAGGTTTCAGTTGCGGTGTTTCATCATTGCCACTGCGGTTCACCAATCACCGCTCATCCGTTACCAATCACCATCCTACAGACTGTGCTTCCTGCATAAATAGTTGAGTCGATTGCGGTCTACTCCCAGAAGTCGGGCGGCGTCGGGCTTTGCTTGCTTCGACTGCGTTAGCGCCTCCTGCAGCCATCGCTTTTCGAACGCATCGACCTCCTTGTCGAGGTTGATCCCTCCCGCCGGGAACCTGAACCGGTTTCGCCCGTCGCGGGCGCCAGCCGCGACAATCTCTCCCGGCAGGTCGTCAATCCCAATCTGGTCGCCGTCCGTCATGATCACCATACGCTGTACGGCGTTCTCCAGTTCGCGCACGTTTCCCGGCCAAGCGTACTTTTTCATCGCGAGCATCGCATCGTCGCCGATGCGCTTCAGCGTCAGGCCATTAGCGGCACAATAGACGCTGACGAAGTATTCCGCGAGCAGCGGGATGTCCTCCACCCGCTCGCGCAGAGCCGGAACAAAAATCGGCACCACGTGGATGCGGTAGTAAAGGTCCTCGCGGAACCGACCTTCCTGGGCCATTTCCTCCAGATTTTCATTCGTCGCACTGACCAGCCGAAAATCCACTTTGATTTGTTTCTTTCCGCCAAGGCGCGTGAGCGACCGATCCTCCAGCACGCGGAGCAGCTTGCTCTGTAGCGCGGGCGTCAGCGTCGCGATCTCGTCGAGAAACAGCGTACCCCCGTGCGCCAGCTCGATCCGCCCTTCCTTCATTACGACCGCGCCGGTGAACGCGCCCTTTTCGTACCCGAACAGCTCAGCTTCCATCAAACCTTCCGGCAGCGCTGCGCAGTTCACGCTGACGAACGTCCGTCCGCGTCGCGGGCTCTGATCGTGCAACGCGCGTGCAACCAGTTCTTTGCCCACTCCACTCTCGCCGCGAATGATTACGTTCGTTGTCGCGCGGGCGATTCGCTTGATCGAGTCGAACACGTGCCGCATCGAGTCCGTCGCGCCGATCAGATCGCCCAGCGCGTTCTTCCGGCTGATCTCCTCGCGAAGTATCCGATTTTCCCGCTGGATTCGCAGCTTTTCGACCGCGCGTTCCAGCAGGTGCTGAAGCACGTCCGTATCGATCGGCTTGATGAAATAATCATAGGAGCCCGCATCGATTACTTTCAGCGCGCTGGCCTTCTTGTCGTCGGAGCTCAGCACGATCACCAGCGTGTCGATTTCGCTGCCCTGCAAGCGAGACAGTAGCTCGATGCACTCCTTGACGCCGCCCGACTCGATTGGCAATCCAAGTAGGAGAACGTCGAGCTCGGATTCGCGGAGCAGTTTGTATGCCGACTCGTAGTCCGAACCTTCGAGGACCTCGAACTCGCCTTTCAGCGCGGTGACGATCTTCGAGCGCAGATCCCCGTCGTCGTCGACGATGGCTATTCTTGGATTGGATGGTCCGGCGATAACAGGAACCTCGGGCTGGGAGATGCGCGCAGGCAGCGCGGATGTCCAAAAGCTGCCGGGGATTCTAGGTGCGGTGGCTCAACGTGTCAACGCCGCTTATTAGCAAAATGCTTCGCGCTTTTGGCGTGTTATCCCGAGCGAGCCCGCCGTGGCGAGATGTAGCGGGCCTGGCCGTCCGGCCTGCGAGCGGATGGCGTACGTCTTCGTACTCGATACGGCAGAAGTTTCGTCCTGTCCAGTTGCCTAGCCGACGAGTTCATTCGTAGCGGAGCGAGACCATCGGGTCCACCCGCGAAGCGCGCCGGGCCGGCACGTAAGTCGCCAACAGCGAAACGGCGCTCAGGACCACCACGACGGCGACAAAGGTCGCCGGGTCCCACGTTTTCACGCCGAAAATCATCTGTTTCATTAGACGCGTGAGTCCAAGGGCGGCGGCAACTCCGATCACGACGCCGATCCCGGCAAGCAACATCCCCTGGCGCACCACCATTCCACGCACTCGCTCGGGACTAGCGCCAAGCGCCATGCGGATGCCAATTTCCTGGGTCCGCTGTTGCACGGAGTAGGCCATCAATCCATAGATCCCGATTGCCGCCAGCAACAGAGCCACGCCGGCAAAAATTGTCAGCAGCGTCGTATTGAAATCGCTCTGCGCGAGCGAGTCGCCCGTTACCTGCTCCATCGAACGGACGTTTCCGACGGGCAGCCCGCCGCTTGCGTCGCGCAGTTCGTTCTGGATTTCTTTGCTGACTGAGAATGGCTGCATAGTGGTACGGACCACCCATATCTGCGGCGCGATCCCGTTGTTGAGCGCGATTGCGCCGTCATTCACCTGGGCGAGAGGAACGTACATCGTTGGGAATGCCGGTTGATCGAGCCCTCCCTGACGTACGTCGCCAACAATGCCCACCACCTGACGCGCTCCCTCTTCGAATTCGGGGCCGACGCCCTTGCCGATGACGATTTGCGAGCCGAGAGCATCGTGCTTCGGCCAGTATTGCTTCGCCATCGTTTCGTTGATCACCACGACACGGCCTCCGGCTCCGCTGTCCTGATCGTTGAACGCGCGCCCCGAGATCACCGGAATGCGGAAGACTTTGAAATACTCTGGCGTGATCAGCATCCAACCCGCGCCGCCAGTATACGGGCCGTTCTTCGGAGCCTGTCCGACAATGTTGAATGGCAGTCCGTATCCACCTTCATACGGCAGGCAGCTGGTCATCGCTGCGGCTTCGACGCCGGGCACGGTCTCGACGCGTTGCCGGCCGTTGCGTTCGAGGAGTTCCACTTGAGACGCTTTGGTGAAGCTTCCTCCGGCGAGCGACATGTCCATGGTCAGGATTTTGTGTGCGTCAAAGCCCGGATTCACGCCACGGAGCGCCGCGAACGTGCGAATCAGCAACGCCGCTCCGACGAGCAGGATCAGCGCCAGCGCCATTTCCGTAACCACGAGAATCGAGCGCGCTTTGTTCTGTTTCAGGGAGCCGCCCGACCGCATGCCGCTTTCCTTCAGTGTTGCACTCAGGTCGGTGCGCGACGCGCTCAGCGCGGGAATCAGCCCAAACAGAATTCCCGTGGCGATCGCCACGAGCAGCGTGAATCCGAGCACACGCCAATCGAGAGCGACAGACGCGCCGTGCTCGCCGATTCTCGGAAGATGGACTGGATTCGCGGCGAGCAGCGCTTTCACGCCGACGTAACCGATACCAAGACCGAGCGCTCCACCGACAATCGAAAGTAGAATGCTCTCAGTCAGCAGCTGTTCGATGATCCGGCGGCGGCCGGCGCCGAGTGCCGCGCGAAGGGCAATTTCGCGCTTGCGCAGCGTGGCGCGTGCGAGCAATAAATTCGCGACATTTGCACATGCTATCAGTAGCACGAACCCTACCGCTCCTAACAGCAACAGCAATCCTTTTCTCACGTTTCCGATTAGGGCATCCTTCAACGGCTGAGCGCCGAAGCTTTGCTTGGGCCCCATATCTCTTGGGTCCGGGAACCGTCGCCGAAACTGCGCGGCGGCGAGCTTCATCGCGGCCTGTCCCTGCCCGAGAGTGACACCCGGCTTCAGTAGCGCGGCGGACAAGAGATAGTGTCCTTGGTTTGTGCTGTTCGGATCGGCGCGCAACGGCAGCCAAAGGTCGGACTGGGGATCGTTGTGAAACGAAGAACCTGCGACGCCAACGACGGTGTACGCCTCGCCGCCAAGCTCAAGCGTTCGGCCAATGATTTTCGGATCACCGCCGAAACGGCCGCGCCAAAGCGCATTGCTGATCACGACAACGTTGGGTCCGTTGAGAACGTCCTCTTGCGCCGTGTACGCGCGCCCCAGTGCCATTGGCACGCCAAACACGTCGAAGTATCCGGCGGACGCGTGGATTCCTTTGAGCTGTTCGGGCAATCCATTGCCCGTCAGATTTATTCCGGGGCCAGAAAAATCATATGCAGCCACGGCGGCAAATGCCTGCGTTTGCTGGCGCCAAATATTGAACTCCGGGATCGAAGCGACCGGGGAGTTGCCTTGCGGAAAAGTGTTTTCCAGCTGGACGATGCGATCGGCGTGGGGATAAACCAGAGGCGCGAGCAACACCGCATTGACCACTGAGAAGATCGCCGTATTCGCCCCGATGCCGAGAGCCAGTGCCGCAATTGCCGTCGCCGCGAACCCAGGACTGCGCCACAGCATGCGTGCCGCTTGCTTCACATCAGCCGCTAGATTGTCGATGAATTTCACAGAGTCCTCCGCGCCCACCCCCTAAACTGCCCCTCAGAGAATACGCGCAAGAGGGCACAAAAGTTTGTAGGATTCTTACGCGAGGCGCGAGCGATGGGCGATCACGTCAAAAATACGAGTCCCTTCAGTGGTGGCCGCCGCGTTTTCAGGCGGCCGCTTTAATCGACTGTCACTCAGCAGTAGACGGCACGATGGAGCGTGCAAGGGTATGAAAACTAGGTCGCGAGAGCGATGTCGAGCGTGCGGAGTCGGATGGGGTCAGCGATGATGTCAGCCTCGACGATCTTCCCGCCCGCAAATGTAAATGCGACCGCACGCATCAGGTGGCCGTGCGGAGCCATCACGAGTCCGACAGAGCCATTCACCAGGACCGGCCGAACCGAACCGGACATAGCAGCAAAGGCAACCGCGCCTCTGGCCCACTCGCGCGCACCATGAATCTCTCGCGCAGCACCGGGCCCTCCAGCCGCCTGGTCGATGTGGACAACGACGTCGGGATCGAGGACGGCAACGAGTCCATCGACATCACCGGCGCGTAGCGCACCCAGGAAGGCATCAACGACCTCGCGTTGGCCTCGAAGATCAACGCCGGAGCTTGCAGGCGCTCCTTGAACGCGGCGGCGCGCGCGGCTGGCGAGTTGGCGCGTGGCGGTGGCAGTACGTCCGACAATTCCGGCGATTTCCTCGAACGACATGCCGAACATATCGTGCAGGACAAAAGCGAGGCGCTCCGCGGGAGCGAGGCGGTCGAGAATGACGAGGAGCGCAAGGCCGACGGAATCGGCGAGCACGGCTTCCCGCTCGGGATCAAGCGTTCCTTTTGAGGATGTGGGCGGCGCGACTGGTTCCGCGTCGATCGAATCTTCCCGACGAGACTGGCGAGCGCGAAGCATATCGAGGCAGACGCGCGCTGTCACAGTGGTGAGCCATCGGCCTAAGTTCTCGATCTCGGCGGCGTTGGAACGGCTAAGGCGCAGCCACGCTTCTTGGACGGCATCGTCCGCCTCGGTGGAAGAGCCGAGCATCCTGTAGGCGACGGCCCGTAAGCGCCCTCGATTCTGTTCGAATTGATCTGCCATCCCAGCGGTATCGGTCATCGGTCACATTTCCTTGTCGCGCTTCGTCATGGTAGTGACGAATGAAGTTCAATCTATGTGACTTCTAATTTGGAAAAAGGAGGCCGAGGAATGCAAGCACGAATAACGAACCCGGCGATGATCTTCCCGGAGGCCATGCAGGCGTTGCAGACATTGGGGAAAGCAGCGGAACAGGGCGGAGTGCCGCAGCAGACGCTCGGGCTGGTCCACCTTCGCGCGAGCCAGATCAATGGGTGCGGTGTCTGCGTGGATCTGTCGTTCCGCTGGAAGAAAGGCGATACGGACCAGCGGTTGTTTGCCGTGGCTGCCTGGCGTGAAACGCCATATTTCACGGACGCGGAACGCGCCGCCTTGGCGCTTGCCGAAGCTGTAACGCGGTTGAGCGACCGGCCCGATCCGGTGCCCGACGAGATCTGGAACGAGGCTGCGCGCCACTATGACGAGAAAGGCCTGGCAGCGTTGGTTCTTTACATTGCGGCGACGAACGTGTGGAACCGGGTGAACGTTGCGACCCGGCAGATCGCGGGAGACTGGATGAAATCTGCGGAAGCAAAGAAGTGGGTGGAGGAGCACGCGGCCGCGACGTCCGATTGAGCCGATCGAGTTCAAACGAAAGCAAACCGGAGATTTCCGTTTCGCGGCTTTCGTCGACGCTTCGATCTTGTTTAGTGAAGTGGCAAAGGAACGTCTGCCCACGAGGCCTCCGCTGACACCAGCGCCATGGATGTTGCGCCAGCTGATTGGCAGAGTGCATTCCTTGCCAAATCGCCGACCAGGGATGAAAAACGGAAGGCCGCAAATACAAGTTTTCAGTTTCTTCACTACTGCCAATGGACGACGGAGAGCGGAGACATGACTGTGACATTGCTACGGATTGATTCGAGCCCGATGGGCGACGGCGCCATATCGCGGCGGCTTACGCATGAATTTGTGCAGAAATGGTGTGACGCAAATCAGGAGGCGATGATCATCACGCGAGACCTGGCCCAGATTGAGATTCCTCGCATCACCCAGGAATGGGTAGCGGCGAATTACGCGCCAAAAGAATCTCGCACCAGGGAGCAAAGCGAGCTGCTGGCGCTCTCCACGGAATTTATCACGGAGCTCGAGGAAGCCGATGAATACGTCATCGGAATGCCTATGCACAATTGGGGCCCGCCGGCCGCTCTGAAATTGTGGGTGGACCAGGTCGTGACTCCGTTGACGAAGTTAACGCGGCCTCTGGCCGGCAAACGCGCGACGTTCATCATTGCAGCGGGCGGAGTCTATGGCCCGAGTTCGAAAGATGCGTCAAAGAATTACTTGGTCCCATGGTTGCGCACGATCTTTGGATTTCTTGGCGTCGACGATATGCAGTTCGTGGTCGCGGACGGCGCGCGAGATGTGTACCGTGGGAAGATCGACCGCGCGGAGTTTCTTGCTTCGCATAGGGAAGCGGTGAGGGACCTTTTCTCTGCGGAGAAAGCTGAACGTGTGGCGTCACTGGGCTAGGCGAGCAATCGTCCCAGCGTGGACGCACGCGTCCGGCCTAAGTGGAAGCCGGACTCTACATGGCCAAAGATTAGAAGTTCAGCTTTAGCGCGAACTGGAACGTTCGCGGATCGTACGCCGCCGTCGGCTGTCCGCCTGCGCAAGTTGCAACGGCCGCCGAAGGAAAGGAAGCGGTCGAATCGCAAACAGGGTTCACGTCGCTCACGTTGAACCGATTCAGCATGTTGAATCCGTCCGCGATCATTTCCACGTTCAAACGTTCGGTGATCGGAATCTTTCGCTCGATTCGCAGGTCGATATCGAAGTATGCCGGCCTTGCAAACGCATTGCGCCCCAGCGTCCCGGTGCAGCCGAGATACGGAACTGTGTTCGGGAAGGAAAACGGCTTGCCGCTGCTGTCGATGCAACGATCCGGCGGTGCGAATGCAAAGCCACTGATATAGGGCGACACGGTCGACCCCGATGGCGCCGTCGAGGTCTTGACGACCGAAGGCCTGCCCGTCGACGATCCGAAGTCCAGGTTTGTGTCGTAGCCAAGCAACAAATTATATGGCCGTCCCGACGAGACCTCGATAATCGGCGCCACCGTGAAATCAGCGAGGGACTTCTTCAAGGCTCCCGAATCGGTTGAATGATACGGGCTCTGATACACGGCGCTTGTGATCCAGCGGTGACGTTGATCGAAGTCCGAATTGCCGCGGTCGAATTCAGGGAAACTGTTGTCCTGCGGAGAAAGCAGCGTCGAAAGGTCGGTCGAGTCGTCGATCGCATGTGAATACGTCCACCCGGAGAGCAGTTCGAAGCCGTTCGAAAACCGCTTGGTCAAGGTGAACGTAAACGCGTTGTAAATCGAGCTGCCGTTCGAGCTCTGTGGATCGATGTCGCTCCATGGCACTTGAACGCCCGAAAAACCGGTGGGGAAGCCCGCAGCTCCCGCCAGTGCGACGAGCGTTGGGTATCCTCCGGGAACCAACCCGGCGAACGACGGATTCGGGCCGGACGGGCGGAAGAAATTGAAGACGGCCGGCGTGGCAATCAATCCGACTGGTGCACCGCCGCAATTCTGTCCGGAATACCCAAGGCCCAAAATTCCGGGCGCCAGACCCTGTCCCGTTGGCGTAGCCCACGCAATGCTCCCGCCTCCGGTGATATTTGTCGCCGGAATTGGGCCGCAGCTCGTGTTTATCGAACTGGGTCCCGGCACGCTGATACCCAGCGGGCTCGCCTGATTCGAAACCAGTCCCGCAGAAATTGCATTGCTGTCGTTCTGCATCAGCAGAGCCGGATCATCCACGTTGATGTTCACGGTGTGATCGAGATGCGTCCCGTGGGTGTAGTTGTAACCAAAGCTGATCTTCCATGTCGGCGACAGCTCGCGCTCAACGGTCAAGCTGGCCTGCTGTGCCAGCGCATTTTGGAAATTGTGCTCCACCGGAATCGTGAACGGTAAGATCGGCAACGGATAGCCGCCGCCCGGCGCGTACCCCTGCGCGGTTAAGAAGCGCTGCTGGTTGAAGATAGAATTCGTGAACGTCGCGTCGAAAATTTGCGGCGCTCCGTTCGCGCCGAAGCACATTGTCGGCGCGGCAGTGGAGCACGATGTGATCGGCGGCGCAGCCGGATTGACGGCGTTCGGACTCGAACTGTAGATGATTCCCTGGAAAATATTCGTCGCGTTCAACGCGCTCGCATTGCCCACGTTGTTCAGGTCCGCATCCGCCGGATCGAGCGCCGGATTGATCGGCGCACCACCCGCTGCTTCAAGCTGTGCCGAAAGCGAGCCATCTTCCGTCGTCGAAAGGAAAGCAAGCGCCAACGCCGGATGATCGTAGAATAACCCGTACGCAGCTCGAATCACCGTCTTGCCGTCGCCCAGCGGGTCCCACGCGATCCCGATCCGCGGCTGCACATTGGCAGTGTCGCTGGGAATGCCTTCCACCACGCCGGCGGCCTGTTCCGCCGCTGCATTGAAATTTGTTCCGGGCGTGAAGATCGGTAGCCATTCGTTGTCGTAACGGACGCCGTAGTTCAACGTCAGCCGGCTGCTTATCTTCCAGCTGTCCTGAACGAACGCGCCCAGCTGTTTATTATCAAACAGTCGTCGCGACTGGCCGATTCCCTGGTAATAGACCGTCGGAATTCCCAGTCCATACGCTTGAACGGCGCTGAATCCGGGCAGGCCAGTCAGCGCGGACGATAACGATCCCGCCGAAAGTGAACCGAAGTCGAAAACGCCGCCATAATTCAGCGTGAACACCTGTCCTGCGCCCGTTCCCAGCTTGATCAGATTGAAATCGCCGCCGAACTTGAACGTGTGCGCACCTTTTGTCCAGGTTAGATCGTCAGACCACTCGAACCGCTTTTCGATGCGATCTTCAGTCGTGAAGGGCTCGCGGCCCAGGAACGCGGCGCCGGCCACATTCACACCCGGAAAGCTTCCGCCGTACAAACTGGAATATCCGTAGTGCAATCCTCGCCTCGCCGCCTGGAAGCGCAGTTCGTTGAAAAGGTTGTTGCCAAACGCAGTCGCGTGCTGAGCGGTGATGTCCCAATCCCGCGTTTGTTGATCCGATGTGCGGTTTCCGGCATTCTGCCCGAACGTCTGGTTCTGCGCGTTCACCTGGAGCCCGGTCATCGTGTCCGGCGAAACCATGCCGCGAATGAATGTGCTGTTCGCGCTGTTCCAGATGTGGTCAAGGCGCAAGGAAGAGATGCTGCCTTCCTCCGACGTCGGGTAATTGCCGATGACAGATGCGAGGCCCTGGAATGTGGAGGGCAACGGAGCGCCATCCTCGGGAAAGCCATTCAGCGCAGGCGGCAGCACCGCAGTTCCGTTAATGCTCACATTGCCGAACAGCGCTACGGCTGAGGATGCGCCGCTGAGGGCGGCCGCCTGAATCAAGCCTGCTGCGAACGGGCTCGCACAACCGCCCGCGGCAGTGATCGCCGTCGGGTAGAAGCCTGCTTGCGTCGAAGGATCGTTTGCCGGCCCCGTCAGCAACAATGGCGTCGCCGAGCAAACGCTTGCGCCCGGAACTGCGACTAATCCGAAGTTGTTCGCGCCGATATTCGTAAACCCGGTTTCCTGCCGTCGCGTCATTTCGTAACTGAAAAAATAGAACGTCTTATCTTTCTTGATCGGACCGCCGATCGTCACGCCGCTCTGCACACGCGTATACGATTGCTTTACGGGAGTCGTTCCGCAAGTCAGCGTCGCCGGGTTGCACGCCGCCGTCACGGAAAACGGATTCCGCGCCTGCAACGCGCTGTCGCGCAAATATCCGAACACATCCCCATGAACTTCGTTCGAGCCCGATTTCGTCACGATGTTCACCACGCCGCCCATTGCACGGCCGTATTCCGGCATGTAGTTGCTGGTGATAACCTGGAATTCCTGTACGGCTTCCTGTGATACGGTGGCGCGCACGCCGTTCGTGGAATTATCGACGGCGTCGGCGCCATCCACCGAAACTTCGTTCGATCGGCCGCGCTGTCCGCCGAAATTCAGGCCGCTCGTAGGCGCAGCGCCAATCGAGGGCGTGTCGTCGCGCGCTGCTTGCGAGTTGAGCAGCGTGAAGTTGATGTAGTTGCGCCCATTGATCGGCAGGTCGTTGATTTGCGTCTGGTTGATCGTGGTGGAAACGTCTGTTTTCGAGGTGTCGACCAATGCCGGAGCGGCTTGCACGCTCACAGTTTGCGTCGCAGATTGCAATTGAAGCGTCGGGCTATATTCTGCCGTCGCGCCGAGCGCCAGGGTCATCAGAGAGTTAGTCAACTTGGCGAAGCCGGTGGCTTCCACCCTCATGGAGTAATTCCCAGGCGGAATGCCGATGATTTCGTACCGGCCGTCTTCGTCGCTCGTGGTGCTGCGTTCCGCGCCGGTCGCAAGACTGCGTAGCGTTAGGTGCGCGCCCTTAACGGCGAGTCCTTGCGGATCAAGGACGGTCCCCGACACGTTGACCGTGTTGACCTGCGCTCGCGCGACGTTCACGCTACAAACGCCCAACGCGCAAATCAGCGAAAGTTGAATCGCAAAATGACGCAAACGCATAGACACCCCCTCGCCCACCATTTATTCCCCGCGATCGTTCCGACTCTCCTGCCTGCCGCGGGCATGGATTGCCTGCCGTAGGCATTCGCTTCTGCCGCGAGCCGCTACGCCGCGTGCACAATCGTGACGGGCAGACGCGCGGATAGCGTTCGCGTCCCCACTCTCCCAGAGGACCCGGTGGTTCGATGTCTGCGTTTCTACCCTTAAGCGTTTCGCTTTGCAATCTGTTTCAGGTGAGTGCGGTTGCCCGGTAGCGTAAGTGTCAGCACCGTAGGCGCGCTGATCTGCGGCGACGCGAAAAGCTGTTATTTTCTGCCAAGAAAACGGATTCGCCCGGTGAACGCCCGACGTTGAAACTCGCCGAACACGCCGAAATTCGGCGCGTCGATGTTGTTTTCCACAGTCAGCGGGTTTCCCCGGTCGGTAATGTTATTGAAACCAGCTCGCAGCGCCCACTCACAACCGAAAAGATGAAAACGCTTTTCCACCTGCAGATTCAGTGAAGCAAAATCGGGGAAACGGTCCTGCCCGGGGGATCCCACCAACTCTTGCTCGAGGTTGATAACGTTAAAGGGATAGCCAGTCCGCCAGTCGAATGCGTAATCGAGTTCCAACGCATGAATCGACGGTAAGCGAAAGGGCGTGGCTCCCCAGAACTGAACGCGGTTCGGCGAGTCCCACGCAAGGGGTCCACCCAACTGCGAACTGAAAAATGGTAGATCGAGAGTGGAGTCCAGGACAGCATTCGAGCGCGCCTTGGAGTGCGTGTAAGAAACGAACAAGGGGTAGTGTTGGTCGAACGTGTGCCGAGCTGTAATCGTGGCAGCGTCGTATTTGTCGCGACGGCCGTTTTGCAAGGTGAATACCCCGCTGCCGGGAAGCCCGTTTGGACTGATTGCCAATCCTTCGTCCACGTAATCAAAACCGTTATATCCACGCTTCTGCAGGAATTCAGCTTTCAAATAAACTGCGGCAGGAAGCCTGCGCTCCACCGCGATGCTCCAGTTCACGGAACTGGGAGCGCGCAATGCGGCAGGATTCGCCCGAAACGCTGTGGTCACTGGCGGGCCGAGCGGCGTCACGCCGTCCGGCGCGTAAAAAACATCTTGGCGTATGCCCGCGAGCGGCCGCGTGAGCTGGTCCAGATCCGTGCGATCGTAGTAGAGCCCCACGCCGGCCGAAAGTTTGGTCTGGTCGTCACGGGTCACCATCCACGTCGCAGCAATCCGTGGAGAGACGAGCGGCCTTTTAAGAATGTCGTCCTCATCAAAGCGCATCCCCGGTTCGACCAGCAGGCGCAATGTCGGCGACCAGCGATCCTGCACGAAGCCGCTGGCGGCAAGAAGATCCTGCTCGAAAGCAGGGCTGCCCTGGAAGCTAACAGAGCGGACGAGGGTTCCATCTGCCGTTTCGATATCAGACGGACGCCGCACCGCAAATTGGTCGTCGCCTGTCCGTTCGAATGCCGCCCCGATCGTGAATTGATGACTTCCATGCCACTGAACCGTCGGCAGGTAAAGATTCGCAAATCCTTCGTAACGGGTCGCCGTGCTCGATGCCGTCAGGTAGTAGTTTCCGGAAGCCGTGCCGGGAAGTTGAACGTACGGCTGGTTCCCGAGCGGCAGCGCGTCGGCGCTGAATCGCAGAAACGCGAATCCGGTTTCGAGCAGCGTGCCGTTTGACCACGTGTTCTGATCCTTCAAGCTCGCCAGATCGGCCGATCTGACCTGGCTCGTCGTCGTAGAGAGCGGCTCTGTGATGGAAAGGCCAGCGTGGTCTTCGCTCGAATGATTGTAGAGATAGCTCGCCGTCAGGTGATTCGCCTGACTGATGTCCACCTGAGCGCTTGTCAGCGCGCTGTATCGCCAATAATGGTCCCTGTCCTGACCAGCAGGAAGCTCCGTGAGAATGTTGAAGTCATACTCCCCTTCAACCGCTTCGTAAAACCAGGCTCTCCCCTTCCGCAGCGGTCCGGAAAATGTGAAACGTGGAGTGGTGTTAGCCAGGTGCAGTCCGCGGCGGTCTTGGAATGATGGAACGAAGTCTGTGCCAAAAAACCGAAAATGATCGTCGCCCATTCCGGTATCGAGGCTTATCACGCCGCCGGTATTCCAGCCGTCCGCGACGGACAAACGGCTCGTCTGGACCTCCATGGACCGAATGGCGTCAGTGCTGACGCGAAGATCCAGGAGCCCGCTCGACGGTTGGCTGATGTCGAATCCATCGAGCGTGTAAAGAGTTTCGTTGCTGGCCGCTCCCGCAACGTGAACCTGCCCTGGGACGGAATTATCTGGCAAAACTCGCGGAAAAAAAGGGAGGGCATTCCGGACGTCGCGGGTGCTCGGATACGGAAGCTCGATAATTTCCTGTGCCGTCAGTTGTTGTGAGGATGCGACGCGCTCCGGATCGATCGCCGGCGGAGAATAGTGAACCTGCACCGTTTCTTTGTATTCCTGCTCGTGAGGCAGCGTTAGATCGACGGATTTGCTGCCGTCAACATGCACGGGCCGCTTCAGCTGTGCGTAGAAGCCGCTTTTTTCCACGGAAATGACGTAAAGACCCGCCGTGAGTCCCCGGAATACGGCTCGGCCGGCGAAATCTGTGGACACCTGCGGCCCGGTTTTGGAGGCAGCACCCGCGGCCGATGGGGTGGGCACCTTAGACGCAGAGGACGTCAGACTGACGCGAGCCGCTGGCACGGCAACGCTCGTTTCGTCCCGCACCTCGATTGTCAGGACATAGCGGCCTCCGTTTGGCGTATGAGGCCGTGGGACTCCAACACCATGCTCATTGTTTTGCGATTGAGAATTCGCGGACTTGGATTGTGGGCGCCAGAGCCGAGCTGTGCGCGACGGTCGAGCCGAGGCCATCACCCCGCCGGGCAGAGCCAAGGCAAGCACGATCAGCCCGTAAGAAGCAAATCGCACCCTCGCAATGCCACACTGCGGGTACATCATCAGCCACCATTTTACGTCGTCGCGTCCGCCAGCACACAACCGCTCTTGCTCGTGGGGGCACAGCACGCCGTGCCCGCCTCATAGCGGAAGGTTCGGCCCGATCGCCGGGCCGTGTGATATTCTGACCCGCGGCAAAAATCAGCTCGAACGGAGCATCACGGCTGCGCGCTGGAGAGCAAAGCGAATGACATATATCGAGCGAATTCAGGCGGATCTAACCGTCGCGATGAAGGCAAAGGACGAGCTGCGGTTGAGCGTACTTCGGATGGTGAAAGCGGCGCTCAAGAACAAGGAAATAGAAAAGATGCGTGCGCTGAGCGACCTTGAATCGCTGCAAGTGCTTCAAACGCTGGTGAAACAGCGTAAGGAATCCGTCGAGCAATTCACGAAGGGCGGGCGAACCGATCTGGCGGAAAAGGAGTCCAAGGAAATTGTTATCATCGAGGAATATCTCCCCGCTGCGCCGAGTGACGCCGAAATCCAGCGAGCAATCGAGGCGGCCGTCGAAGAATCAGGCGCGGACTCGTTGAAACACATGGGCGCAGTGATCAAGGCCGCGCGGACCCGCCTGGAAGGTAAGGCGGTCGACGGGAAGCTGCTGAGCGACAAGGTGCGCGAGAGACTCGGCGGAAACAGCTGACGAGGCGCAAAGTAGGCAGAGCGAGACGGGGTTCGAAGCCCCCCAGTAAATGGAGAAGAGCGTGGCAGAGCGATTCGCGTTGATTGGAATTGTGCCAGAGGTCGTGGCGCTCGACCCGGGGGACCATGTGACGTGGTTCTCGAACGGAGGGAGCGTCAAGATCGAGTTTGACCCCCAGCGATGCCCGTTCTCGTCGAACGTATTTCAGGCGCCGACAGGCGTGAGGCTCTCGAGTGGGCCTACACGGCCCGGAACCAAGCCAGGGTCGTACAAGTACAAGCTCTCACTAAACGACATCGTCCTTGGCCAGGCCGAAGTGCTACTGCGTGAGAAGTGATCCGGAAGACGGAAGATCGAAAATAGCAAAAGGGCCGCGCGAGCCGGTCTAGTTGCTGGAGATCAGAGGCCGAACGCCAGGCATCGTTTCCTCATGCCCATCCCCATTTTTTGAATGGCCCTAGTCGCCGGCGGCCAGCGGAACCCGCTCCTGCGCCACGGCGTCCGCCAGGATTCGGCGCAGAGGCGCCAATACGGCTGCGGGAACAGGCCGCTCGCGAGGAACGGCAATTTCGCCCGTGCGGCGGGGGAAATCGCGCCGCCGGTCGACGCGCAGGCCAAAATCCTGCAAAAGATCGCCCGCCAGATTGGGATCATCCGTACGGTCCACGGCCCAGAATCGCAGCTTTTCCTCGCTCTTCTGGAGCACCTGCAGCGCCTCCTCGAGCTTCTTCATGGCCGCGTTAAACGACGAAGCCAGGAAGTACAGGGGCAATACCCATCCCTGAGAGCCACCGCTCCCGAACTTAGCTCGGATGCGGACGTTGTATTTCCCGTTCTGATTCCGTTCGATCGTGCAGAGATACTGGTTCGAACGCATATTTGCCCTCTGCTTGCTTCCGGAGATTACCCTGAACTGCGTCGTGCGCCCGGAGCGCTTGCTGTTCCGCCTCCGGCCCGCATGGAGACGGATTTTCCCTGATCTTGTGCTGTTGAAGGCCATAACAAAACTCCCGAGAATCGCTTGAACTTGTCCTTCGATCTACTGATGAGGCCGGCCTCAGAAAAGAATTGAATCGCCAAAGGAACCGTTGGAGGAACCCTTGGGCTGGGGTCTCGTCGCGCTGGCGAACGCGGCGAACTGCGGACGGGAAAGATTGTAGCGAAGCGTGAAGACTCGGGCAAGAGGATACGTTCGCCTGCGTTATGTTACTGAAAACAAAGGCAATACGTTAAGGGGCGCAACTATCTGGAAGAGGTTGAAGCGGGCTCGACACACCGCGTCGGTGTTAAGGAGCTAAAGCACTTCGCGCCAAAAACGGGACGGAACGGGCGCGGAAGGCGTCGTTAATTTTAGCTTTGGCTTTGTTCCGTTCGCTTCGACCCTGTTGAGTTAGCTCTGTTGCGTTAGCTTTGGCCTTGTTGCGTCAGCCGCTGGACGACGTCAGTGTTGATGCTGAGTTTACCTTCGCTCTTCAGCCGGTCCTCGAGCGCCGTTTTAAACGCGTCGAACGCCGCCTCCTGCTTACTTTGCAGCAGCTGCTGCTGAATGTCCTGCTTTTGCTTGGCAAGGTCATCGGGATTCGCGGATTGGTGTGCGACAACGTCGTAAACGAGCCAGTTCCCACCAACGCTCTTGGGTGCCGACACCTGGCCGACTTTCATGCCGAACGCGGCGTCTATCTGGTCGGCCGTACCGATATCGGGAATGGAGCCGGTCCGTGAGAACGCATCGGAAGTCTTCACCTGAAGACCGAGCGATTTGGCTGCCTTCTCGATGGATTGCCCGCCCTGCACGTCCTTGGCAAGCTGATCTGCCTTGGCATGCGCCAGATCGGCCGATTTATCCTGCTGATAGTCGCTGAGAACCTTGGGCCTGACTTCCGCTAAGGAGGCTTGGTGCGCAGCAACAATTTGCGTCGGCGTGATGATGACATAGCCTTTATCGACGTGCAGCGGTGAGCTGACCTCGCCGACATGGAGCTCGAACAGCATCTGGCTGACGTCCTTGGACGTGCCCAAACCGCCTATGGGATCGTCGATGGATACAGGCGGCACAGTTCCGAGCTGCAGGTTCAGATTCTTTGCGATACCCGCGATCGGCTGGCGATCGGACTGGCGAACATCGTCGGCCATTTCGGTCGCAATCTTGTCGGCCTCTGCGTTCACGCTCTGATCCAGCAGGATGGGCAGAATGGAGCTGCGGACTTCCTCGAAGCTCTTGGTATGGGCCGTCTGGTGGCCCAGCACCTTGATGATATGGAAGCCGTACTGCGTCTTGACCAGGTCAGAAATCTTGCCCACCGGCAGACTAAAGGCCACGTTCTGGAATTCCGGAACGGTCTGGCCCTCGACGATCCAGCCCAGGTCGCCACCCTTAGGCTTGGATCCGTC
>JBOGNK010000210.1:0-4528 GCA_050747085.1 Candidatus Acidiferrales bacterium
ACGAGAGCGCGCTGTGAATCGGCTCGCGTGCGACGATCAGCAGGATCGCGCCGAGCACAGCGAGCGCGCCGCAGATGAAGAATAGAATGACCGGGAAGCTCATCCGCGCCTCACCGTTTCACCATTAGAATGACGAACGCCGTCACAACCAGGTTTGCCAGCGAAACAGGCAGCAGCAGCTTCCAGCCGAACGACATGAGTTGGTCGTAGCGGAAGCGCGGCAGCGTCCCGCGCAGCCAAACGTAAAAGAAGATGAAGGCGCCAACTTTCGTCGTAAACCAGAACGGCCCCTGAACATACGGCATCACGACAGGGATCAGGCAAACGGCGGCGCCACCGAGGCAAAGCAGCGTGACGACGCCCATTTGGAGCTGTGCGATGCCGCGCAGCTTCGTGGCCGTGTCGTACGCGCAATAGAGGCCAAGCGCGAGCAGTCCTGCGCCCGGCAAATAAAGTTGCCAAGTCCAAGAAGCAGGGAACGGCGAGAGCCAGCCGCCGAAAAACAGGATCGTCGCGAGGCACGAGACGGTGAGCATGTTCGCGTATTCGGCCATGAAGAACATCGCGAATTTGAAGCTCGAATATTCTGTGTGGAAGCCGGCGACGAGTTCGGTCTCGGCTTCGGGAAGGTCGAACGGGATGCGGTTCGTCTCCGCGACGGCGGCGATGATGTAGCAAAGGAAGCCGACGATTTGCGGCCAGATGTTCCAGTGGCCGAGGTTGCCGCCCTGGCGTTCGATGATTCCATTGAAGCTGAACGAGCCCGCGATGAGCAGCACGCCGACAACCGAGAGCGTGAGTGAAACTTCATAGCTGACCATCTGCGCCGAACTGCGCAAGCCGCCCATCAGTGGATATTTGCTGTTGGACGACCAGCCCGCGAGCGCGACTCCGTATACGCCGATCGACGTGATCGCAAAAAGGAAGAGCAGCCCGATATTCGAGTTCGAAACGACGAAAATTGGCTGGCCGAAAACCCGCACGCCCGGCGGACCAAAAGGAATCAGAGCGAGAGCGGTCAACGCAAGCGACAGCGCGAGGAACGGCGCGAGCGTATATACGAAACGGTCGGACGTCGGCGGCGTCAGATCTTCCTTAAAAAGGAACTTCAGGCCGTCGGCAAGCGGCTGCAGCAACCCGTGCGCCCCGACATAGTACGGCCCCCAGCGCGACTGGATGCGCGCCACGACCTTGCGTTCGAACCAGGTCAGGTAAGCCAATGCCGTCATGACGACGAAAAGCAGGACGGCAATTTTAATTAACGATACCACCAGGACTGCGTGGTTGGAGATGAAGTCCACGGAACGTCCTTAGCCTCATTCGTCGAAGTCAGTTTCGAGCAATACCGGCCCAGAGTGCCGCTGGTGAATAGGAAATCGTTCGCTGAAAAAACAATGCCGGGCGCGACATCATACGATGAATCTTCCGCTTTGCAAGCCGCATGAGATATTTGCGCGCGATCGGCGAGCAGTTGTGCGACGGAAACGTCGTAGCCCGAGACATGCTGACGGATTTCGTCGAATGCTGCCTCAGCCGTGCGAAGCCGGATCGGAGTGCCCAAGCCGAGCATCGCGAGTTGGTGCGACAGGATACGGATCAGGTCGTAATCGCTGCGCGGGCCCTGCGGATCGATCGAGCGATGCGTCGCCTGGATCTCGCCGGCGGTATTCGTCATCGTGCCGTCTTTTTCGTAGCTCGAAGCGGCCGGCAGTACGACATCCGCGCGCTGCGCCGTTTCGGTGAGGAACATATCGTGCACGACGAGCAGTTCGAGCCCGGCGATGCGATCCGGGGAGGCAACGCCGAACGTCTTTACGGGATTCGCGCCGACGACGTAAACCGCCTTGAGCTTGCCGGAGGCGGCGTCCATCATCGCGCGCGCAGTGAGTCCAGGCGTCGACGGAATTTCCGCGCCCCAAAGTTTTCCGAAACGGGTTCGTTCTGCCTTGTCCGCGAGCGGTGCGTATCCGGGCAAGCGGTCGGGCAGAACGCCCATTTCAGCGGCGCCACGCGAGTTCGCGTAATCGCCCAAGGGCATGTAGCGCGTTTTGCCCTGCAAGCGCGAGCCGAAGGCGACCAGGTCGCGGATGGCGGCGCCTTGAATGTTCGCGCCGAATAGGATGAGAACGTCGGTTTCTTTTTCGAGAGCGGCTTTCAAGTTCGTCAGCTCGGCAGAGACGTTCGCGTCGAATTGGCCCTGACCGGTGGCGAGCCAGCGAACTGCATTGTGCTCGGCGTCCTTCGGCACTTCGACGCCCAATGT
Organism: Candidatus Acidiferrales bacterium; assembly: GCA_050747085.1. Classification (GTDB taxonomy): domain Bacteria; phylum Acidobacteriota; class Terriglobia; order Acidiferrales; family UBA7541; genus Palsa-295. The sequence continues at coordinate 2,264 of JBOGNK010000210.1, forward strand.
CGCCTTGCGATGGATCTTGCTGTCTTTGCCGTTGATCGCGTACAGCCGCTGCCCGTGATGGCGGACGCCGGTGCGGATCTGCCACGCCACCAGCGGATTCTGCTGCGTGACGTCGTTGCCGATCAGCAGGACGGCCTGTGCTGTGTAGACGTCGTTCATCGTCGCAGACGAATCGGCGGCTTTAGGGCCGAGCACGGCAGCCAAGCCCGCGTAATCGGCCGTGCGGTGGTGATCGATGTTATTGGTACCCAGGGTGGCGCGCGCGAAGCGGTTCAGCAGGTAATTTTCTTCGTTGGTGGTGTGATTGGAGCCGATCACGCCAATCGCATTGCCGCCGCCATTCTTTTCGTGCACCTGCTTCAATCGGCGCGCGACTTCCTCGATTGCGTCTTCCCAGCTTGCCGGTTCGAGCTTGCCGTTGCGCCGGACGAGCGGCTGGCGGACACGTTCTGGATTCGAAGTGAAATCAAAGCCGAAGCGGCCCTTCGCGCACAGAAACTCGCCATTAATTCCCGAGTGGTCGCGATTATTGGCCCGCAGGATTTCGTTGTTGCGCACACTGAGCGTCGTCTTGCAGCCGTTCGAGCAGTGCGTGCAGGGATTGGGAACGTAGGTCATTTCCCAGGGGCGCGTTTGGTAGCGATACGTGCCGCTGGTGAGCGCACCGACGGGGCAAATATCGATGCACATGCCGCATTCTTCGCAGTTCAAAGCGCCGGACGTGTTCGGCAGGATAACGGACTGCACTCCGCGCGCGCCAACGCCGAGAGCCTTAACGTCCATGCCCTCGTCGCATACGCGAACGCAGCGGAAGCACAGAATGCAACGCGGAGCGTCGTAGAAGACGAGCGGCGACCATTTTTCTTCCGGATAATGCAGCTTTTCCTCGACGAAGCGCGTGTGGTCGAGGCCGTAGCGGAAGGTCATGTCCTGCAATTCGCACTCGCCGCCCTTGTCGCACACAGGGCAGTCGAGCGGATGATTGGAAAGCAGGAACTCGATCATGTCCTTCCGCGCCTTGTGCACCTGGGGCGTATCGGTACGAACGATCATGCCTTCGCTGGCAACCAGGGTGCAGGCGGTCTGCAGCTTCGGCATTTTCTCGACTTCTACCAGGCACATGCGGCAGGCGGCCTGCAATGATAGGCCGGGGTAATAGCAAAACGAGGGGACTTCGATCCCCTGGGCCTTCGCGGCGTTAATGACTAGCGTGCCGGCGTTCGCGGTTACTTGCCGGCCGTCAAGAGTGAAGGTGATTTGTTTTTCTTCGGGCATCTTTTAGAAGCCTATCTTACGCGCCGAGTCGAGCGAAACTTGCAACCTCGCGCCCCAGCGGCTAGAGCCGTCGCGCCTATGGCTTTGTGACGGTGTGACTGAAGTCATACTCTGACACGAAACCCGTGGCATCAAGTCTGAAGCCGAGGATGCGAGTGCGGGCTGCGTGCTCTTAGCGGCCAACAAGAACTCCTTCCGCGGCTTTGTACGCGCATTTCCCGTGCAGATGATCCTCGAATTCGTTGCGCCATTTCTTGACGATGCTGATCGTCGGCATGGCGGCGGCGTCGCCGAGCGGGCAGAAGCTACGGCCGAGAATATTCTTCGAAAGCTCGTCGATCAGCGGGATGTCTTCTTCGCTGCCACCGCCTTCATGGAAGCGGTCGAGCATCTTGCGGAGCCATGCGGTTCCTTCGCGGCAGGGGATGCACCAGCCGCAGGATTCGTGCGCGTAGAAGTGCATGATGCGTCGCGCGAAATCGACCATGCAAGCGTCTTCGTCGAGAATGACGGTGCCGCCCGACCCAAGCATCGATCCGATTTTCGCTACAGAATCGAAATCCAACGCGACATCGATTTCGTCGGCGCTAAGCAGCGGGCACGAACTTCCGCCGGGCACGACCGCCTTCAGTTTCTTGCCGCCAGGGATGCCGCCCGCAACTTCGTAGATCAGCTTTTTCAGATTGAAGCCCAGCGGGAGTTCATAAATCCCCGGCTTATTAACATGGCCTGAAATCGCGTACAGGCGCGTGCCGCCGTTTTTCGGCGTGCCAAGGCCTGCGTACCATTCGCCCCCGCGCAGAATGATTGCAGGAATGGAGCTCAGCGTTTCGGCGTTGTTGATAACGGTCGGGCATCCATACAGGCCGACAACGGCAGGGAACGGCGGTTTAATGCGCGGATAGCCGCGCTTTCCTTCAAGTGACTCCATCAGGGCGGATTCTTCGCCGCATTCGTAGGCGCCGGCGCCGGTGTGGACGGTGAGATCAT
>JBOGNK010000211.1:0-4843 GCA_050747085.1 Candidatus Acidiferrales bacterium
CGTCGGCACCCTTGACGACGTCCTTCAAATCGCGCGTTTTCGAATGGCAAATCGTGACCGTCGCATTCGCGTGCATCAACAGAATCGCCATAGGTTTGCCGACGATGTCGCTGCGGCCCATCACGACGGTGTTTGCGCCTTCGAGGGGAATGCCGCTGCGCAGCAAGATTTCCATGACTCCCGCAGGCGTGCAGGCCACCAGGTTTGGGCGCCCGGCGACAAGTTTGCCTACGTTCACGGGATGGAAACCATCGACGTCCTTTGCCGGATCGACCGCGTCGAGAATTTTCTTCGCATCAATCTGACGGGGCAACGGCATTTGCACGAGAATGCCGTCGACCTCATCTCGTCGGTTCAGTTCATCGACGATGGCCAGCAAATCGGCGGTCGAAATGGACGCAGGCGGCGTACTCAGGAAACTGGTCAATCCGAGCTTTTCACAGGCGGCAATTTTGCTGTTCACGTACAGCTTCGACGCAGGGTTGTCACCGACAAGTACTGCCGCCAGCCCGGGACGTATTCCCGCACCGCGAAGGGCGGCAATTTCGCCGGTCAGCTCGCCGTAAATCTGATCGCGTATCGCGTTACCATTTAGAATGCGTGCGGCCAATCGGACTCCTTCCCGTTGCCCCAATCGTTTCCCCCGGGATTGCTGGTATAGAGATCTGCCATCATAACATGCGACCGTTCAGCATTCCGCGCGCGGCCAGATTCGCAGCTTGAATTGGCAGCATGAGCGCGGCCCGAACGTATTACACTCTTACGCTTCTTTTACGGCGGGAGGCATAATGCAAACGGCGACAATCCGGTGGGCAGGCGGCGAAAAATTCGTGGCGGTGATGCCCTCGGGACAGTCGATCCAATTCGACGCGGGCAGCACGCATGCCGATGGCCCGGGCCCGATGGAGACTCTTCTGGGCGCATTGGGGGCATGCACGGCAGTCGATGTGGCGATGATCCTGGCGAAAAAGCGGCAGAAGCTGGAATCGCTTGAAGTGATTGTGTCCGGCGAGCGGGCGCCATCGCCTCCCGAAGTGTGGACGAAGGTCGAAATGCTCTATCGTCTGACCGGTAATCTTGATGAAAAAGCTGTGCGCGATGCGATCAGTTTGAGCCAGGGAAAATACTGCTCGGTGGCGGCCATGGTCGGCAAGACCGCGAAAATCAGTTATCGGCATGAGATAGTGCCGCGTAAACCCTGATGGCGAATCCCGAATGACGGCGGGCCGGGCGGGGCTGCTTTTCCTTGTCACTGCGCCGCGGGATTTCATACAATCGCGCATTACTCAAACGGAGAACGAATGCCCAGACGCATTGCCGCGAAGATTACCGGAGTTGCAACCTACGTTCCGCCGCGCGTCGTGACCAACCTCGATCTCGAAAAGATCGTCGATACGTCAGACGAATGGATTCGCACGCGAACTGGCATTCGTGAGCGGCACTACGTCGAACCAGGTGTCGGGGCGTCCCATCTGGGCACCGAAGCCGCACGGAAACTGCTCTCAGCCAAGAATTTGGATCCCGCGGAAATCGATCTGATCGTGGTCGCCTCCGTCACACCGGACATGATGTTCCCAGCGACGGCATGCCTGATCCAGAACAATCTGGGCGCGACCAGAGCCTGGGGCTTCGATCTTTCCGCCGCTTGTTCAGGGTTCGTGTATGCGCTGACCGTAGGATCGCAATTTGTAGGCGCCGGCACGCATAAGAAAGTTCTGGTGATCGGGTCGGACGTGATGACGTCGATCCTCGATTTCAAGGACCGCGCTACGTGCGTTCTGTTCGGTGATGGCGCGGGCGCGGTGCTGATCGAACCGGCCGCTTCGGATAGCGAAGGCATTATCGATTTCTCGAATGACGTGGACGGATCCGGCGGATGCAACCTTTATATGCCCGCTGGTGGCTCCCGCCAACCCGCTTCGCACGAAACGATAGAGAAGCGGATGCATTACGTGCATCAGGAAGGGCAACAGGTTTTCAAGTACGCCGTTCGGCGCATGAGCGAACTGGCTTGTCAGGTGCTGGAACGAAATGGTTTTTCGACGAAAGATCTCGCGCTCGTTATTCCGCACCAGGCAAATCTGCGCATCATTCGCGCGATGCAGGAACGACTTGGTGTGGATGATTCGAAGATTCTGATTAATATCGATCGCTTCGGAAATACCACGGCCGCAACAATCCCGCTCGGACTGGCAGATGCGATCGAACAGAAACGCGTTCGCAAAGGTGACCTTGTGCTGCTGATCGCGGTAGGCGCCGGGTACACCACCGGTGCCGTGCTGCTGCGCTGGGCTTATTAGGCTTGTTGGGTAAGCGGATCTAAAGCTTGGCGTTTGTTTGGCGATACGCGGACGGAGATGCTGTCGCAAGTCGCGCTTGACACACCGCTACTCGTCCGGTCGGCTGCGAAAATCTGTGATATCCTGACTACCTTCGGTGCAGTTTCCACCTGTCGGGGCGTGGCTCAGCCTGGCTAGAGCGCCTGGTTCGGGACCAGGAGGTCGGTGGTTCAAATCCACTCGCCCCGACCAATCTTTTCAATGAGATATACGAGCCTTCTGGTTTTGCCGCCACAGCGCTGTAGACGAAATTGTAGACGGTCAAATCCTAATTGAGAACTCGACCGGGTCCGTGTGGGAAGTACTCAACGCCCGGCACGCGGTTCTGCGGAGAGTGCGGCAATGGCCTGATGGCCCCCAGGAGTTAGCGTTCCCGTCTGCTGCTTTTGACGGCGTGTCCGGCCCGGTCTCGTCAAAGGAGAGAATATGTTTTGTCCGAAATGTGGAAAGGAACTCCCGGACGATTCGCACTTCTGCTTGGCTTGCGGACACGCCATCGTCTCTGGCTCCTCGGGACGGAACGGAAAGAACGCGACTGTGGTTGCTGGCGTCGTCGTTCTAGCTGTTGCGGTCGTGGCGATTGTCACCCTCGATTTCTGGGACAAGTCGCCCAATAAAGCTGCGACGAGCGCCGTAGCGCAGTCGGCCACGCAAACAACGCAGTCGATCACTACGCCACAGCCCGCGCGCGAAGTTGTCCCGCACGTTTTGTCGCCGGAAGAAATCTTTAATGCTGCGCGTGGCGGTATGGCTCTGATTCTCTGCTACGACAGTGATGGGCATGAGCGCGGTCTCGGGAGTGGCTTTGTTGTGTCGCCTGACGGAACGGCGATCACCAACTATCACGTCATACGGGGAGCTTTCCAAGCCACAGGCAAGTTCGACGATGGCACCATGAGCGACGTTGCAGGCGTACTCGGTTACGATCCGAACCATGATGTTGCCGTGATTAGATTCAGCACTCCCCCAAAGACAATCCTCAAGCTCGGGGACTCGGACGATGTACAGGTTGGCCAAAGAGTCGTTGCTATCGGTTCGCCGCTCGGTCTACAGGACACGCTTTCAGTTGGTGTTGTGAGTGGAATTCGCAGCGGCGTGATTCAAATGAGTGCGCCCATCAGTCCGGGTTCCAGCGGCGGCGCTGTGTTCGACTCGACTGGCTATGTCGTAGGAATCTCGGTCGCTACGATCACCAGCGGTCAGAATCTCAACTTCGCAGTCCCGATCAATTGGGCAAAACCATACGTCAATGCGGCAAGCCTGACATCGCTCAGAGATGTTGCAACCACGAACACAGTCACACAGGCAATCGTAGACGGTTCATTTGACGTGGCTCCCCGCGCCGGAAAAAGCTGGAACGTGGTTTTCAATCACAACACGATGGCGGATGCTGCTATCGACGCGAACATTACGTCAATGGGCGGAATGGATGGGAAAATCACACTGCTTATTCTTTATCAAAACCGGCCAATTTATACGTGCCGTTCCACGGCGTGTGAAACTCACCAGCCACTCGCGCAACCGGGCGTCTATCAAGTCCTCCTCGACAACCGCATCTCGCCCGCGTTTGGGCGCACCGTCAATGGGGAAATTTCACTGACGTACGTGAAGTAGAAACCAAAAAAGAGCAAGCCCATGCCCGACGTGACCAGCATACCCAGAATCGTCATTGGCTTGCTATTCGGCGCGCTGGTCGCTATGCCCTGTTATGCGCAAGCAAAGAAGGCAAAGCCAGCATTCCAACACGGACTGTGGGCTTGCTCCATGCCAGCACCCGATTGGATCAAGATTTTACCGATGCAAGGGGAATGATCGAGTTCACATACGCGGCACTCGACCAGTTAGCCCCATCGGAGTGGCTCAACGGCAATGACTCGCGGCGGCCTAGGCGTCGCGGGCAAATCGCGAAAAACTAGAAGCAGTAGGAAAGGGTCCACGCGCCGTCCGGGTCCGCGTGCGGGATGTTAGAATCCGATGCCGTGGACTGGCTATCGAACCATTGGCAAGTTCTATTTGATGGCGTGGGGGGAGCGGCCCTTATTGCGTTTCTGGGATGGCTCTTCCGGCCACGCCCTAGATTGCAACCTGCCAGTCCGAGCACCAAGTCCGCGTTCGCATCTGGATCGAATATATTGCAACGCGTCAACTCGCCAGATGTAAACCTAACTTTCCCGCCAGCACACGCGGACAATTCTGCCCGTGCGGAGAAGCATTTAGAGGACATCAAGGCGCGTGTCGTTGAGCCACTCGACCAATGGCTCGGTGTCGTTGTGCGCATTACGAGGGGTCTTGGTGACGCGGTGAAATTTGTAGCGGAACCGATGGTCGGAACCGGGGGACAGCGCGTTTACAGGCTTGAGCCTGTGTCGATCGGCGACGCCGAAGGATTTTCATCGGCGCTATTCGACGACGCGAGAAAGTCTCATTTCCCAGAGCAATTGGAGGAATTCGTACCCCTTCGCCGCAACGTCGAACAAGCGCTGGCCAACTTCACGGTGTTCGGG
>JBOGNK010000212.1:0-17614 GCA_050747085.1 Candidatus Acidiferrales bacterium
TGCCAACTCGGATGGTAATCACACCCTATAATCAACATTCGAAGGCTCCTTTCGACCGAAGTCGGCTTCGGTCCTCCAATCAGAGCTTACTTCGCCTCCGATCGGAGCCTTCGTTCTTATCCAATCAATGCGGGCATTCCGTGGGCGCGGCCCTGGGCAATGGAATTGAAAATGTCCGCGTCAGTATTGCCGTAGATCCAATCCTGATTGCGTAAGCTCGGTCCCATGCCGCCTCCGCCGTGGCCGCCGTGGCAGCCGTAACAGTTGTACCAGACGAAAAGTCGCCGGCCTTCTTGCAGCGCGACGGAATCATTGATGTATGGACTGGTCGGCCCGATTGGATTCGGCTGATTCGTTCCAGGAATCGGACCGACGGCAGCGGAGGTGGGGCTGATCGGGGACGTGTCGCCTTCGGTGACGCTGCGATTCTCGCATCCAGTAACAGCTAGAGCCGTCAAAGCCAGCAGTATTGCTACGAATCGGATTTGCATCTGGGAGCCTCGCCTCATCTTCAGCGATTAGGAATTTCCGTTAGAAACAAAAATGTAAATGTTGCTTCCCGGAGGGCTAGCCTGCTTGATCCCATTCATTGCACCTACGACGCCCAAAGCCCCATACGGATCGGTCATGGATATGGTTGGGAAGGCAACTGCGCCCATCCATCCGCCAATGCCCGAATAGATCGCGACATATTGTTTGCCATCAGGGCCTACATACGTCATCGGATCGCCGATGATTCCGGATGGCACCTTGTATTGCCAGAGAATGTCGCCGGTGCGCGCGTCAACGGCTCGGAACCATCCTTCGAGAGTGCCGTAGAAAACCACGTTGCCGGCCGTGGTGAGCACGCCGCTGTAAACTGGGAAACTCGGGTCCTTGATGGTCCAGACGGGCTTCTCGTTCTTGATGTCCCACGCTATAAGTGCGCCCTGATAGCCCCCCGGACCTGCATACATTTTCACGCTGGCCCCGAGGAATGTGGCTCCAGCAATGTAGTTGGCGGGCAGCGCCTGATAATTCATGCATGTGTTGTGGGACGGAATGTAGTCATAGCCAGTGATAGGCGAAACGGCGGAGGGGACCACTTCCTTCGCGCCTGTGGAGGAAGGACAGATGCCCATCGTTACATTGCCTTCATGCGTCGCCTTGTCCTGAACCTTCTCAGGCAGCCCTGTCTTCAGATCGAATCCGGTGGCCCAATTCGTCGAATCCACGAATTTCGTAGCGGAAAGCACCTCGCCTGTGCCGCGGTCGAGAACGAAATAGAAACCGTCCCGCGCGGGATGCAACAGGAGCTTCCGCGGGTTGCCCTGCCAGTCCATATCGACGAGGATGTTTTCCATGATCTCGTCGTAGTCATAGTTGTCGTGAGGCTCAATCTGGTAGGCCCATCGCGCATAGCCGGTATCCGGGTCACGGGCGAAAATCGTGATGGACCAATGATCGGAGCCGGGGCGCATATCCGGATCCCAAACGCCGGGATTCCCCGTGCCGTAGTAGATCAAGTTGAGTTCGGGATCGTAGGAGATCCAGCCCCAGACCGTTCCGCCGCCGTGCTGCCACAGGTCGTTGCCCCAGGTCTTAACGCCGAGATTCGTGCCCTGGTCTTTCTTATAGAAAGGGTGGAAATCGGGGCCAATGCGGACGTCGGAATCGGGCCCCTGGCTATAAGCGACCCAGAGAACGTTCCCGGTCTTCAGGTCGAGGCAGGTGAGTTTGCCACGAACGCCCAACTCGCCGCCGGAATTTCCCACGTAGACCTTGTCCTTCACGATGAGCGGAGCGCCAGTGGCGGTTTCGCCGTTGTAGACGTTGCCCGTCGTGGTGCGCCAAACCTGCTTACCGGTTGCAGCGTTGACGGCAACCACGTGATCGTCAAGCAACTGATACACGACCATGCCGTCCGCATACGCAGCTCCACGGTTGACTGTGTCACAGCAGGCTTTCCCGACGGCCACCGGATTCGGATGCGGCTGAAAAGTCCACTTCGCCGGGCCAGTCAGATTTTTCAGATCGATCGCGATCAGGTTATTCGGGAATGGAGTCACAATGTACATCGTGTTGTTCACGACGAGCGGCTGGCCTTCGTGGCCGTGAGGAATGCCGTCAGAAAAAGTGGCGATTTGCCGGAGATTTTTGACGTTGCTAACGGTTATTTGATTCAACGGACTGTAACGCGTGTTGGCGAGATCGCCGGCCGGTTCGGTCCACTCACCGTTGGGCACAGGACTGACGAAGCGGAACGCGGCATTAGCAGGCATTGCTTGCGCCGGCGAATCGTATCCCAATGCCGAATCGGCTACCGCCGAGTCCGCGTGCGCGATCAGGCGCGCGGCATGCGGCCAAGCCCAGGTCCAGAGAGCAATACCTGCCAGAAGAAGAGCGGCACAAAGCCTAGCGACTCGGCTGAGCATCTGGTTTCTCCTCGCGTGATGGAATGTGGCTGGATCCGGCGAAACGATGCATTCGTGAAACCCTCGTTTTCTTACAGTCCCCTTGATTCGAACCGCTGTTGGCGGTCACCGAAGCGTGTACAGGTACGCCGCTGCATCGCGAGCCTGTTGTTCGTTCACTCCTAGCACGGGCATCGCAGTGTGCGGCTCGATCGAAGTCGGAACCTGGATCCACTGGACAAGGTTCTGCGGCGTGTTCGGCACTTCGCCCGCAACAAACGTCCGCAGGCCGAATTTGATCAGCGGCGGACCAACCAGCCCGTTGGCGTTTGGAATGCCGGGGATGATGTGGCACGAACCGCAACCGAAATGCTCGATCACGGCTTTCCCGCGGTGCGGATTGCCGCCCGTGATGGTGACGTAGCCGGGCGTCATGCTGTCTCCCGTGCATCCTGCCGCGAGCAGCACGAATGCGGCGGCGAACAAAAGCAAAACGACAGATGTGATTTTCAATGCGCCCTCATGCAAACATCGACGAAAATCAGAGGCAAACTGAGCCATACGATTCCGACCGACAACGCAATGCTGGCCAGCACACTCAACATGGCCACGAACTCCGCGGTTCCCGACGATTCGGCATGGCGCATCTCACGTTCGTCGGAGAGTTGCTTCCAATGGCCGTAGGACGTGATGCCGCCGATCACCGAAAGCACAAACAAGCCGATCGTGATGCCCACAAGCAGCCAGCGAACGCCGCCAAGCGAGAGAGCGCCCAATTGGCCGTGGCCAATGAAGCAGGTGCGCCATGTGATGACGAAGGCCAAATAGCCATCGATTGAAAACGCCGCGAGCGTCGCCGCCAGGCCGAACCACAGCTTGCGTCCATGAATATTCTGAACCGCGGAAGTGTGTTGGTTATTCATCTGCGTAGATTCGGGATTACATAGAAAAAAATGATTACAAACAACCAGACGGTATCGATGAAGTGCCAGTAAAGGGCCGCGTTGTGATAAGGACGGTGCGGCGTGCCCGCCCTGGGCTCCACCGAGGGCAAGAGCAGTACGAATGAGAGCATGCACAGTCCAAGCACCACGTGCGCCGCGTGAAGCGTGGTGGTTGTGTAGAAAATCGCGGCGTAGGCGTCCTTCGTCGGCATCAACGTCCCAAGGTGCTCGCTATATTCGAACACCGACAGGATCAGGAAAACGATTCCCATCAGGATGGTGATCACCAGGCCCATCATTCCCGCGCGGATGCGGTGCTTCTTAATTTGTTTTTCGCCCCAGTGCAGCACAACACTGCTCGCCAGCAGAATCGCGAGCATCGGAATCGAGTAGTGCAGCTTCGGCGGCTCGTCTGGCGGCCATTGAGGCGCCGATTTCGCCAGGTACCAATAGGTGGCAAACAGCATGATGAAGAGAGTCGCCTCGGTCGCGATGAATAGCTGAATGCCGAAGCTGCCCCGCCGATCGTTCACCGGAAACGGTTCGCGTCGCAGCGGAAGCGGTAGGTTTCCGATCGTCCCGACGCTCATGCGGGCACCCTCTCGTTCTGCGGTTCGACCATCACTTTGGGCGGATGCTTGGGCCAAAGCCATGCGATCTCCGCGGCGAACGACAGGATCACGCCGGCCAGCGCTATCCAGAGATTCGTCAGCAGAATGCCGACGAGAGCGAGCGAGATAGTTAGCGCGAGCAGCAGAGGTGTGACCGTATCTTCCGGCATCCGCGCAAGCGAGACGGGTTCGGCATCCCGCCAGGTTGTGCTGAGCGTGAAGCGATCCTGATCGAAAACGCGTTCGTCGTTCGGGTCGTAATATTCGTCGTGGTCATCCCAAAGCGGATGGCGCGAAACGACGGTCGGGATGCGAACGAAGCCGTACGGCTTGGGGGGTGAAGCGATGCTCCACTCGAGACCGTCGGCGTTCCACGGATTGTTTCCGGCGATCGCCCCCGTGCGAGAACTGGCGAAGAAGTTGACGATGCTGATCGCGATCCCGAACCCAAGAATGAACGCACCGATCGTCGCCGTCAGGTTCATGCCGGAAAAGCCCAAGTGTGGCAAATAGGTGTAAATGCGTCGAGGCATACCGATGATGCCGAGCAGTTGCATCGGGAAAAATGCGACGTTCATGCCGATGAACATCAGCCAGAAGCTGCATTTCCCCGCGGTCTCATTCATCATTCGACCCGTGATTTTGGGCATCCAGAAATAAAAGGCAGCAAATACGGGGAATAGATTCCCTCCGATGATGACGTAGTGAATGTGGGCGGGTAGCCAGTATGTTTGCGTAAGCTGCCAATCCACCGGAATGACTGCGGTGACGACGCCGTTCAATCCCCCGATCACAAGCAATGCGATGAATCCGAGGACGAAGAGGAAGGCCGTAGTCATAACCGGACGCCCTTTCCACAACGTAGCGATCCAGGCGAAGACTTGAATCGCAGTAAAAACGGAAATCATCATGCTGGCCGCGCTGAACGCAGTCATAGACATATGCGGTGCGCCAACCGCGAACATGTGGTGCAACCAGACGCCGAACCCTACGAAACCCGTCAAGATCGTCGCCATCGCAATGTAGGGATAACCAACAATCGGGTAGCGCGCGAACGTGGGCACCATCATGGAAATCATTCCGGTAGCGGGAATGAAGATGATGTAAACCCATGGATGAGCAAAGAACCAGAAGAGCTGCTGCCAAAGGAGAGCGTGTCCGCCGAGCGCCGTGTTGTAGAAGGGAAATCCCCACTTGCGGCCGAGTTCAAGAAAAAGGAGAGCTGCAGTGAGAGCGGGGAGCGAAAACACGACCGAAAAGTAGGTCGTGAGGGAGCTATACATGAACAGGGGCATCTTGCTGATCGTCATTCCCGGTGCGCGAAGTTGGAAAATCGTGACGAGAAAATTGATTGCCCCGGCGGTTGTCGAGACGGTCAGGAGTACGAGCGCGAGTGCGAAGAAGTCCATTCCGAGCCCTGGGGAGTACTGCGTCAGCGTATAGGGCGCGAATGCGAACCAGCCGGCGTGAGGAGCGTTATCGAGTAGCAGGCTCGCGTAGAGGAATAGTCCCGAAAAGAGGAAGGTCCAGTAGCTGAACGCGTTCAAGCGCGGCATCGCCATGTCGCGAGCGCCAATCATCAGCGGCACCAGATAGTTGCCGAAGCCTGCGAGGATCGGAAAGGCATACCAGTAAATCATCGTCGTGCCGTGCATCGTGTAAAACTGGTTGTAGGTCTCGGGGCCGAGCAAGTGTCCGTTGGGGCCAGCCAACTGAAGGCGCATGATCAGGGCCTCGACGCCGCCCAAGACAAGAAAAACCATCGCGGTCACGATGTATCGCCACCCAATTTCTTTGTGGTCGACGGTTGAGAGCTTCCCGTACAGCGTTTTCGGAGTCTCCCAGAGTTCCTCGAGACGTTGTTCGATGGTCGCCGTTGCCAAGTTTCGCTCCTCTAGCGAAGTGGAACGCGGTACTTCTCAATTAGAATCAGCAGACCTAAAGCCAGCGGCACATATACAATTGAAAACGCCAGCAACCGGCGGGCGGCAACAGCAGTGCGACGAACGGCAAAGAGAATTCCGTACAGCAGAAAGGTCAAACCGAGAATGCAGGCGGCGAGCAGTAGCAGTTTGCCCTGGAAGAGCGCCGGCCACACGATCAGCACAAGCAGTGCTGAACATGGGCAAATCGTCGACAAAGCCGAAAAGCCCGGGGTTCCGTCACGCGGAACAATCCGATAACCGGCGCGTTCGTAATCGGCCCTGTAGAGCGCCGCGATCGACATCACGTGCGGGAACTGCCAAAGGAAAAGAACCGCGTATAAGAGTGGCGCTTGCGCCTGGAACTTCCCTCCGCAGCCGAACCAACCGATCAAAACGGGCAAAGCACCAGCAATAGCACCAACCGAGGTGCAGAACGGCGTTTTGCGCTTGAAGGGGGTGTACAGAAGCAAATATATGAACAGGGCCAGGAGCCCGAGAAAGCCGGCTGTCGCGTTCACTGCGAGGAACAGCCAGACGGCTCCTGCACACGCGAGACTGACACCGAACAAGAACGCACGCGTGGGGGCAATGCGTCCGGCCGCAATCGGTCGACGCAGAGTGCGCCTCATCAGCGCGTCGTACCGATGCTCCATCACCTGATTCAGCGTCGCGGCGCCACTGGCGAGAAGCAATGTGGACGCGACTGTGCTCAGGAGTCTGAGCGGGGAAACGGGAGCGGAGTCGGCCAGAGAGGCCAGATAAAAACCGGCTGCGGTGGTGACGAGAATCAGTGTGTTAACTTCAGGTTTTGTCAACGAGACGTAATCCCGAACCCAGGCGAAGACGGTGCTGACTTCGCCGCAACAGGCCGATGTGGAAGCGTTCGGGAGTGCCGCTGGAAGATCGTCGGACATGTGCTCTTCTTTGGTTGATTGACGCGCCGTGAGGGATATACACCATCGGATCTGGCGCGACGGTTTGTCGTGGAGGCGTGCTACGCCTTAAGAAACCAATTCTAGAAGCCGAATGTCTCGGAACAGCCGCTGCCAAAAACTAGAACCACTTGTGAAAGTAAGAGGACCCGTGAGAATTGTGAATAAGGTATTCCGACTACTTTTGGCAAGGTGGCGAGTGTAATCAATCGCGCACTGAGGTCGAAAGACTCAAACAGAGGCCAAATGTCTGGCTGAAACCATCGCGGGCACTCTGCCTCTGGTTGTGTTGCTGGCAGGGCACGGCAGAAATTCCGACATAGGGCCGGACCTATAACTCATTTGCTGAGCCGGGAAGTGGTTCCCTGCGGCGCACTTTTTGCGTTTCGGTACAGTTTGTCGCACCAGCGCCAACCGTCGAGTTGGCTCGCCCGTAAACGTCACGCCGCCTGTAGGTTAGAGCGGGCGCATTCCGCGCAGCCACTATTCTTGGCAACCCAGGTGCACGACTTTTTCCGGCGATTTATGCCAAACGGCAATTCGGCAGGGGGAAAGGTCTCTTGCACGCAAGCAGCAAAGTAAACAGTCGTGGTCCGTCTTCGTTCGCGAGCTTGGATCCAGCGGCCTTACGCAAGGGTCTGACGCGGGTCGAGCGAAAGCAATGGCTGCTATCGTTTTCCGGTGTCGCGGTAACGCTGATTCTGACGATCGGCATACTCTCCTTCTCAGTCACGGTGTATGTTCTACAAAGAAGCATATTTGAGGAGATCAACTTCCACACGGCGACTCGATCGCTTGTGGGAATGGTTCTGCTATTTTCCGTATACGTAATTTATCAGCAATGGCAAATTCACCGTTTCCGGATGCACCTGATCGCCCAGGAAGAGCTTTTTCGGCTGATCGGCGAGAACGCAGTCGACATGATCGCGGTAGTCACAGTGGACGGCCGCCGGCTGTACAACAGTCCCTCATATGAAAGGGTACTAGGCTATTCACGTGAAGAACTCGAGCAGGTCTCAGCGTACGAGCAGATTCACCCCGACGACATCCAAGCCGTAAAAGCAGCCGCAAAGGAAGCAGCAATTACCGGTGTAGGGCGTTGCCTGGAATACCGCGTGCGACACAAGAACGGCGAATGGCATGTGCTTGAATCCACGGCTAGTGCCGTCCGCGATGCGGCCGGCAACGTCGAGAAGCTCGTCGTAGTGAACCGCGATGTGACAGAGCGCCGCGCACTCGAGCAACAACTCGTTCTCTCGCAGCGGCTGGAGGCGGTCGGCAAGCTTTCCGGTGGCGTGGCGCACGACTTTAACAATCTGCTCGGCGTGATTATCGGATACACCGAGGCTCTACAGGACAGCATTCCTCCGGGAGACGCATTGCGAGAGCCGGTTGATGAGATCGGTAAAGCAGGCCAGCGGGCGGCGACTCTCACCCAGCAGCTCCTCGCCTTCAGCCGCAAACAGGTCTTGGAGCCAAAGATTCTCGACTTGAACGCGATCATTCTAGATATGGAAAAGATGTTGCGAAGACTGATTGGTGAGGATATTGCCCTGAAATTCGACGTGCATCGTGGTATCGGGACGGTAAAGGCGGACCGCGGCCAGCTTGAGCAAGTCGTGATGAACCTCGCGGTGAATGCACGCGACGCAATGCCGCGCGGCGGCGAACTGCGCATCGAAACCATCGATGGCGAACTCACGGACAAGGACGTTCGACGATATCGTTACGTTGTTCCTGGTCGCTACATCATCTTGAGCGTGAGCGACACCGGCATCGGAATGGACGCGGAAACGCAGTCACATATTTTCGAGCCTTTTTTCACCACGAAGGAGAAGGGCAAAGGCACTGGACTAGGTCTCGCGACCGTGTACGGCATCATAAAACAGAGTGGCGGCTACATTTGGGTCGACAGCGAGCGCGGGAAAGGCACAACGTTCCGAGTTTTTCTGCCTTTCGCTGCGGGGGCGGTGGAAGAGGCGGCGAGCGAAAGGCCAGGCGCCCAACGTTGCGATGGCGTGCGCACGATTCTCGTTGTCGAGGACGAGCACTCGCTTCGAAAGCTCACTCGGACGATGCTCGACAAAGTCGGCTATAGGGTCCTCGAAGCGGCCGACGCCGTCGAAGCCATGAAAATTGCCGCAGACCGGTCGCTGGTCATCGATCTGCTGCTCACGGACGTCATTATGCCGGGAATGAGCGGCGGCGATCTGGCGAACAAACTTTCGCCCGAACGTCCAGAGATGCGCATCCTTTTCATGTCTGGCTACACAGACGGCGCTATTGAAGCAAAGGGGAATCTCAAGCCGGGTTTGGTGGTCCTGCGGAAGCCGTTCGCTCGCGAAACGCTGTTGCGTGCAGTCGAGGGGTCTCTGTCAAAGGCCGCGCCTCACCTCTCGGATAGAAATCGGGAAGGTGATCCGAAACCAGCATCGCAATTAGTTGTGAACTAGGAGAAACGATGAAGAAGCTGCTCGTGATCGACGACGACGAATCGGTACGGAAACTGCTCCGCTTTCGCTTGAGAAACTCATACGAGATTATCGAATCAGGTTCTCCGGAGGAGGCTCTGGCAATCACGCTGGAAAAGAAGCCGGACGCCATTCTCCTGGACCTGATGATGCCCAAATACTCCGGCTTTGAAGTGTGTCAGACCATTTCGTCGCTCAGTTTTACTCAACACATTCCAATCCTTATTATCTCCGGAGAGTCCAGCTCAAATTACAAGGATTTCTGCGAATCGCTGGGAGCGAAGGACTTCATACAAAAGCCAGTTGATTTCGATCTGTTGGAGAAGAAATTGTCGCGGCTGATCGATGGCGGTCTCAACGGTGACAAGAACGAACCACGGGTGCGGTTGCGGGTGATGCTGCGCCTACGTTCGGCCGATTCGACTTCAGGTCCGGCCGACGTGCTGACGCCAACGGAAGCGGTAAGTGCGACGGGATTTCTGTGCGCGTACGCGCCGCCGTTGAAGGAAGGCGATATCGTTGACGTGTTTCATGCCAGGAATGGCCAGCAGACTGTGGGAAAAGCTAAGGCAACTCAGGTGGAATGGCCCGGAACGCCCGGACAACGGGTTGCGTTTTCCTTTGTGGGCCGGCCGACCGAGTGGGTCCTGCGCTAGAGACGAAACGGCCATGAATAACCGGCGCGGCAACGTTCTGTTTTCTCTTTTCTCTCCGGCCTGAACTTGTTTGCAACGCGTTAGACGGTCTTATCCCTCGAATAACAGATTTGCTCGAGGTTGCACTCGATGCATCTCGGCTTCCGCGCCTGGCAAACGCGCCGCCCGTGCCAGATCAATTGGTGCGAGAAGAGGATCCATTTTCCCTGTGGAATCACTCGCATCAAGTCCTGCTCGATCTTTTTTGGCTCGGCATTTTTCGTCAGGTCAAGTCGCCCGGAAACGCGCTGGACGTGTGTATCGACAACAACGCCGACGGCTATCCCGAATGCTGTGCCGAGCACGACGTTCGCTGTCTTGCGTGCCACGCCCGGCAATGTCAGCAGCTCGTCCATCGATTTCGGCACTTCTCCGGCGAAGTCCTCGACGATCTTCTTACTGGCCCCCATTATCGATTTGGTCTTGTTGCGAAAAAAGCCGGTCGGCCTAATTTCCTTCTCGAGTTCAGCGGGATTCGCATAAGCGAACGCTTGCGGGGTCGGGTATTTTGGGAACAGTGTGGCTGCCACCTGGTTCACCCGTGTGTCGGTACATTGTGCCGAGAGAATCGTAGAGATCAGAAGTTGAAACGAATTCTCGTGCTTCAAAGCGCAGGTGGCGGCCGGGTACGCTTCATGGAGCTTCTGCAGAATGGCGCGGACACGCGCAGGATCCGTTCCACGTTTGCCAGATGGCTTCGGTCCATTCGGTTTCGTCGGCTTCGCGATGCGTGCGGCGGCAGACTTCGCTAGACGGCTGATTTTCGCCGCGAGCTTCTTGGGCTTCGCCATGAGCGAAAACTATAGCACATGCGCTATTCTTGCCGGGCGCGGAGCCGGAGAAGAAGATCACTCAGCTAGAAAAAGAGTCTGCGCGAATGGCCACTCGTCGTCGCGCCACTGGCCGGCGCAGCGAAAGCCGGTCCGGCGGCCCAGCGCAACGGCTTCCTCCGGATCGTACTTGTGCGAGCTTTCCGTCCAAATCGTCTCGCCCTCGCGCAGGTAGAAACGAAAGCCCGCTTTGCGAATTGTGATTCGCTGCCATGCCGTCGACCGCAGATGCATCTCGACACGGCGCTCCGATTCATCCCATCGAACAATATGCTGGAATCGGCATAGGTCAAAGTCGGCGTCGAGCTCGCGATTCATGCGCGCGAGGAGGTTCTTGTTGAATGCGGCCGTGACCCCCGCTGGATCGTCGTAAGCAAGCAGCAGTTGCGCCACCGGTTTTTCGAGATCGGTGGCCAGAAGCAGGGAATCGCCGGGGCGCAGAATCTCGCGAACTCGCTGCAAAAAACTCTCTCCCGCGGACCGATCGAAATTCCCGATAGTGCTGCCAAGAAAGAGAACGAACAGTGATTCGTCTTGAGATCGCCGTGCCGCCACCTCGCTGAGACCTTCCAAATAGGCGCGTTCGAATCCCACAATACTGACCATCTCGATCTGGCTTAGTTCCGTCTCGCAACGATGCAGCGCCGACTGCGAAATGTCGATCGGGTAATAATTCACCCTCTGGCGGCGCGCGAGAGCTTCCAGAAGCCATCGTGTCTTCTGTCCCGTTCCGCTGCCAAGCTCAGCAACGATCACTGGGCTGCAAAGCCTCCCTACGATTTCAGCGGAATGTTTCTGCAACAAGCGCATGCCTGCGCGGCTCAAGCCATACTCCGGAAGCTGGCAGATAGCGTCGAACAGGGTCGAGCCGATTTCGTCCCACAGGTATTTCGAGGGAATTTCTTTCTGCCCAGCTTGGCTCAACCCGGTCACTACTTCGGAAGAAAATTCGACGAGCGCGCTGGACAGCTCGCCGCTGATCATACGGGGAGAGGAACTCATGGCTACTCCTCCACGCAGCGGAACGTCGAGTAGATGTAAGGGTAATTCGGCTGGAACCAATTCCGGAATGACCGCCGCAACATGCACGAGTCCGTCCGTTGCGAGCCGCCCTTCATGACGAAGTGTTTCCCGTCAAAAAAATTTGCTGAATAGCCGGGATAAAACGAAAATGCCTTAAAGTCCGGCAGCGGACCGAACGGAGTCGAAGTCCACTCCCATCCGTTTCCCAGAAGATCCTGGACGCCAAACGCGCTGGCGCCCGCGGGATGAGCGTCCACGGGAGATGCCGTCCATCTCTCGTGATGAAAATTGCCGCGAGAGCTGTCAGGTTCCTGTTCCCCCCATGGATACGAGCGCTCTAACCCTTTTGTCGTGCCATAAGCAGCACGATGCCATTGCGCCTCGGTCGGCAATTTCCTGCCTGCCCAGCGGCAAAACGCGCTTGCTTCGGCGTGGCTGACGAAAACGGGCCAGGAACGTGGAAGCGCGACCGTGCCGAACATCGTTCGGTACTCCCAATGGACGTTCGGATCGCCGGTCGTCAATTCCGAACGCTGTAGCCAGAAATGAGGATGATCGATTTGCTCCTGGTGTCGCCACTTCCAATCTTCGTTACTCCAGTATTTTGGCTCCTGATATCCGCCAGCCTCTACAAACTTCAAATACTCCGCATTCGTGACCGGAAACGTGCCTATCGCGAAGGCTGGCACAAAAATGTTCGCGCGCTCGGACTCGTTGTCCCAGCCAAACTCTCCGCCATCTCTGCTTAGGCCGAGCGTGGCCACACCCGCGGGCATTTCCACCAGCCGCTGCTTCGGTTCCGGATGTGGATCCAATGCTGGCGCGGGTTGCGGAACCTTTCGATCCAAGGGCATGTTGTGCAGCAAATACGCAAGCGTTTCCGCGTGCATCAGGCGGTGCTCGATCGCAACGTTCAGCAGAATGCCATCTGCGAGAGGAGAACCCGTTTCAAAGGCCCTCGAGTTACACACCCCATCGTCCAGCACGCGGCGAATCGTTCCGTTATACTGCTTGATTTGCGCGATCCTCGGCCAATCGTCTGGCGCGTCCGTAGGCAGACCCGTTCCAACAGGATCGATCCCGAATGCAAACAGCTTGTCGAATTCCGGATTATTCGAAGCGAGGTCCAAGGGTTGGGAAAGCAGATTCCAATCGAACGCCTCCAGATGCCCCAGATAAAAAATCATGCGGTGCCGCTCGGGAATTGGGCGATCGTAAAGCGAGTCGGCTGTCAGAAGATCAAACAGCATATCGGTACGCGCTCGCGCCTCATTCATGCGGGAATGCAGCAGTGGTTCGAGTTTCGCGGCGGTCGGGGCCGACACAGTCACCTCCGGGGAAAGTTCTTCCTTTTTTAGCGCTCACGATGCGGCGAAGCAATACATTTGTGATTTGATGCAAGAACGGCGTGAAAGACGCGGACGCTTATAACGTGCTAATTGGACCTGCGAGGAACTTCAAAGCCTTTCTAAATGCTTTCCCGCGGTGACTATACGTGTTCTTCTCTACTGCACTGAGTTCGGCGTACGTGCGGCCAAGCTGGGGGAAGAAGAAAATAGGATCATATCCGAAACCGCGTTCTCCGAAAGGCTCCGCGGTTAGCAAGCCCTCCGCCTGGTCGGAGACGACCAGCAATGACTTGCCGCGTTGCGCAGCCGCGATCACGCAAACAAATCTCGCGTCCCGCTCATGGCCTTCGCGACCCTCCATTTCGTGCAGTAACTTCCGGTAACGATCCATTTCGGTAGCGCCAGGACCGGCGTATCGCGCCGACCGCACTCCAGGCGCGCCACCAAGCGCCGGCACTACAAGTCCTGAATCATCCGCCAGCACAAGTTCGGGAGAGAATCGGCTGTAGTGCAGGGCTTTTCCCACGGCGTTCTCCGCGAACGTTGGCGCTGTCTCGTCGAATTCCGGAACATCATGGAAATTCACGAGTAGATCAACCTTGATGCCGGTGCCCGCGGCCATTTCGCGATATTCGCGCAGCTTCCCTGAATTCGAAGACGCGAGGACGATACGGGGCGTGCGTGCGTGAACTGTCACGCGCGTGGCGACTGTTCCCAGGATCTCATCGCCGGGCGCTGAAGTTCATGTGCAGCACGTCCTGCTGCACGTCTGTCAGCCTGCGGATACCGCTCGCCGCCAGTTCCATCAGCCGTTGCATTTCCTGGATTGTGTATGGCCGGCCTTCCGCCGTCGCCTGCACTTCTACCAGGCGGCCATTGCCGGTCATTACGACGTTCATGTCCACCTGCGCGCTCGAATCTTCTTCGTAAACTAGGTCGAGCAGTAGTTCTTCTTTGACGATCCCCACACTGGTTGCCGCGACCGAGTCCGTCAGCGGAACGTTGCGGAGGATTCCCGCGGCCACAAGACGCTGAAAGGCCAAAGCGGTGGCGACGAATGCGCCGGTGATAGAAGCAGTCCGTGTCCCGCCATCCGCTTGTATTACGTCGCAATCGATCCACACTGTCCTCTCGCCCAGCGCTTTCAAATCAGTCACTGCGCGCAACGTGCGCCCGATCATTCTCTGAATCTCGAGAGTGCGTCCCGATTGCCGGCCGCGTGCCGCTTCGCGCGGCGTGCGGTCCTCGGTTGCACGAGGCAACATTCCGTATTCGCCGGTGACCCATCCCTTACCGGCGCCTTTCAGGAAGGAGGGCACGCCGTCCTCAATGGTCGCTGTGGCGATCACGCGCGTATTGGCAGCTTCAATCAGCACGCTTCCTTCCGCATGCGTGATGAAATCCGGTGTAATTTTTACGGAGCGCAGTTCGTCCGGCCTGCGTCCATCTGGTCGCAAGTAAATCTCCTTTGCGCCTTCCCGTTAAGAGCGCAAGAACGTGCGGGCGCTATATACGGCCAATGCGAAGCTCGGCCACTTTGGCGTACTGAACACGAATTGCATGCGTTCAACAGGAAGGCCAAAACGGCCTTAGTGTGACGAAGCAGCCGAGATGCTGTCAATCAATTTGGCGCTGCAGCGAGCCGTATCACATCGTTAAGCTCTGCTGTAGCGCGACGCAATGCGTCCTCGAGCACGCTCAGTTGCGCTGCGAATATCGCAGGATCGGAGTTCATCGATTCCGTTACTCCTGGAAAGATTTCCGCCGCATAGCCTGCATCACTGCCCGGCGCGAATATAGTATGTTTGTACCAAGGGCGGCCGGGAAGTCCGTTCGCCGAAAGAAACGCTTGCTCGACGTCGACGAGCGCCCGGTTGATCGCAGCTTGCTGATCTGCTGTCAGGGTGCCGGGACGAGTTGATTGCAGTGCCTGGGCCGCAAGCGTGGCGGCATTGGCGAACTTTCCGGCGGCATCGGACAAGCCCGGCAAATCCTGATCTCGATCAGGATTTGGGCCATCTTGCTTAAGATTTCCCGTCGCCGAAAGAGCATCCGTAGCGTCCGTGATATCCGTGGCGTAGTCGCGATAATCGAAAGGCAAGATATCCGCATTGTCGAGTCGCAGGGCTAAAATGCCAAGAACACGCGCGAGCGCAGCTTCGTACTGGAACGTGGGATCGCCAAAATGCTTCATCCAATAGAAATCGTCAAACATCGAGTGGTACACGCCGTAAGAGCCGGTAAAGCTGATGTCCATCGACGGAATGCCGGCGTGATCGAAGAACGGGCAGAAGTCTGAACCTGCGCCCAGAGCGGCGAGAGGGATATTCTCGGAAGAATTTGCGCTCAGCGTGGGAGACGCCTCGGCGGGCTTCTGCTGAGGCTCGGGTGGTTGATTCAACTCCGATGACCGGCCGCGCCAGACGTCGTAAACGCTCTGCCCGGAGTTCGGGTCTTTTACGTCCTCTATCACCTCGCGAACCAGTTGGTTCAGTGATGGTGTGGCGGCCGCATTGAAGTTCGTTCCGGTGACTCCAACATCCGTGTTGATATACGCGACGGCTTTTTTTCGTAGCGCAGCAATGTTGTCTTCCACCCATTCTGTTGACCCGATGAGGCCTGGCTCTTCCGCATCCCACTCGCAGATCACAATTGTTCGCCGGGGCGTCCAGCCGGAGCGCGCCAGATTTCCGAGCGCTCGCGCCGCTTCCAGCATTGCCGTCGTGCCACTGCCCGGATCGGCGCCGCCGAAAACCCACGCGTCGTGATGATTCCCAAGGATCACCCAAGAATTGTCGTCCGTCCCGTGAAGTTTCGCGATCACGTCATAAATCGACCGTTGCTGGTAGTTCATCGAGATTTTCAGGTGGATTTGCGCCTCACCGGGACCGATGTGATATGTCACAGGCAATCCGCCCTGCCAGTCACGCGATACTTGCGGACCACTAAGATCGCCCAGAATTACAGAGGCGTCCTGTGCGTTGATTGATGCCGTCACGATTTGCGGCAAATTCGACGCGGCCGCCGGTGGAACACGTTTCGCATTCGCTGTTGCCGCCACGCCAGGTGTTAGCGGGTCGCCCGGATAAAACTGCGTGTATAAAATCGAGCCGCGCTGGATGCCACTCAAGGGGCGCCACGGCCCGCGCGGGTACGGATCGCCCATAACGTATCCGTCATCCGCGGGATCGGAAAAGAGCAACAAGCCTGCAGCTTTGTGCTCCTCGGCAAGCTTTGCCTTAATACCTCTATATACTCGTCCGTACCGGACGAGCAGGATCTTGCCCTCGACGCTGACGCCGAGCGACTTGAGCGCGCGATAATCCTGTTCCGTTCCGTAATTCGCGTAAACGACAGGCGCCGTGACGTCGCCCGATGGCGAATACGAATTGAATCCCGGCGGAACATTGGGGTTCGACGTGTCCTTATCTCCACTGTAGGCTTGCTCGCGCGAGCCGAGCTCTCTTCGTTCTGGCGCGACGAGTTCAATTTTCATTTCGCGCGGTAGAGGGATCCACGCGCTATAAGTCACGATCTGCGCGTCGAAACCAAAGCTCTTATACTGATCGCACAGCCATTCGGCGACGCGATGGCTCGCTTCGGTTCCGGCCAGATGCGGCGCGCTTGTCAGATAGCGCAAATCCGCTTCGACGTGTGTGCTATCGGGAATAGCCTGGAAGCGATCTTCCAGTTTGCGTTCTGCCGATGTATGTGAGGGCATGAATCCGCGCAAATCCTGTTTCGGCCTTCCGCGCGAAGCAATAGAGGGCGGCAGCGCGGCGGTCACGAGAATGGCCGCTAGGAGGCAAATGCAATATGTGCGTGTCCGATTTAGCACCAAACATCAGATTCTAACTGAATCTGGCACGACTCGGGAGTCCGAGAATGCTGTATCGATTGGCCATTCGGTGCGGGGCTGCTGCTCGGAAACGAGTCGCCAGCAGTAGACGAGGCAAAAGCAGTGAGAATCCTGATATCAGGCGCGTCCGGGCTGGTCGGTACGGCTGCCGCAAGCGCGTTGCGCGCTGACGGGCATCAGGTCAATAGGTTCGTCCGTCCGGGACGAAGTTATTCGCAGGAAGACGTTCGCTGGGATCCCGCCTTCGGATTCATCGACGCAGAGGGCATGGAAGGGACAGAAGCAATCCTTCATCTGGCCGGCGCGGGCATTGCCGACGCGCGATGGAGCGAAGCGAGAAAGAAAATCCTGCGCGAAAGCCGAGTGAATTCGACGCGGATTCTCGTTGACACTATCGCAAGACTCCGGCGAAAGCCTCGAGTTTTGGTCGCGGCATCTGCGGTCGGTTACTACGGGAATCGCGGCGACGAACTGCTCAACGAA
The DNA here is from genome assembly GCA_050747085.1 of Candidatus Acidiferrales bacterium. GTDB lineage: Bacteria > Acidobacteriota > Terriglobia > Acidiferrales > UBA7541 > Palsa-295. Next base: position 17,516 of record JBOGNK010000212.1, read on the forward strand.
TCGAGCAGCAAGGGCACCGGCTTTCTCGCGGCGCTCGCGCAAGATTGGGAATCGGAGTCACTGCGCGCGGAATCGTTGGGACTTCGAGTAGCGCTGCTC
>JBOGNK010000213.1:0-16722 GCA_050747085.1 Candidatus Acidiferrales bacterium
TAGCCACGGCACGGTTTTTGTGCCGTGGGCTTCGGCTCTATTTCGTCCCAGCGTATAGGCGTCCGAAGCTATGGGCCAGCATTAGCCCCATCAGCAAGCCGCCTGCTCCGGCGACAAGCACGTCCGCAATGCTGCGGATATGAAACGCTCCGACGTAACACACCAGAAAATATCCGACCACCGCGTTCGCCGTGCCCCATAGCACGTTCACCGTAGGAGACGACAAGCCCTTGCCCGGCGGCGACGAAAACGGAGAAGGGAACGACCGTCCCGACACGCCCTGAACGAAATGCGGCACCGCATTCACCAGAAAAGCACCGCCAAAGAAGTACGCCAGGAAAAAGTACCAGTGTGAGTCGGGTTTAAGCCCCGGCTCTGCCATCGCCATGGGTCCCCTCCGTTGCCGCGCGAGAAACGCAGCGATGGTCGGGATCATAGCACTTGTGCTCTCGTCAGAGTTGAGCGTGGCGGAAATCCGAGATCCGAAAACCTCGACCCCTCACGCGCTGCCTTCATGACAGTCCTGGTTTCCGTTTACCGCCAATGTTTCACTCGTGACCAGCCGGTTTCTAGGTTCCACTTCAGTCCTCGGCACAGAAGAATCGGCTGATTCTCGTACCAGAACGCGTAATGGGTGCTCTGTTTGGCTCCGATTTGCACCGACGCGAATTCGGTGCGCACATCGGCCTCGCTCTCTCCCACCAGGATTACGATCTCGCCCGTGTAGTTGCGTGGCCCCCACAGGAAGTAGTTCTGATGTCCGCTAATCGCCTTCGGCAATCCGTATTTCGAGCCGAAGAAGTCAACAGCCGCAGCCTCTCCGTAGTTGTCGCAGAAAATGGCCGTTTTTCGCTGCTCTTCTGGCGTAAGCGACCGATAAACGCGAGCAACCGCCGCGAACATGTTCTCCCATGGAAGCTCGTCGGCATAATATTGCGGCAGAACCGCACCCTCGAAACTACGCTCCGTCCTCGCGGGCTTGATCCCTAGATCCGATTGATAGCGAACGAATGCGTCCAACGGCAGGACCGGAAGCACAATCGGCAGCAGGACGATCGTGCTGATTAGCAGCGACGCGAAGCTCGCTCGCTTCACCACGCGTTGCACCTTTTGGCCGCGCGAGAAGGCCAGACGTTCGGCGGCCACTCCGCCTGCCGCCAGCACAAGTCCGTAAGCGGGCGCTGAATAGTAGTCCTTCCCATGCATCATCAAGAAGCAGCCGACCGTGATGAGGAACGCGAACCCGAATGCGCGATAACGTTTTGCGTCGTCCGAAAAGAAGTAGAACAGCAGTCCGCCCAGCCAGAACGGAAAAGTCAGCGGATTCATCATCAAAATCTGTTCTACAAAGTACGCAACGGGAGGAAGGATCACATCCTTGCCGGTCACGCGAATGTTGTGCATCAATTCGAGAAATGGCCAGTGGTGCTGGACGTTCCAAATCAAGTTCGGCAGGAAGATCAAAAAAGCGATTCCGGCGCCAGCGAGTATCCAGGGCGTGAAAAGCAGCTTCCGTTGTGATGTGAGCAGGAGCCCCAGCACGAGCGCAAACGCGAAGATCGCAATCGAATACTTGTTTTCCAGCCCCACGCCGGCCAGGGCGCCGAACACAAGCCACCACTTTGTGCTGCCCGTCCGGATCATGCGCAGGATCACGTACGCGCACCCCATCCAGAACAGCGGCTCCAGTGCGTTCATCGCGAATTGGTGATCGATTACCCACCAGACGGCTGGCGTTGCGGCAAGCAGTGCTGCGAGAGTAGCTCCAAGTCGCCGCGCTCCCATCTCTCGCGCGAATGCAGCGATCAGAACGATCCGCGCAGTGCCCGCGAGGGCCGGCCAGAAAATCAGGGCGCGCAATGAAGTGCCCAGGGTGTGTCGAGCAATCCAGGCGAGAACGGCGATCAATGGCGGCTGATCGACGTATCCGAAATCCAGATGGTACGAGCACGCGATGTAATAGAGCGCGTCGCGGAAATAGCCGTAGCGCGTTGCTGTGGCGATATGCAGCGCAAAGTAGACAACCGCAATGACGAACACCCACCGCCAAACTCCAGCACGGCTCTGAGCATCCTGACCCGAATCGCTCTCGACCGCGCTCCGACGTGATGTGCGTTCCATTGCGCCGCAAAGATAGCAGTATCTGCCCACCAGCAAAAGGTACAGCGCTCCGCGGTGTCGTTAGCACTTAATATGTCCGCCTGAGCAGGTAGTCACGGCAGGGTTTTGGTGCCGCGGGCTTCGGCTTGCTTTGCGCCCCGTTGAAGGATACATTCACTCGCGGTTTTAAGGAGATACCAATGCGCAATCATATACACACCATTACGCTCGTTGTCGTTGCCTTAGTTGCCGGCGTAGCTGCTGGTGTGACTGCCCAGGAGACGTCCGCGCCGCCGCCGTCCATGTCCGATAACGTCGCGGGCTATCACCTTTCCACTTCCATCCCGTTGCCCGACGAAGGCTTTTGGGACTACCTCGGCATCGACCAGCCGAACCATCACCTCTTCGTTTCTCACAGCGACGAGATCCTCGTCATCTCCACGGAAACAAATCAACTGGTCGGCAAACTCGCTCCCACGCCGCGCAGTCACGGCGTCGTGATTTCCGAAAAGGACCACCACGGCTTCACCAGCAACAGTGGCAATAGTAGCGGGCAGGCGGGTGTAAGCAGCTTCACGGAATTCGATCCCAAGACGCTTTCCATCATCAAGCAGATCATCCTGCCAATCGGTGGATCGGACGGCATCGTTTACGATCCCGCCAGCGATCGCGTCTTCGGCTTAACCCACGGGAAGAAAGACGTCGCCGTCGACGCCGCCACCGGTGACGTTGCAGGTGTCGTCGACATTCCCGGCGCCGCCGAATCTGCGGCCGCGGACGGCAAGGGCCACCTCTATAACGTGATGGAGAACCTCAGCACCTTGGTGGATATCGATACTCACACGTTGAAAATAGTCAATCAGTGGCCGCTGGCGCCCTGCGAAGGCCCGTCGGGTGTCGCGATGGACACGCACACGCGCCGGATTTTTATCGGCTGTCATGGCGGTGGCGAAAACAACGGCGGCGTCATGGTGGTCTTCAATCCCGACGCCGGCAAAGTCGTCGCCACTTTGCCCATCGGTGGCAGAGGCAACGACGCAGTGCGCTTCGACTCGCGTGCCAAGCTCGCTTTCGCCTCAGAAGGTGAGGGCGATATCACCATCGTGCGCGAAAAGTCGCCCAACAAATTCACCGTGCTCGGCAACGTGAAGACGGAACGCGGCGCACGGACCATGGAGTGCGACACCTCCACTCACACGCTTTATTCCGTCACCGCCCAATTCGGCCCTCCTCCGCCGCCCGATCCCAACGCTTCGGCGCAAACTGGACGCGGGCGCTTCCGCCGCGGACCCATGATCGCCGGCAGCTTTAAGCTCCTAGTGATTCCGAATCACTAACCTAATTACCTCACTTCATGAGAGGTGACACCGTTCCCGCGAACTTGATCCGAATGTAGCTCACCTCCTCAGAGGTGAGGCTTCGCGTTGGTTAGTCCCAACCAGCGCCGACGCCTGCCCGCCGACCTTAATGGCGGGTCCCCGCTGGCATTTTTGTCTTGGAATTTGGTAGCCACGGCACGGTTTTGTGCCGTGGGCCCTTTTTCCGTTCATGATTTCCGTCGCGCCTTTCGGTCGTGGCCGCACACGAAAACAAAACCCTGGGGCGCCCGGCGTAGGGCCGGATGCCTCAGGGCTTCTCGGTTTAATTTGGCGACAACCGCGGCCGCGCAAGCCGACCGTCCAACTTTTCAAGATAACCGACGAATCCAACCCGAGTGCATCTTGCTGCATGGGCCTGCCCCCCGAAGCCAAGTTTTTGGCGAAGGCGGGTGCCCCGCGGTTCGACGCTTTTCCGAACCGTGGGTCTTCGCCTTACTCCGCCAACGAATCAGTTTTAAAACCTCACGCCATGCTTTGAAAACAATCTCCTTGATAATCGTCTCGCGCACTCGGCAGGCGCCGGAACTGCATGAGACGTGGTGGTCGCCGCGCTTGAATGTTTTCGCTATGTCTTCCGCGGCTACCGTTTTTGAACGTCATCCGGCCAGGCGATCGTCAGCAGGAACGCGCTTTCAACGATGCCCTCGACATCATGAGGAACGTCATGTTCCAGCGTCAGCACCTGTCCGGCGGCGAGCTCGACTGATCGTTCGGCTGTGCTGAACCGGATTCTTCCTTCGAGAGTCTGAACCGAGATTCGCCCCTCGGTTCGATGCTCCTCCAGACGTCCACCTTGTTTCAGCACCACCAGCACGACGCGCAAATCCGGATACTTTGCGAGCGTCTTTGCGGTATGGCCCGATTGCCAGCGGCCTTCGGATCGCAGTTGCTTGATTTCGTGTTCGAGATCGAATGTTAAAAGTTGAGCCGTCAGAATTCCCACTTCGTGTTCTCGTCCGGTTTGCGCATTCGCGTCCGCCATCACTTGCCTCCTCGCGCAGATTGCAGCGCCTATGCCACTAGGACATTGTGGCGAGCACCGCGCACCGATTCAAGTATCGAGTCTGCGTTCGAACCGCTTGCCCTGAGTGCTGTGGCGAAGGGCTCGCTAGAGTTTCGAGGACTCTCCTGCCTGTCCCACCTATCGCACCTCACCTCAAACTTGCATGTCCCATTCCGAAATACCCGTTGTACACTTGCCGCTCGCTAAACTGGATGCCGTCGCGGGTGCTTTTGTAGCGTCGGCGCCCCGCCGCGCCTGTCATCCCGAGCGAGCGCCGCCCTTGCGCGACGAGGGATCTGCTTTTTCTTTTGTGGCGCTTTAGATGTAAGTGTAGCGCTGCGGTCTTTAGCGCAGCACGGCTCGCTTTCGAATTAAACGTAGCGCCGTGGCTTCCGCGCCTTTTGCGTCCCGATGGTTGGTATCGGGAAGCCCCGGCACGGCGATCAGAGTCGAACAATCCGAATGTCTCTCGCCCTCAAACCAAACCACGCCGCCGTCAAAGCCTATTACGACACGCTTCACCAATTCGGCCAGCTCTACATCGACCAGGCGCAGACGCCGACTAAGGGAAGCTGCGGAATGTGGAGTTCGAGCTACACAACGAACAATCAGATCACCGGGTACAGTTACGACTCCGCTGGCAACCTGCTCAATGACGGAACGCATAGCTACACCTATGACGCCGAGAACCGCATTACGGCTGTGGGTGGAGGCTCGACCGCAACCTACGTCTACGACGCGGACGGCAAGCGTGTGAGCAAGATACTTCCAGGAGTGGAGAGCGATTATATTTTCGACCAGTCCGGGGATCCCCTCGCAATCTACGGAGATGGGTGTGGTGCTTCGTGCTGGGCGGTGGGATACGTTTACGCGAATGGAAAGCTTCTCGCGCAGTACTCGAACACACCGAGCAGCACAACCTACTTTGTTCTGACAGACCATCTCGGTTCCACACGGCTTATGACCGCGATGAACAAGTCGGTGTACGATTCGATGGACTACATGCCCTTTGGCGAACAAGTTGCGGGCGGCACCGGCAGCACCCACAAATTCACCGGCAAAGAACGGGATAGCGAGAGTGGTTTAGATCATTTCCAATTTCGTAAGTTCAGTTCGGCGATGGGCCGCTTCATGAGTCCCGACCCTGCGGGCATGATGGCAGTGGACATCGGAAGCCCGCAAACACTGAATCGCTACGCTTACGTGCTCAACAATCCCCTCAGCTTCACCGATCCGTTCGGGTTGGATTGCGCCTACCTGAATAGCTCCGGGACTGGAATTGAGAAGGGCGGTATCGACCAAAACAGCAGCTCGGGTGAGTGCGGCAAGACCGGCGGCTATTGGGTAGAAGGCACGATTACCCAGGTCAACATCGACTCCAACGCGACAACGATCTCGCTCACCGGAACCACCAACGGCACGAATCAAACAAATGCGTCCTACCAGCAGGATGCAGTTGTAACCGTGGGAGAATACAACAACACTTCTTTGAACCAGTACAATCACATTGCTCTTGGTCTGTTTGGGCAGACGCAGTTCGGCCAGAACCCGCGAAGTGATGCGCATTTCCTGTGGTCACTAAGCATGCACGGACCAAACGCTTCCGTCCCCGGAGCTATCAAGCCGCAAGTCGGCGGTAGGCTCCTAAACATGGCGCGCATCAGGGCCACGGGTATGCAGGCGACGATGCTGCAGAACGCCATGAACCAGAGTGCGCAGAACCCCCCGCCGTACACGGTCTTCGGCCAAACCGGATGCGATTGCGGAACGTGGGCGCAAATGATGCTTGGTGACGCGGGAATCAACTCCGGGCCACCGGCACCGCTTCCAGATAATCTAATGCAGCAGCTCAATCAACTTTACCCGCAAGCACAACCGCCACAGCAGTGAAGGAGCCGGAAGCATGAAGAACAGGACGAGAGGGCTTGGGCGTTGGTTCCTAGTCTCTGGGTGCTTGGGTGTGATCGTTGCACTCGCACTGATGGCTCTGGGGGCTAGACATATGGCCAGTCCAACCGTTCTTCTGGTGCTATGGCCATCGTCAATCGCCGGTATCGCTGATCCTTCAACTCTATCGGACAAAGTCCTAATCGGGTTGTTCGAATTCGGCGGCAATTTCATTCTGTACGGAGTGATAGGAACGCTGGTGGGACTATGCCTCCCGAGAAAGCCTAGCCCAGAGGGTCTGGGTGCACGTTAGGGTTGCTGCCGGGATGCGTCCAACCGCCATCCGTCGTGTCCGATCCTGACCGCGTGGGCGGGTGGCCCACTCTCGCACTCAACGCTTGTCAAAGCTGTTGGTTTTGAGGGTGCCCCATCGCTCGGTTCTTGAGCGTGGGTCTTTGCGGATGTTTTCTCAGTCGATGAGATCAATCTGGACTCGTTTCGCACTCGGTCGAGAACTTGAACGAATACGCCGCGTGCTTGCGCAGAGGCAAGGAGCGGAAGGGGCGATAACAACTGAATGTGATGAAGTGGAGGTCGCCACGGTTCCATAGGCTCGTTTGAGAGCTGCCGGCATGATTGACCGAGCCCACGCCGGGTGCCCCAGGGTTTCGGTCGGGGACATGACCGCAAGTCTGCCCTCTAACTCTTCAAGATAACCGACGAATCGAACCGGAGGGTGCCCCGCGGTTCGGCGCTTTTCCGAACCGTGGGTCCTTTCAGCCAAGCGGCAAGCCTCGGTCGGACTCCGTCCTAGTGTCGATAAATAGCTATTGACAGCATGATAATTGTGTGATATGGTCCACTCGGAGGCACAGCAATGGTCGCGGCACGCAACGCACTCCCACCATTCCCAAAATGGGAAAATGCCGGCGCCATCGTCGCGCTCAAAGACACAGACCGAGTACTAGCAGAACGCGTTCTAATCTACCGAAAAGGGATTAGAAAGCGCCGTAAGTCGCTCAAAATAAAGAATCGGAGGTCACTCTAATCACCGGTGAAAGTACTATTTTCCACAGGGTACCCACGGCGTCGTTTTTTGCGCCGTGGGTTTCTATTCTTCCGGATCGGTTAAATTCGTCGCGCTTTGAGCCCGCGATTTGGTCGACACGCGTGCTAAGCAAGAATCCGGCTAAGTCCATGCGCATCAACAAAAGTCGCAAAATTGGTCGACACACTTTCGCGTGGTTTGCGACGACAGGCTCTAGCGTCCTCGCGCGTGTATGTTGGCGGAAATTAAGTGAGAGCAATAAGACGTTACTTCTGCGCAATAGGCGAAGAATCGGCCCCGAAGTCCCATACATTGATGCTCAACTGATCGAGATCGGTAGCACCCGGAATCACCTGCACGAGCGCGTACTCACCGGGCGTAAGGGTTTGACCGAGCGTAAAGCGGAAGACGTCCTTCGCGAGTTGCCATCGCTGCATCAGAAGCGGGTGCGTCGTCGCATTTTGCATTTTGAACAGCGTGTCCAGACGAGCGATTTTCCGCGTCGAACCGTGAACTTCGGCCTTCACGAGCTGTAAACTGATCGGCGGTTGGTCTGGCGCGATCCGGACGTAGAACTCGATAAGCTGCCCCACTCCGACGCGAACCTTCGAGTGAGCACCTTTCAGCAACACGGAATGCCGCTCCGACACGATCGGAATCGGAGACATCACCTTTTCGATTTGGTGCGCCTTATTCAGCTTGTAGTCCGGTTCCGCTGCTACCAGAGGCAGGACGCTCCTGCCGTCCAACACAAACACGCCCTCACCTGACGGCAAGAAGATTCCGGGCGCGACTTCCAGGCTTGCATCGACTTCGAGCGGCATGATTCGGCGCTGGTCTTCCTGGTGGCGCGCCTTGTTCAACAGAGATGCGTCGGATTGTGCTGTCTGGTTCTCCTGTTTCTTGGTTGCGTCCCAGTCGACCATCGACGCCGGAATTTCCTCCCAGTCCGAGCGATCGAGGCTGTAATAGCGCACGCGATCGCCAGTGACGTGGTATTCGCGAACAAGCTGAAATGTTCCGTCCTTGAGGACTAGCTTGGTACCTCGCGACGCCGAGGCAGCCCCACTCTGTGCACTGTTTGGTGACGCGCTCTGCACGACCGGGGCGCTATTCGTGGACTGCTGCTGAGCCCGCGCGGCCGGCAAATCAACACTAACGGCAGCGATCAGTGCGATGGCGACTGGCATGATGACGCGGATCCGTAACGTCAGAGTGACGATGCCACCGTATGCGGGTTTGATTCGCTGTTCAAACATGTCGAGTGTACCTGCAGGTCTGATGCTTTGAATGCTGTTCAGGTTGAAGGGCCTGGCAGGTGGAGCCTCCGCGCAGGATACTCCGCCACCCGGCGGGCAACAAGGGCTCATGCGGGAGCTTGATTACGGGACAAACGCTTCACGAAGGATTGCGACCGACGCGCGGGTTGGACAAACGAGAAAGGAGATCGAGGCCGAGAGCGTTAGTGCTCGCAGCGAGGATGCAAAACCGCCAAGATCATCAGGTCCGAGTTGGTAAAGAGCCATCGTTCAGCCTGAGTGCCCGCCGCCTCTGCGGCGCGAACCAGCCTTCCCAGATGGCGGTTGCGCGCTAAGCCCCGCACATGCTCGAGGCAGATGCCCGTGAGGCTTACCACCTCATCTTCGGTGAACGTCTTTTGGCTGCACTTAATTCGAACCATGTGACCTCTCACCCTTCCTGATCTGCTCCGAATGTAACGGCTTTGAATTTCCCCTGCAATAGACGTTCCGTACTATACGGAGCTACCGTTCGTACCTATGCCAAGCCCGGAAATCCGGTAAGTTATTCGGGGTCAGTAGCTTACGGGATCAACTTGCCAGAAGCATCGATCGGGAGCGGCGGGAGGCAATCGGCGGTCCGCTCAAACTGTGGAAGATTTCTACAGTTCCACAGAGTCGGCTTGCCGCGAAGGTCCGTCACGGAACGTGATAGTGACCGTGAAAGGGGCAATCTCGGTCTCGCTGTGCCGCTATAACCTAAATCCACCCGCGTTTTCGAAGGCATGCGCGAGTTGGAGAACGCAGGCTTCTTCGAAGTGCCGTCCAAAGATCTGGAGGCCGATCGGCAACGCGGCCTTCGTCTTGCCGCAGGGGACAGAGATGCCGGGCACGCCAGCCAGAGACCCCGTAACTGTATATATGTCAGCGAGATACATCTGTAGCGGGTCCGCCGTTTTTTCACCCAGCCGAAAGGCCGGTGTAGGAGCGGTCGGAGTTACGATGGCGTCAACTTTTTGGAACGCATCAGCGAAATCGCGCGCGATCAAGGACCTGACCTTCTGCGCGCGAAGGTAATAGGCATCATAGTAGCCGGCCGAAAGCGCATACGTGCCGAGCACGATGCGCCGTTTAACTTCCGCTCCAAAGCCCTGGTCGCGCGTGCGGCGGTACATTTCAAGGAGGGTGTTTCCCCTAATGCGCAGACCGTAACGGACGCCGTCGTAGCGGGCGAGATTCGAGCTGGCCTCGGCGGTGGCGATTATGTAATAGGTTGCAATAGCGTAGTCCGTGTGCGGCATTTTCAGCGTAATCGGCCGGCAACCAAGTTGTTCGAGGAGAGTGATTCCCGCCAAGACTTTCGCGCGCACCTCGTCGTCAAGGCCGCTGCCAAAATACTCCTCTGGCACACCAATCCGAAGCCCCCCCTCAAGCGGTTTTTCGATTTCCGCAGCATAGTCGGGAACCGGCACGGGAGCGGACGTGGAGTCATTCTCGTCGCGTCCGGAAATGACGGACATGATCTTGCCCGCGTCGGCCACCGTGGTAGTGAACGGACCGATTCGATCCAGCGAGGAGGCGAACGCGATCAGTCCGTAACGTGAAACTCGGCCATACGTCGGCATAAGCGCGGGGATGCCGCAGCACGCGCCCGGTTGGCGAATCGAACCGCCGGTATCGGTGCCTAAAGACGCGACTGCGAGGCCTCCCGCGACTGCAGCGGCCGAACCTCCACTAGAGCCGCCCGGAACGCGGTCGAGAGCGGCGGGATTGCGGACCGGTCCATACGCGGAGTTCTCGTTCGAGCTGCCCATGGCGAATTCGTCACAATTCGTTTTGCCCAGGACCACGGCACCGGCGTTTTCCAGGCGCTCGATGGCGGTCGCGTCGTATGGCGGCACATAATTCTCGAGAATCTTCGAACCGCACGTTGTGCGGATACCACGAGTGCTGATCACGTCCTTTATGGCGATTGGCACGCCAGCGAGCGGCGGCAGTGTGTTTCCTTTTTTGACAGCGGCGTCGACGCGATCGGCCTGAGCGAAGGCGCGTTCAGGGCTTAGAGCAAGAAAGGCATTCAATTCCGGGTTGCGTTGCTCGATGAGCCGACAAAATTCCGTCGTAAGCTCGCGCGCAGATATTTTCTTAGACGTTAACGCGTCGCGCACGCTCGAAATCGTCCATGAAGTTCCGCCGGTCATATCCACACCAGAGTGGTCACGGGCAAAACTGCAGATTGATCGATCATCGTTCAATTACCTTGGGAACGCGAAAGAACGGCTTTTGCGCATCCGGCGCCTGGGCGAGAATGCGATCTGCAATGTCGCATGGCCGGAGCGTGTCGTCGCGCAATTCAGGATGCGAATCGGCGATTGGCTGAAGCACCTGCGTCATAGGTTCGACTTTAGTGACGTCGAGCTCTTCCAATTTCGCGATGTAGGTGAGGATTTCCTCGAGTTGCCCCCGGTAGGTCTCAACTTCTGCGGGGGAAAGTTCCAGATGCGCTAATCCGGCAACTCGCAGCACTTCTTCGCGGCTGATCTTCATCGTTCAGACCTTCCATTTCCTGGTGGAATGAATAGAAAAGCATAAGACGAGGCACTGAAGCAAGAACGCAACAACGCAGAATGCGACGCGGGATGAGTGACGAGAACTGTATCCGCGAAGGATTTGGCTATTTGCGGCGGCGGACGAAGGGAGTGTGATCGTTGTCCAGTTCGTACGGCACAGAGCGACGTCGCGATCGCGGGGGCGATCCGGGCGACGCACCGTTGGAGGGTTTCGCCGCTGTTGTGAATTTCATCACGCGGACCAGCGGGCCGCCCCACGCGTGATTGATGTGATCCTGCAAATCGCGAGACATCTCCTGGAGCTGCCCCTGCCAGACTTTTCCATCCGCGGAGATCTCAAGGCAGCCAGCCTGACAGCTTACGGGGTGCGCGTGGGTAGCAATCGTCTTACCGACGATCCGCGGCCACGAACTCGCGAGCCACGCGATCGGTGCCTCCGGGCGCCTGAGCTTGCGGGCAACGCGCCCGAGAAGATCAGCGGCTCTTTCCATTGATAGAACTCCAGCGCTTCATGAAGTGATTGTAGAACTCTGCGTTGCGTTTTGCTTCCGAAATTTCAAAGCATCAGCGATTCGCACCTACCGGCTGGCCGCAAAATTTGCAGCGCTTGGCATTGATCGGAATATCGCTCAGGCATTCAGGGCAAGGATGCGTCGTGGGAGGGGCATCTTCATGAGGATAAACCTTCGCCACCAACGCGTTTACGGGTAGCACTACAAAAAAATAAATCGCCGCCGCGATAATTACGAATGACACAATTGCGTTCACAAACTCGCCGTACAAAAACTTGCTGTTGTGGAAAGTGAAGCTCAGACCCGAGAAATCGGGCTTCTTTACAATGGCCGCGATAAGCGGTGTGAGCAGATCCTTTACCAAACTGCTCACCACGGTGCCGAACGCGGCGCCGATGACGATCCCGACCGCCATATCGACCACATTGCCCCTGAGGAGGAATTTCTTGAATCCTGAGAGCATGACGTTTCTCCCTTCTGGAATCGGGTAAATGTGGAATGCAATGGTTGTTCGACGTTATCCTTTATTTTTTCGTTGCGCAACGATTTTTGCCGTAGAGCGGGGGGGAGCGAGACGGACCACGTTCTACGAACATGTGATCCTTGCTCTTGCGTCTGGGAGCGAGATGCCCGAATGCGAAGGATCAAGTCGCAGGCAATGCTTTCGATGCTCCCGGGGCGAGCGTTCGGAACGTCAGCGAATGTCTTGGTGAGGAGACCGGAGCGATCCGCTCGAAAATTCATTCGGCCCCAAAGTCTTACCCGTGTGGCCGGTACGTTCTGTCACCCATGTCTCCGGGCCGGACCCCAGCATTGGTGGCGCGCCTTAGGGGACGATTTCCGAACTCTTCCGTTAGCGCAACGCGTCTGATTCACGCCGATGCAGTTGCAACGCTGCGGCGTGATCCTGTGACTTATTCTCCAGCAGCGATTGATTGCAAATTCCGCATATGTGCCACGTCAAGCCCATCTTGATATTCGACAAGGTCGGTCGAGGCGCTATCCTCACCCCCATTGCCAAGAATGATGCCGGTTCTGCCGCCGCCAAGATCGGCGACATTGAGGATGTGGGGCAGATCCACATTTTGGTTCGCCTCCACTGCAAGGAGGCGAAGGGTTGGCGCCGGGACCAACCATGCGCCGAGAGAGAAATCCGACGGCGCAGGATTTGCGCCTGATTTCCACCGTGCAATTGCGTAATATCGGAGACTGCCATCGGCGACTCGAAAAGGCTGCACGCTGAAAGCTGGCGAATGGCCTTCAGCAGCGTGCCGTTGCGGCTCCGAGGCGATCGATGTCATGCGCTGGGTAAGCAATGCGACGATCTGCGTTTGAACGTCAAATCGTACAGGATCATGCATAAGCTCAGCAAAACGCGTGGGGAACACGCCACCGGGCCATGCCTGTCGCGGACTGCCGCAAACCGGATCCCTATGGCGCCGCACCACATAATACTCATTGGTGCCAAATAAGGAGCATTCACCTACGACTGTCGCTAACGCACCGATATAGGAATCGTTGCCAACGCCCTCATCACCCTCTGTACCGACCAGGGTTGTTAGCTTGACCGAGATGGCATCGCCACCGGCGAGAACGTCATACTCCTCACCTAGATCGAACCGATACGCATTAGGCTCCCTCAAAAAATTGGCGATATAATTTGTCGGCAGTTCGACAGGCAGGAAAAAACCGCTCGCGACGGGGTCCACAATGCGCGGTGCATTGGCCGGAACGGTGTTGTTAAACTTCACAGCATCGAAATAAATGATGACCCGATTCCCATCGTAGCGGCCCGCAATCCAAAAGGGCTCGCGCTCGGTCTGAGCGAGAAGCGAGCCAGAGTGGAGCCCCGCAAATCCGACTGGCAGGATTAACCAGGCTGCGAGACCGAGTAGCCTTCTATAGCGCATTGGCATTTGAATACCCTCGGCGGCGCACCATTAAAAAGGTGTGGGGGAGATTATCTCACGGCCTCTTGTGCGTTGGCTTTTCAAGCTGCAAGCATATTCTACTTCGACGACAGGGCTAAACCGGAGTTCAGCTAAATGAGGATGTCACCTTCTGTAAACTGCCGGTTGAGTATTGTGTTTTTGAAAGGTTTTTCACAGGACCCTCAAAACTTCTTACACGAATGCAAAATACTCGGACAGATTTAGCCGGGGAAACCCCTCTGTATTAGTGAGGGGCAATTCCGATGATTCCCGCCGCCTCAACTCCTGGGCGAAGCCGTCCGTACTCCATGCCGAACGGAGATGAACTGAAGTCCACTTCAGTACCAGACTTCAGGCGCACCGAGCGTTTACTTCAGCTCGGACGGGTGAAGAGGGCTTCACCCCGGCACTTCACCCATAGCTTTTATTCGCTTCACCGTGGCGTGAGGCGAACTTCTTGGGACCGAGAAACATGGCGGACGATTCGGTACGCGGCCAAAAAGAAACTGGCGCGCCCGGGGAGACTCGAACTCCCGACCCTCTGCTTAGAAGATGTGACAGAGTATTAGCTGATCCATGGCCTGCTTTGTTTTTCTGCGACTTACGTATACGGTGTTAGACCGTGTTCGGCACGTTTTCGTGCCGTTTTGCTCTCAAACTTGCTCCCATATTTTGAACTCTGAGTGTCTGCCAGAATTTTAGAAGGTCATAAACACGCGGGAAATCCCTGGGGGCGAAGAAATGTTGGTCGGCGGACAAATGCCTGGTGTTCATGTGGCTACGGCAGCTACCTTGCTCCAATCCAGACGCTGCACGAGCAAATTTGTAATGAGATGAATGTTCTCATCGTGTTTTGCGCTTGGTTCGAAGAGCGTATCGACGATGGCTCCAAGGAATCCCTCGAATGCTGCTGGCCCGCATTTGGTGAACTCAAGGATTTTTATCCCGATGATATCCTTTGAGGGAAGGTTCTTTTCGACGTAAACGCTTCGCAGCGATTGACCTGCGGTCGTCTCCTCGGAGGCAAGGCCGCCTCTCTTGAAAAGGGGTTCAAAGATCGAGGGTTTTTCTCTTTTGCGGCGTAAGAACCTCAGAACGAATCTGCGGAAGCCTCGGGCCTCTTCTTCCCAACGCATGACGAAAGTGTCGGATTCGTTGTCGTAAGTGACAGACATCTTAACGGCTGCCAGTCTCCGCATCCGTTGCGGCAGTTCTTTTTCAACGTACTTGTTGATCGTCGCAAATATTTTTTTGAAGCCGACGATGGTCATTCCCTGAAGAGAAGGAGGGTTAACTCGGACCTGGATAGCCAGCCAATCCTCAACCTGAAGAGCAATGGCGGGTGCTGGTGGGCCAAATGAAATGTCGAGCACGTCGCCACGCCGGTCGTAACTGTAGTCGAGATTCTCGAACTTAAACTCCTGGACTAGCTCAAAGGCCATATTAGAGCACCAAGCATACGCCACGAGTACGCTGCGAAATAGGCTGTGGCAACATATCCATCGTTTCCACCGGCAAAGACGAGCAAGTCGAGTGGCCCTCCAAGTCCCAGAATTTGCAGATACCTCTTTCGGTAGATGCGCCTTGATGGGTCTCTTTTGCCCGAGTGAATCCCGTCCGGCTGCCGGATCGCTTCGACCACGAGTTCTTTGAAAGGCTGCATTTCTGGATGGCGCGAGACAATGTGCCGCCAGCATTCGTCCGTAAATAACAAGTGAAGCCCTGTGGGATCGGAGACCGTCTCGTCCATTCTGCTAGCGGTGATCCCCTTTCCTGGTACACAGTACTCTACATTTAGCTTAATCCGCAAAGAGCGTGAATTCAAATGGTTTGCTGCCCTGCTAGTCAATAGCGCCGGCCTACCCTGCGACCGGATCAGCTCTGCGTTAAGAGAATCTGCGTTCTTTGACGGGGAATGGCGTTCGACTCGCGGGCGATGCCGTTAGTGTTGATCCCTGGTAGAATTAGCCGCATGAACAAAGAATTGTTGTGGGCGTTGATCTTCGTGGGGGTCGGAGTTGCGATGCTCCAGGACCCAAAGTGCAGACGTGGTTGCCGTACGCTCGCGGAGCACTTGGTCTCTCACGGGATCGACGATTTCCTAGCTTCACTCGGCGCATAGGCGGCTGTTCGATGCCTCAAGTATTGCCCTATTGTTGTGCTTCCACGATTTTGCGTTCTTCGGCGGTGATACCATAAAGCTCGTAAACGAGGTCGTCGATTTGGGCGTCGGTGGCGGCGATTTCGCGTTCGAGGCGGTCGAGTTCGGAAGGCGCGAGTTTGCCTGAGTGCTTCTTCTTGTTCAACTCCAGCATCTTCTCCACCAGCGCCACGATCCGGTCGTGCCGCGCCTTGTCAGTAGGGACAGACATGTCTGGTACCACGATTGGTGCACCGCGAATGAAGCGGGACTCGTAGCTATAGTATCCACCTCGCATCTGAGTTGCGCCCTGCTGAACGTACCAGTCAAGGAGCCGTGAGTTTAGAAGTCCTAGAATGAAAGTGCGGGAACGCCCCGCCGACACAACGATACCGTAGCCCCCCGCAACGCCCCCGGTGAAAAACAACTCTCCTGTTTCGTCGAGTGAAAACGATGCTCGTAGGGCTATGTCGGGCGTAAATATCTTTGAGGTTTGAATAACATCCAAAGCTTGATTGCGAGTGTAGGCATACCATTCAGATCCTCGCATCTGGCCAGCCTCACGGCTCTCAAGGTAAGGCTTGTTCGCTTCAAGGTATGCCCAAGTTAGGGGGAAGTCCTTTTTCATTGTCGCCGCCGGAAGGGATGTGGTGCGGCCCTGGTTGATCGCCGAGTAGGGAAACAACACGAGACGACTAGTGCGGGATAAATGGTATCGATCGCTATCGCCGCCCTTCACGAGAGGGTGAAGGAGCGTCGGCTCCAACCAGAACTCGGTCTCTTTTTCCCTCGAATAAATCTTGACCTTGTTTGCGCGTCGCTGTATTTCCTCGACGATGTAAACCTTGTCCGCGCCAGTTTTGAGGCCTTGAAAAATCCGATCCGTCACATCTTCTAATTTAAGTGGAATTCGA
>JBOGNK010000214.1:0-20002 GCA_050747085.1 Candidatus Acidiferrales bacterium
GGCCAAACGCTGAAGCATTGCATCGAAGGCAAGCCTCTCAGGCTCGATAAGCTGATGGATTGGGCGGTCCAGATTGCTGATGCGCTCGATGCGGCCCATTCCAAAGGGATCGTCCACCGCGATATCAAACCTCCCAACATCTTCATTGGGACACGCGGGCACGTGAAGGTGCTGGACTTCGGGCTGGCCAAGCTGGCGCCCCAACGGCTCGCAGTAGCGGAAACGGTGGGCATGAGCGATGAAACACGCGGTACCGCGCCCGAACATCTGACGAGTCCCGGCGTAGCTCTCGGCACGGTCGCTTACATGTCACCCGAGCAAGCGCTTGGCGAACCGCTTGATGCCCGGACCGACCTCTTCTCTTTCGGCATCGTTCTGTACGAAATGGCAACCGGTGCGCTGCCGTTCAAAGGACTTACCTCCGCCGCCGTCTTCGATTCGATCCTGCATCACGTCCCCGTCGGTCCCGTGCGGTTCAACCCAGAGTTGCCTCTTGAGTTGGAACGGACGATCAACAAAGCGCTCGAAAAGGATCGCGAACTTCGCTATCAAACCGCAGCAGAGCTGCGCGCCGACCTCAAGCGGCTCCGCAGAGACACCGACTCGAGTCACACGGCTACCGTGCGCGTTGCAACGACACGGGCCATCCCAACCGCAGGAATCGAGACGCAAACCTCCACGTCGGGATCGGCGGCAACTGCGGCCGTGGAACTTGCGAAACGGCATACGAAAGCTGCCGTTGCGACGATTGTCGTGTTAGCCGTGCTGCTGGCTGCGGCTGGGTACGGCCTGTACGAGTGGATTGCGACTTCTGGCGGCGGACCGGTGAGTTCGCTTGCAATTTTGCCGTTCACGAATATGGGTGCCGACGCGAAATCGGAATACTTGAGCGATGGAATCACCGAGGGCCTGATCGACAGTCTTTCTCAGTTGCCGAATCTCGCCGTGATGTCGCGGAGTTCCGTTTTTCAATACAAGGGGAAGACGCCGGACGCACAATCGGTGGGAGAAAAGCTGGGAGTGCGGGCTGTGCTCACCGGCCGGCTGCTGCAAACAGGAGACGACCTTTCGATCAGCGCGGAACTCGTTGACGTCCGGAACAATCGGCACCTCTGGGGACGGCAATATCAGGGAAAGGTGTCCGACCTCATCTCGCTCCAGCGGCAGATTACGAGCGATATCTCCGACGCTTTGCGTCCCAGCCTGGCGGGAGGAGAGAAGCGCGAACTAGCGAAGCTGCAAACAGAAAATCCGGAAGCTTACCAGCTATATCTGAACGGTCTTTTTTTCTGGAACAAAGGCACCGAGCAAGGTTTTCGGGAAGCCTCGGATTATTTCAATCGCGCAATTCAGAAAGATCCCGGATATGGATTGGCTCTCGCCGGACTCGCAGATACCAACATCCTCGTGGAAGATTCCGGCTATCTCTCGCCGAAAGACGCCTGTCCCCGTGCGCAATCGTCGGCGCTGCAAGCCGTCGCCTCGAATGACCAGCTTGCTGAAGCGCACAGCTCGCTGGCCCTCGTAAAAGAGTACTGCACGTGGGACTGGCAAGGGGCCGAGAAGGAGTTTCAACGCGCCATCGAGCTGAATCCGAATCTTGCATCCGCTCACCACTGGTACGGAAGCTTTCTTGCCAAAATGGGACGGAGCGACGA
This sequence comes from Candidatus Acidiferrales bacterium, assembly GCA_050747085.1. GTDB lineage: Bacteria > Acidobacteriota > Terriglobia > Acidiferrales > UBA7541 > Palsa-295. Next base: position 1,659 of record JBOGNK010000214.1, read on the forward strand.
CGCGCTGAGCGAAATTACGAAGGCTCAGAAACTTGAGCCGCTCTCGCCGATTATCAACACGACGCTTGCCTGGCAATATTACGTGAGCCGCCAGCCGAATCGGGCCATCGATCAACTCAACAAAACGCTGGATGTGGATCCGAATTTTGCGCCAGCCCGCCGCCTTCTAGAGGAAGTCTACGAGCAGCAGGGCATGTTGAAGCAAGCCGTAGCCGAATGGCAAAAAGCTCTGACACTTTCGGGGAATCCCGAACTTGCTGCGACCGTGGGCACCGATTTTCAGACGTCCGGTTACAAGGGAGTGCTGCAAAACTGGCTCGAGGGCCTGAAGGAACTATCGAAGAGCGAGTACGTTTCGCCGTATACGATCGCGGAGACGCACGCGCGGCTGGGAGAAAACGATCAGGCATTCACCTGGTTGGACCTGGCGGTGCAGGAACGCGACGGACGGCTAACTCTGCTGAAAGTGGACCCCATATTTGACAAAATGCGCCGCGATCCCAAATTTCAGAGTTTGCTCCAGCGGGTCGGATTGCCTCAGTAAGCTCGCGCCCACGCCAAGACGGAAAACGTCTCCAGTGCGGTCGCTTGGCACAAAGCAACTTCCTGTCAAGTCTTTTCGGTGACTATCGCAAGACGTAATCAGGATCCCCGGGAAGGTGGCCGTCAACACGCAAGACCTTTTCACCTTTGGAAACGTCGCGAGCGGACACAAACCCGATCGCGCCCGGCATGGCAGTCACCAGTTCATTCGTCATCCCATCTGAATAAACGATTTTGGGCGCCGAAACCGCCTCCGCTCGAAAAATCTTGGCGATCCAATAGCGTTTGAACTGCAGCTCGGACATTTGATAGATGACGCGCAACACGACGTCGCGTTCGTGAGCGACAGGGGCGCGAACGATCACGATAACGGGAAGATCGGGGGTCCAATACTGCCGATCGCCGAGAAATATCTTGCGAACCTCTCCCATGTCCAGATTCGTTACAGGCGTGTTCTCGTTGACAACGATTGCGACGTCGGATCCCGTATCACGCTGATCGGCCGGCGCGCACAAACAAAAAACCGCGAGCAGGCAGGGGAGCAGAACGATCGTCCACTTACGGACGCCGGCTAATCTCATGGGCATGCTCCTCAAAACGTAAACGCGGTTTGGAAGAACGCGCCATTGACGTAAGGTTCGTTCAGTCCATGTTTGGTGTACCGATACTCGGCCTTAAAGGCGGCGTAGCTCGTAATATCATAGCGAACGCCCAATGTTGAGCCTACCAAATCCTGCAGCGTCGCAACGAACACGGGCTCTCCTTCCGGTATGTGCGTGTACTCGAAACGATAGTAGGGTTTCCACTGCCTCTGGAACCAAGGCAAACGGTCAGCGACCTGAACGTAGAAGGCCTGGCTGTTAAAGATGCGGCTGGTCTGCAGGTCCTCGTGGTTGACGTTCGCAAACTCCGCGATGAACTCCGGAGTTTCCTTGAACCACACCAGGTTCGCCGAACTGATCCACTCGCGGAAGTTACGCCCGTCTGCAAGAGTGATTTCGTCGCGGTAGACCGACCCCCCCAGCTGCAAGCCATAGAATCGCGCCGGCCGAGCGAAGATATTTGCGAGCCACGCGCGGTTATTATTGACATCCCCGGCGTCGCCCGCGAGGCTGATCGTCGAAGACCGTCCGTTCCCGACTCCAACGTCATAGTTCAGTCCCAGTCCCCCGGAGGGTATGCTGCCTTCCGCCAGCGCGCCGACAAAATGGACTGGAAGGAACGTGCCGCCAAATTCGATCATCTCAGGCCGGCTGATCGTCGTCTGCAGCCAGGCTCCGTGGTGGAACGCAGTGTTCCAGTAGTTGATCGGCGTATGGTACCTGCCAAAAGAAAGCTTTAAGTTGTCGTTATAGTCGTAACGAATCATGACCCGCTCAACCTCAAGTTTGTAAGGAGCCTCAGGCTGGGCGGTAAAACTGGTTTCAGCGAAGACGCTCACTTTCGGAGACAAGCTTGAACTGAAGTGAAGCACAAATTGGCCGAGATTGAAGCCGCTTAATGCTCCGTGCGCATCCGTTGAGGAGAAATCCACATCGCCAAACCCACGTATCTGCAATGAGGGATACGTCGGGTGTTCTGCGACAACGACGGGCGGCGGAGTCGCTTGACCTTGCATCCCGGGCATCTGCATTCCCCCCGAGGCAGCCGCAACATTTGGTTTCAGCGTGCCGCCTGCGTTCGCCGCGCTTTCGGCAGGCGCGTTCGCAGCCGATCCGCCCGGAACAGCCGCGGCGACAGCCGTTGGCGTGCCGGCAGCCGGGGCGCTCGCAGGCGGCGGAGTGGTGTTCGTGCTGACAGCGACCTCCTTCGGAGAAACTTCGGCTGAAGTCGTCGCTCGCGCTGCGTTCGCCGCGGATTGAGCCGCCAACTGCGCCTGAAGTTCGTGCACTAGAACTTCGAGTTTGTCGACGCGGCTTTCCAGCGCTTTGACGGCTGCTCGGTCGTCCGTGGGAGTGCTCGACTGCGCCCTCACTGGGATGGCGCAAATCATCAAAGCAGATGCCGCTAGGAATAGACGACGCATCTTTCCCCTCCGTGTTGCCGGGATTGAGCTGCCTTTTATCCGGAGTTGCCTTTAAGCCGTCTCTTAACTGTTAACTGATCAATTGTTTGTGTGCGGGAGATTTTGCCACACAGACGGGAAAACAATACACCCATTTTTCAGACACGCCCGCCGGACTCACCGGAGTGGAGCAAAGACTTGTTCTGTAAGTCTGAATCGAGCGCCATCTCGAGTCACACAGGGTTGTTCGCGCCTAGCCGCGCTTCCGTCTATCGCGGCGAGGCCGCATCGCGCAGCAGAACGACATCGGAGTCTGTAGACCCTCGCACTACGCCGAGACTCTTCCCGTCCGGCGACCATTGAAAATCCCAGATTTGGCCGGAGGTAAAATTCGTAATCTGTCGCCCCCGTCCGCTCGCGATGGGTTGCTCCCAAAGGTTATCCACGCTGTCGACGCGAATGGGATATACCACCGAAAGTCCATCTGGGGAAAATCGTATGGCATAGGGGTAGAAACGCGAATAGGGGTCCAGCACGCGCATGGGCTTTCCCGTCAGCGCATCCAAAATCAGCACTTGAGCCTTCCCGTTGTTCAACGAAAACATTGACAGCATTCGCCCATCAGCCGTGATGGCGAGCCCGCCGTCAGAATCGCCGGCATGAAAAACCGTAATGCCGGAGAAGGCCTCAGCTCTCCGGCCGTCAAGCGGCACTCGCATCAGCGCTGCGCTGGTGGCAGCATCGAGGTAGTAGACCCATTTTCCGTTCGGGGAACAAACCGGCACTGCGTCATTCTTCCCCATCGTAAGCGGCGACAACCTGCCGCCGTTCACGTCAGCACTCCAGAGCGAAGCGCTCAACCTCTCCGTCCGGCCGACGGAACCGAAAACGATCGTGTTGCCGTTGGCGCAAACAATGGGCTCATATGACGAGTGAACGTTGTCAGGCAGAAAAGAGCTTTCGCTCCCGGTGGCGACGTCGACGCGTTGCAAGCCAAACCCCTGTTTAACAATCACCGCGTCGTTCCCCATCCACGCAAAGGAGTGCACGATTTCTCCGGATGTTAGCTGTCGGGCCTTGGCATCGTCTTTCGCACCCTCGGCCAGAAGGAAGAGCTGAAAGTTGGATTCGTTTCTCACGGTGGCCAGGCTTTTCCCATCTGCGGAAAGGCTCGGCTGAAAATAGTCATCGGTGTCGCGCGTAATCTCGTGGAACTCGCCCGCTGGATAAGTGACGAAGGTGATCTGATTCCGGAAATAGTAGTCGGCGTCCACGCGGCTGGTGACGGCGAACACTCCTCTTCCGTTTGGAGCCCACACGGGATACCGAAAGTTGCGGTCGGCCGATTCGATGAAGTGCACATGGCGGCCCGTCGTCGAGTCGACAGCCACCATGCTGCCGAACGACTGTCCGACCAGAAAGAAGGTACCTAGAATCAACTTACCGTCCGGGGACCATGCCACGTCCTCCATCTGCGGCACACTCCCCTCCACCAGCATTTTTTCTGTCAGGTCGCTGCTGTTGGCAAGCAGCAGTCGGTATTTGCCGGCGGTCCGGTCGACTCGAACGAAGGCAAAGCGTGTCCCGTCGGGAGAAAAACTGATATTGCTGCCGAGGTTCCGGACGATTCGTTGTGGAGTCCCGCCCAAAATCGGAGCGCGATACAAATCGCCGCTTTCATCTTCGCCGCCGCCGTTTTCCTGGAAATAGATGTAGTCCCCGTCGGGCGAGAACTGAAGCTCGGAATATTGATTTTCGGACGGCTGAATCAGCTGAGTGTTGCTGTTAGTCGGGATGTGGCGCAGCCACAGGCTTTCCTTGCCCTTTTCGTTCTTGACGCTGAGTAGATATCTTCCATCCGGCGAAATCGCGGCCTCCGAGATATCACTCGAATCGGTGACACGCGACATGGTGAAATTCCTAAACGGAATCTGTTCAGGACGATGCAGTAGCGCGTAGACACCGTAACTTGCTGCAGTTAGGATGCCCAACCCAAGAATGATCGTAGCCACGAGTCCCCACTTATGTTCTCGCGCCACTGCCACAATCGCAGAAGAACCCGAAGCATCCGTACCAGAATCAGTGCGTCCGAGTGCGCTGTTTTCTCCGACCGAAACACTTGTACCTGCGGGCGACGCGGCAGGCAGGCGCGCTGATTCGGCTGAACGTTCGTCCGCTCCGGTCACGCGTCGGCCCGAATCGAGGTCGCGTTTCAGCCGCTGCAAGTCGGCACTTATGTCGGAGGCGTGCTGATAGCGTAAGCGCGCGTCTTTCTCCAGCGCCTTGGAGATGATCTCGTCAAGCTTCGGGGGAATATCGGGATTGAAGCGCGAAGCGTCTGCCGGATTACGCTCCAGAATGGCATTGAAGATCACTCCGGAAGTGTTTCCCGAGAATGCCTGTCGTCCGGCCGCCATTTCGTAGAGCACCAAGCCGAAGCTGAAGAGATCTGAGCGGGCGTCGACTATTTCTCCGCGAACTTGTTCGGGCGACATGTAAGCCACGGTGCCCAAGGCCACGCCCGGGCTGGTAAGATTCGAGTCGTCGCCGAGGGAGCGCGTGGCCTCCGCGCCCGTGCCAGCGCCCGCCTGCGGTAGCAACTTCGCCAATCCGAAATCGAGCACTTTGGCCTGACCGCGATCGGTAACAAAGATGTTTCCCGGCTTGATATCACGATGGACGATGGCTTCGACGTGCGCTGCCTCCAAAGCGTCGGCCACCTGAATGGCAAGTCCGAGAAGAACCTCGGTCGGGATGGGTCCGTCAGCGATGCGATGCTTCAGCGTCATGCCCTTCAGTAGTTCCATCGCAATGAAAGGATGGCCGTCGTACTCGTCAACGTCATAAATCGTGCAGATGTTCGAGTGATTGAGCGCCGAAGCAGCGCGGCCTTCTCTTTGGAAGCGTTCGAGAGCTTGCGTCTGGCGTGCGATATCGTCGGGCAGAAACTTCAGTGCGACAAATCGCCCAAGCTTGACGTCCTGGGCTTTATAGACGACGCCCATACCCCCGCCGCCAAGCTTTTCGACTATGCGGTAGTGAGAAACGGTCTGGCCGATGAGGGATTGGGGGCCCGGCATGGTTTCGACATCTTAGGTGCCCGCGTGCAGGCAAGTCAACGAACGCTACCCCACCGGACGGCTAAGTATTGGTCGCTACGATGGATGATTTTCTGTCCGTCAGAGTCCGCGGACACGAACCGCGATATAAACGTGTGTAACCGGGCCTACCCCTTCGAATCACTCATCGCGGCCAGTACCTCGGCGGCGTGGCCTTTCGCGGACACCTTGTCCCATGCTTTCCGGATCGTTCCGTCTTCTCCGATCCAGAACGTGGTCCGCACGATTCCGAGGAAGGTTTTCCCAAGGAACGATTTCATTCGGCGCGCGCCGTACGCTTCGATCACCTTGAATTCAGTGTCGGCGAGAAGCGGAAAATTCAGACCCTGCTTGCTTTTGAATTTGGCCTGCGCCTCGACGGAATCACCGCTGCAACCAACCACGGCCGTATTCAGCTTCTTGAAACTGCTCATCGCGTCGCGAAACTCGGACGCTTCGTTCGTTCAACCGGGCGTGTTAGCTTTGGGAAAGAAATAGAGGATCAGGTTTTTGCCATGAAAATCGGCAAGGGAAACCGTGCTGCCATCGTCAGCCGTGGCCTGGAACGCGGGCGCCTTGTCGCCTTCCTTAAGCATCTGTTTGTCTCCGGACATAGAGCTATTACGCAAGCATTCGGCGGAGGATTTCATTCACCAGTTGAGGATTAGCCTGGCCGCGGGTTTCCCGCATCACCTGGCCCACGAAAAACTTAAACACGCCTTCGTTTCCAGCTCGGAATTTCGCCACATTATCGGGGTTCTTCGCGATCAACTCGCGGGCGACCTTCTCAACCGCGCCCGAGTCATTGATCTGCGTAACTCCCTCGGCAGCAATAATCTCCGCGGCCCCATTGCCGGTTTCAAACATTTTCACGAATACTTTCTTCGCACTCGCCGCCGTTATGTCGCCACTTTCGACTCTTTTTAGCAGCTCGGCCAGACTCACCGGTCCGACAGGGGAATCGCCGATCTCTTTGCCAGAATCATTGAGCCGTCGAAGCAACTCAATCGCAATCCAGCTGGCCGCAGCCTTCGCGGGAGCCTCCCCTTTCACCGTCACTTCGAAATAGTCGGCTAGGGCGCGGGTTGCAGTCAGTACTCCCGCATCGTACGGCGTAATTTCATATTCCCGCAGAAATCGCTGGACTTTGGCCGTTGGCAATTCCGACATGCCGCTGCGGACGTCTGCGATCAACGCCTCTGAAAGCGTTACAGGTAGCAGGTCCGGCTCCGGGAAATACCGGTAATCGTGCGCGAACTCCTTCGATCGCATCGATTCGGTTCGGCCAGCACCAACATTCCAGAGGCGCGTTTCCTGCGTGACTTTCCCGCCGGATTCAACGATGCCGATCTGCCGCTCGATCTCGTATTCCAGCGCGTGCGAGAGAAAGCGGAACGAGTTCAGGTTTTTCACCTCGGCCTTTGTACCGAATTCCAGGGCACCACGGAGCCGCACGCTCACGTTCGCGTCGCAGCGAAGGGAGCCTTCCTCCATGTTGCAGTCGCTCACTTCCGTATACAGCAGAATTTGCTTGAGCGTGTTCAAATAAGCGTATGCCTCCGCCGGAGTCCGGAGATCGGGTTCGGAAACGATCTCGATCAGTGGCGCGCCGCAGCGATTGAAATCGATGTAGCTCCACCGGTCCGAATCGGGAAAGCCCTCGTGCAGGCTCTTGCCCGCGTCGTCTTCCATATGAACGCGCGTGATCCCAATCGTGCCGTGGCGTTCTTGAACTTCGATGTCTAGCGAGCCCCCCGTCGCGAGGGGCAGCTCGTACATCGAGATTTGATAGCCCTTGGGCAAATCGGGATAGAAATAGTTTTTCCGCGCAAAACGCGACCGTGGCTGAATCGTGCAATTCAGAGCAAGGGCCGCGCGCATAGCCAACTCCAGAGCCCGTTTATTCAACACGGGCAGCGCGCCGGGAAGTCCCAGGCAGACAGGGCACGTGTTCGTGTTCGGAGGATCGCCAAAACGCGTCGAGCAGCCGCAGAAAACCTTCGTGCGCGTCTGAAGCTGTGCGTGCACCTCGAGTCCGATGACAGCTTCGTACTTCGCCAGGATTTCGGGCGGGACGGGCGTAATCTGTTGCGTCGCTCCACTCATGAAGGCGCAATTATAGCATCGGCGGAAAAGCGACGCGGAGCGCTGCGGATTTTCGCGAAATCGGGCTACTCGCCCGGCGTGCTCATTCCTTTCCCCATGTGTATTTCAACCCAACTCGATAGCTCAGCCGAAGCGCCGGATATCCGACCGCGACCTCATAGTGTCGGTTAAGCAGGTTCTCAACCATCGCCAGCGTCGAAAGCCCGTGGCTGAGATCGATGCTGTTGGCCAAATTCCAGACGAGATAGCTCGGATCGCTCGTAATTCCCAGCCCGAGAAAATCGCTGTCCGCGCGGCGCCCGACATAGTAGCCGGTCAGGTTCCAGTTCATGCGGCGGAAATGTGCGTCAGCGACGAGGTTTGCCGAATGCAGCGGGCGCTTGAACAGGCGATTGCCGGCAACCAGCGCTGGGTCGGACGCATTCGGCGCTTTCACAACCTTCGAGTCGTCGTACGAATAATTCCCGCCGATCTCGAGCCACCGCGTCGCGCGGATCTCGAACGAGGTGCCCGATCCGAACGCGCGAGCCTTGTCGGTATTGAAGTAGCTGCCGAAGAAGGCTGGGCAATTTTCCAGCCCCGCAGACGTGAAGCTGACAATCTCGTGAAAATCGTTGTGGAAAAATGTCGCCGAAAAATGGATACGATCGGAATCCAGGTACTGATCAACTCCGGCGTCGAACGTGGTGCTTTGCTCCGGCTTCAGAACCGGGGTGCAATCCGGAGGAAGGAGCGGCGGCTCCATGATGCCTTCGCCATAGGAACTGCGTACTCGCGTGGCGCCCCAGAAGCCCTGTCCGTAGCCAACAAGGTACGAAGCTCCGACGCGAGGAACCGCGCGCGTGCCATAAGAATCGTTTGCATCGATCCGGCCGCCTGCAATCGCAGTGAGGCGGCTGCCGAACTGCCGCCGGATCTCCAGATAGCCCGCCTGATCGTGACGGCCCAGCGCGCCGCCAGTTTCGCCCTCGAACGCGTAGCCCGCTGTGATCTCGCCATCCGTGAAGAGATATGTGGCCTGGCCATCTAGGCCTGCGCGATTGAACTTGTTGATGGCGGTGTAATCAAACGCGGGAGACACAGCAATGTCTTGCGAGCGTGAATCGTAACCGGTGAGCGTTTCTTCCCAATGCTCGCCTGTCTTGGAATTCCACACGAGGCTCGAGGCAAAATCGTGCAGGTCGCTGTGCTGGCCATAATCGACAGCGAACGGCAGCGATGCCAAATCCGTTTGCCCCGGCTGCCCTGCGTCGCTCGCACTGTTGCGAACCGAGAGACGCAGCGAGTCCGAGTTCGAGAACGTCCATCCGAAGTTCCCCGTTGCGGTGGTATCGCGGAAATAGTCGCCTGCGCCCTGTCCATGTGAATCGACGTACGACAATCCAGTCGAATAGTCGAATGCACCGAGTTTTTGACTGATTTGCCCCGTGCCGTGGCCGGTGTCGAACATGCCGCCATCGCCCTCAAGCGTGATTTGCGGCCTTGAAGTCGTGCCCCGGTGCGTGAAGATCTGCAGAACGCCGGCCATTGCGTCTGTGCCATACAGCGCGCTCGCCGCTCCGTGCACGAGTTCGATCTTCTCGATGTTGTCGGCTGACAAATTCGAGAAATCGACTGAAAATCCCGGCTCGCTCACGTTGATCGGCGCGCCGTCGACCAATACTTTTGTGTAATTCGAATCCCCACCGTCGAGAAAGAAGGTGCTCGCACCGCCCATGGGGCCAAGCTGAGAGAAACTGGTGCCAGGAAGCGAAGCGATCAGCGGAGTGAGCATCACCTGCCCGCTCTGCTCGATTTGCTTTCGGGTGACGACGTCGACAGGCGATGCAGCCGTGCTGGCCAACTCGGGTTCGGCCGCTGCGGTAACGACGACGCTCGAGGCCAAGCGCTGGAGGTCCAGTGTAACGTCAAGTGTTCGCGCTTCACCGGGTGCGAGCGAGACATCTTCTTTGGTTGTGGAGAACGATTCGCGGGCAATCGTTAGGCTATAACGTCCCGGAGTAAGGGTGAGCAGAAATTTTCCCCTGCCGTCGCTTTTCGTTTGAACTGATTTCGCCGGGCGATCAAGCGGGTGCGCAATGATCGTCGCACGGACAACAGCGGAACCGCTTGGATCGGTCAGAGTTCCTGCCAGGGTGCACGCGGTTTGGGCTTGGATTGAAAAGGCGCAGGAAAATGCAACTAGGAGTCCGGCCAGGATAGCCGGAAGGCGGTGCAGTCTCATCGTGTCCTCCTTCCCGTCTCGCGCGGGAATTGAAGGTTGTCCTGCGAAGCGCGCTGGCGCTCGCAGGTTGAGACTCCGCCGGTCTCCTGGCTTGGCGTTTTCCCCGTTGAGCGGGACTGCCCGATCACGTGAAGTTCATCGTGGATCGAAGCAGCGATACGGCCTTCCCGTCTTCTGCTCGCTTTCGAGCAATCAGACAGTGGCCGCGTCGAAAGCCTGCCTGTCTAGCAGGCAGGAATTTCGCCTTACAGTCGCGCGGCGGCGACGGACTTTCACCGTCTTCCCGTGCGCGGAGTCTCGGGTGAATTTTTGCGGCGCTGGAGTTATCAAAAAACGTGAGCCCGTCAGCGCCGTCCGCAAAAGCACTATAGAGTCAGAGTTTGTCCGCTGAAGCATGAGAACCCTTCCTCCATTGCGGCTTCTGCAGTGCAGACCTACTCGCTCCCGCGCAGTGTAACGCGGGGGCGCCCATTCGGACGAACATCCACATCCAATGGAGCTTCAAAAACCTCCTGCAGGAGATTTCGATCGTAAACTTCAAGCGGCGAACCAACCCGCAAACATCTGCCCTTGTGCAGCAAAATGATACGATCAGAAAACTCGGCGGCCAGATTCAGTTCATGCGTCACAACCAGAACCGTGTACCGCTGTTCATCGGCCAGTTTGCGCAGACGGCGAAGCAGTTCTACCTTGCCGCCAACGTCCAAGTGCTGCGTCGGCTCATCCAGCAACAACAACGCAGGTTCCTGCGCCAACGCCCGTGCCAGAATCACGCGTTGCTTTTCGCCGCCCGACAATTCATTCATCCATCGGCCCGCCAACGCGTCCGCGCCTACCTGTGACAGCGCGTTCCCGGCCAGCAAGGAATCCTTGGCCGATTCGAATCGCAGCCGTCGCCCGTACGGATACCGCCCCTGCAAAACGAATTCCCAAACCCGTAGAGGAAACAAAAGTTCGCTCTCCTGCTGAACCAGCGCGATGCGCTGTGCTCGCGTTCGCAGATCGAGGTCGCTCAAGTTCACGCCATCGATTTCAATTCGACCGGAAAGCGGAGCGATGACGCCCGCTGAGAGACGGAGCAGAGTCGACTTGCCGCTCGCGTTCGGGCCTAGAATGGCGACGATTTCTTGCCGCCGCGCCTGAAACGTCGTTGCACTCAAACTGAAATTAGGCGCCGAACGGTCCGTTGCCGCGTACGCGTACGTTGCCTGCTCGACGCTCAATCGCGGAGGTGGCGCGTCGGGCACAACCTTCTTTGGCGCCAGCACTGCGCCTTCGTTTGCGGCCGCGTTCATCGCACTCTCCGCCGCAGCAAATAAATGAACACAGGTGCGCCCGCCAGCGCCGTCATCGCACCGACCGGCAACTCGGTCGGCGCCACGACCGTCCGTGCCAGCGTGTCGGCGATGACGACCGCGATGGCTCCTCCAAGCACCGACGTGGGTATCAACAGCCGGTAGTCGTTGCCGAACAGCATGCGCATCGCGTGCGGAACGAGCAGTCCGACGTACCCAATTGCGCCGCTCACAGAAACCGCGAGGCCCGTTAGCGCTGACGCGCAGATGTATACGACGAGTTTGACTCGATTGACGTTCACGCCCAAGTGCCGCGCTTCCTTTTCACCCGTCAAGATCAGATTGAGATCGGAAGCGGTGAGATAGATGGCGCCCGCGGCGACGGCAAACAGCACAAAGAGAAAGACGAACCATCCACGCACATTCTGTGTCGGCGGGGGCGATGACAAATCTCCCATCAACCAGAACGCCATACCGCGCAGGTCGCGGCCCGGCAGAGTCGTCATCAGAAACATGATTCCTGCCGACAAAAACGAAGCCGCCACGATTCCCGCGAGCAGCAGCGTCGCGCTGTCCAGTTGCCCCCCGCGCCGCCCGAGAAAAAATACTGCTGCGATCGTGATCACAGCGCCGGCAAATGCCGCCGCCTGAATCGCGCCAGGAACGTGCGGAATGAAAATTATGCTGAGGATCGCGCCCAACGCCGCGCCGCTTGAAACCCCCAGCACATACGGATCAGCCAGCGGGTTCCGTAGCAAGGCTTGGAATCCCGCTCCGGCGGTCGCAAGCGAGGCGCCGACCAAAATCCCCAGTGCGATCCGGGGCAGCCGCAGGCCAAACACCACCAGCGCGAACTCAGAAGGCACCCGGTCGCTTCGGCCTAGCAACCCGTTGACGAGGGTCGCCAGAATGTCGTGCACAGACAGTGGAAACGCGCCCATTCGCAGCGAAATCACCACCGCGGCGAAAAGCACCACCAGCAGGATCAGGCACACGCCCGCCACCCGTCGCGCTGTCAGCGTGCGCATCCCTCGAATTTCGTTCTCAATCGCGATCGCCACGAACTTTCCTCAACCTTCCTCTCGCGCTCTCATCGCGCCGCGTTGCTGCCAGTTTTCGGCATTGGACTTTCAGCGCTCGTCCCAAACGCCTTCGTATGCAAATCGCGCGCCAGCTGTTCAATCGCATCGATTAGCCCCGGATCCGGCCGATCAATCTCGTCGCTTACAATCGCCACACGCCCCGCGCGGATGGCGCGCAGGTCCTTCCATAGAGGACGCTTCTGCAAATCGCCGAGCGTCACGGCCCCCTCCCCCGAATGACTTGCCGCAAACACGAAATAATCCGGCTGCAGGCGCACAACTTCTTCGAGGCTCAGTTGCGGCCAGTTCTGGTTCGACGCGACCACCGATTCGGCACCCGCCCAGCGCAGTGCGTCCGCAATGAACGTATTCTGTCCAACGCTTTGCAGCGGATCGAGCCAGACCACAAACAAGACGCGAACCGGTGGCTCGCTTGAGAGCCGGTTTCGTAACGCTTCCAGCCTCGCATTCAAGCTTGCCGTCAGCGCCCCTCCGTGCTTGGCGGCGCCAGCCAAATCCGCAATCTGGCCTACCGAATCGATCATTCCGCGTACCGTTTGCGAGTTGGTCGTGTAAACCGGAATTCCGAGATGATCCAAAGCATCCACGGTATCGGGCCGGTTGATCGTCGTCGTCGCGAACACGAGGTCGGGCTGTAGCGCGACAATCGCCTCGACGCTCGGATTTACCGGCGCGCCGACGTGCGGTTTGGTTTTCGCTTGCTCAGGAACGTCGCAATAGGTCGTATCTCCGACGACTCGGTCTTCCAGCCCAAGCGCGTAGAGCGTCTCCGTCAAATTGGGCGCGAGCGAAACAATCCGGTTAACCCGCGCCGGAACCTTTACGTGGCGTCCCGCTCCGTCGACAACGATGCGCGACGAATCGGCTTGCGCGCTGTCCGCGTTCGCCGACTGACTCGGGGCAGCGACCCCAAAAGCCGCTCGCCCCAGCAATACCATCGCAGAAACCATTGCCAGTAGACGAAATCCGTCGTGCCGGGCGCATCTCGCCTGCAAACTTCCGACTCTACATCGAGCATTCATCAAGATTTTGCCAGCGTCGATCCGCATGCAATAAAAAAGCCTCGCGGAAGCAAGCGAGGCTGATCGCCGCACCCTCTCTCGCGAAGAGTGTCAGCTTCGACCGGCTCGGGTATGTTTCCTGACTTTCGGCGCCTTCCTGTGGCAGCGCTCGATGCGCTGCCTTCTGGAAGATCAAAGCGCTGCCGTTCCGGCGAAACCCGGACGCCCTTCCGGTTCCTCTCAAAAGAACCCGTGGGCAACTTCTAACAGCGCCGGCCGATCACAGTGGCGGGACCGTGGCCGATTTTCACGGCCTTCCAATCTCACGCCGAGCCAGCTCAATTGTCGAACCGAGTGTATGCGTGGCGCATGCGAGTGTCAATCAACGCAGCGCAGCTAACGATTCTTCCAATTCGGTGCGCGCTTTTCGACCAGGGCTCGCAAGCCCTCTTGCGAATCCTCCAGCTCCCCAAGCTCGTTGAGGAACACTTTCATCGAACTGCTCACGCCGTCGCGCAGCGATTGTCCCAGGCTGCCCAGAATTGCCTTCTTCGCCATCGTCAACACTGGCCCGGACTGCGCCGTCACTTTCGCGATCACGTCTGCGATTTTCCCTTCTACCTCTTTCTCCGAAACGAGCCAGTTCACCAAGCCCAGATCGTGCGCTCGCTCCGCCGTCATCACCTCGCCGGTCAACACCAGTTCCAAGGCCAATTTCGGCCCGAGAATATAAGGAAGAATCGCTGCCGCCAGGGGCGGGAACACGCCCAACTTGATTTCCGGCTGCGCGAAGCGCGCGCGAGGCGTCGCGATCACCAAGTCGCCCAGCGCCGCAAGTTCCGCGCCGCCGCCGAAGGCCGACCCGTTCACAACGACCAAAACCGGCTTCGACGTATCCAACATAGCGGTGAACGCGCTGTGAAACGCATCCAGTAATTGAAACACGCGCCGCTGCGTGTACTCGCCCAGCTCGATCCCGCCGCAGAATTCCTTCCCCGCTGAATCGAGCACGATCAGCTTCACGTCGCGGCGATCTCCGACCGAATTGATGGCCGCCGCGATTTCCGCCAGCATCCGCTCGTTCAGCAGATTGTGTTCGGGACGATCGAGAGTCAGGCGAACTGCTGCGCCTTCGACGCGAAATTTTACGTGCTGGAATTCTTCGGGGCGAGGAGGAGAGAGCGCCAGAGCCCCCAAGACCTCAACATTATTGCCTGCCTTCTGCATCGAGCAACTCCCGTGGTCGGCAAATTCAACTCCACAGAAGCTTAGACAGTTTCGATTTCAACTGCCACGCCCATTCCGCCGGACACACACAATGTGGCAAGACCCCGGCGGCCAGACGCGCTCCTGGCCGGTTGAGCAGCATTCGATATTAGTTCGTGCAGAAGAGTTGTCAGGATCCGCGCGCCGGTGCAGCCGATCGGATGCCCCAGCGCAATCGCGCCGCCGTTAGGATTCAGCTTGGCGCGATCGAAGTGCAGTTCGCGATCGCACGCGATCACCTGTGCCGCAAAAGCTTCGTTCAGTTCCACGGCGTCGTAATTCGCAAGTTTCGTGCCGGTTCGCTTCGTAAGCGCTCGAATTGCCGGGACCGGACCGATTCCCATCACTCTGGGATCGACCGCCGCAATCGTCGCGTCCACGATTCGCGCAAGAGGCTTGAGCTTGAATTCGTGCACTTTTTGTTCACTCGCCAGGACTATCGTCGCGGCGCCATCCGTGATCCCGCTGGAATTTCCCGCGGTGATTGTCCCTGTCTTGCTGAATACAGGAGGAAGTTTCGCCAGACTCTGCAATGTGGTGTCGGCCCGAACGTGCTCGTCTTTTTCCAGCCGCGTAACGTTCCCTTTTTTGTCTTTCTTCTCGATCGGAACGATCTCCGTTTTGAATCGGCACGCGGCGGAGGCCCGCGCGGCCCGCTGCTGGCTTTCCAGCGCGAACGCGTCTTGCTCTTCGCGCGAAATCTTGTACTGCTCAGTAAGAATTTCTGCTGTCTCGCCCATAATCAATTTTGAAATGGGGCACATGAACCCGTCGCGGTACATCGCGTCGACCAGCGGCTGGTTGCCCATCTTAAATCCCCAGCGGCCCTCGACGAGGTACGGCACACGGCTCATGGATTCTGCCCCGCCCGCAACAATGATGCCTGCATCTGCCAGCCGAATCTGCTGCCAGCCAAGAACAACCGCGCGCAACCCCGACGCGCACGCCATGTTGACTGTGAACGCCGGGACGTCATCGCCAAGTCCCGATCGCCATGCTATCTGCCGCGCCGGATTCGGACCCACACCTGCCGGCCGCGCGTTGCCGAAGATCACTTCATCGACGCGCCAAGGCATGGAATGCTGATCAGCCGCCACTTGGCCCGGCACTGGTTCGCTAGGCAGCGGCTGGCCAAACGCGCGTTCCAGCGCTGCGCGAACCGCGACGACTCCCAACTCCGGCGCCGTGAAATCCGCCAGCATGCCGCCGAATTTCCCGATCGGCGTTCGGACCGCACTCACAATGTAGACTGGATTTTCCATGCCCCTCATTTTCGCATGAACCTGTTTCTCCGTGTTTGACCCGCCGCGCTTCGGGCCGCTATAATCCCCGTCTGGACTACGTGAATTTGCGAGCCGGATAACCTCGCCGCGCGTCTTACCTCGCGCAGACCGTATGGCGCCAAACGGAACAAAAGCTTAGTACCATTTTTTGCGCGTGTGCAGCCCGAGCCTGCCGGTGAGGGGCACTCCACAACGAGGCTTCAGGAGAAAGAAATGATCAAGGCAACACAGTTGCGCCCGGGAATGATTATCAAGCACGAAGGCGACCTGCACGTGATCTATAGCGTGGATCACCGGACGCCTGGCAACAAGCGCGGCTCGATGCAAACCAAGATGCGCAACCTGCGCAGCGGCTCGATGGTGGATTATCGCTTCCGCGCTGAAGAAAGCATCGAAAAGGTCGTCGTCGACGAACTCGAATTCGAATATCTCTACAGCGAGGGCGGCGACCACCACTTCATGAACATCGAAAATTACGAGCAGTTACAGCTTGGTGAGGACGTCGTTGGCGACACGAAGGACTTCCTGATCCCGAATCTGCCGGTGAGAATCGAATACTACGACGGCAAGGCAATCGGCGTTCTTCTTCCCGACACCGTCGATCTGACCGTTGTTGAAACTGAGCCCAGCATCCAGAAAGCCACGGCGAGCGCTGTGATGAAGCCTGCCAAACTGGAAACGGGCCTGGTCGTCAACGTGCCTCCCTTCGTCGGTACCGGCGACCGCATCAAGGTCGATACCTCCGAAGCCCGCTACATCCAACGCGTCCAGTAATCGCTTCACTTCACACGGAATTCAAGAGAGAGCTTTCGGGATCCGCCACGGCGGGGTGGCTCAGAATGACAGGCCCGCAAGCTAGCGCGCGGCGGAGGATTTTGCGTCAGCGGTGCCGCCAGCGTGCCGTCCAAAGACGCGCGCAAAGATCGCGTCAACCGCGCGCAGCTGCCGGTGCAAGTCGAATGTATGCGCCAGCGCGGCTTCGTCGAGGAATTTGCGGATGTTCGGATCGGCGCTGACCCGCTCCTGGAAACTCGACTCCGATTCCCACGCGGCCATCGCGTGTCCTTGGACCCATTTGTACGCGTCTTCGCGCGGCGCGCCGTGTTCGACCAAATCCTGTAAAAGCTGCCCCGAAAAAACGAGACCCTTCGTCGCGTTCAGGTTTCGCAACATGCGTTCCGGAAACACCTTCATGTTCGCGACGATTTCGGCAGTGCGGTGCAGCATGTAATCGAGAAGAATCGTGGAGTCGGGCAGAATAATGCGCTCGACGGAACTATGCGAAATGTCGCGCTCGTGCCACAGCGCGATGTCCTCGAACGAGGCGACCGCATTCCCGCGGACCACGCGTGCAAGCCCGCAAATCTGTTCGCACCCAACCGGATTGCGCTTGTGCGGCATGGCCGAACTGCCGCGCTGTTCGCCGCCGAAGGGCTCTTCCGCCTCGCGGACCTCCGTCCGCTGGAGATGCCGGATTTCCTGAGCAATGCGTTCAAGTGATGCGGCGACGATCGCCAGCGTCGAAACGTATTGCGCGTGCCGGTCGCGTTCGATCACCTGCGAGCTGATCGGAGCCGTTGCCAGCCCGAGCTTTGTGCAAATCTTATACTCGATCTCCGGCCCCAAGTGCGTGCACGTTCCCACCGCGCCGGAAATTTTTCCCACGGCAATCTGCTGGGCCGCAATGCGAAACCGCTCGAGATCACGCTGATTTTCGGAATACCAGTTCGCGATTTTCAGGCCAAAGGTGATCGGCTCGGCGTGAATGCCGTGCGTGCGACCTATTTCCGGCGTGTCCTTGAATTCCCACGCGCGCCGTTCGAGCACTTCGCCCATCCGCTCAATTCCTTTTTCGATCCGCTTCGAAGCTTCGTGAATCAGCAGCGCCTGCGCGGTATCCACCACATCATTTGACGTAAGTCCGTAATGCAGCCATCGCGTCGCTTCCGGATCGCCGACGGATTCCTGCACCGCAATCGTGAACGCGATCACATCGTGCCGGACTTTCGACTCGATTTCGCTGATTCGCGCAACATCGATTCGCGCACGTTCGCGCAGCGTGGCCGCAGCCGCACGCGGGACAACGCCCGCTTCGGCGAGCGTTTCCGTTGTCGCCAGCTCTACATCCAGCCATTTCTGGAAGCGGTTTTCGTCGCTCCAGATTCGTCCCATTTCCGCGCGCGTATACCTTGGAATCAACTCGTTTCCTCCGTCCTCAGAGCAGTCGATGATACCCGAAAAAAGTATCAGGTGCGATCAGGCGGGCGGCTGCAATGCCGCGCACTTGTTTCCAATTCGCGGTCAGGACCAGCAGGCCGCCGGGCGGGTGGTAGCCGGCTGGAGCGCTTCGGTCTAAACTACCGAGACCGGACAAGGGGAGAAACCATGGCGCGGATTGAGGGGATCGATCCGACCAAGGC
>JBOGNK010000215.1:0-10075 GCA_050747085.1 Candidatus Acidiferrales bacterium
CTCGACGTCAAGCTGGCCAAGTTCGGGGGCGCGGCCCCGGCCGGCGGGGGCGCCGGCTTCTTCCGCCGGGCGCCCGCCAACCCCAAGGCGATGCAATCGTTCCGGGCGCTCAACAACAGTTTCAACACCATGGTCAGCATGATGCAGGTGGGCATGGACATGACGCCGACTCCGACGCAGATCGCCACGTGGGAGAGCGATTGCCACAATTACAATCGCACCGTGACGGCATGGAACGATCTGCAGAAGCAACAGATCGCTGCTTTCAACACTCTGCTGGCCAAGGACAACTTGCAGCAGCTTGACGTGGCGTCGACCAAGCTCGCCGACCCGGTGTGCAGCTTCACATCCGGCTCAAGCAAAGCTCGCGTCAGATCAGGAGCCCAACGGTCCAAGTAGCTCGACGAACGCGGACGCATCTCTCCTTGTAGCGGGACTGCTTCTGCGCCTGTTGACCGCGGCCGCCTGGCCTGCTTTCCTGTGCCGCAGGCGCCGTCGTGCTAGCACGCTGGATTGTGCGTGGCTTCCCCGGTTTACGAAAGCTTGTTGCCTGCCCGCCGTGGAGCGAGCGTGTCGGTGTTCCTTGTTCTAGTACAAGACCTGAGGTTCACTCGTGGCGAAGGGCGTTCATGGGATCGAGGCCCATGGCTCGGCGCGCAGGGATGTAACACGCCAAGAAACCCGCGGCGGCGAGCAGCACGACCGCTACTGCGAATACGAGCGGGCCCGTGCTGCCGTGAAAGATGTGGCCGATGGCGCGCGTCACCAACCAGCCGACAACGATGCCCGCCGCCACGCCGGCGGCAATCAGCCGCAATCCGTGACGCAGGATCAGTTTCAGGACATCCCTGGGCATCGCGCCGAGTGCAACGCGGATGCCGACTTCGCGCGTTCGCTGCGCCGCTGAATACGATACGACTCCGTAGACTCCCACCACCGCGATGAACAATCCCAGCAAGCCCATTCCTCCGGCCAGGTATACGCCTATTTTGAAGATGAACTCTCCCTGGTCCAATATCTGTTCGCCCGTGGCGCTATTGAACAGCGGCATGCCGGGAGCAAGCGTGCGGATCTCGCGCTCCACTTCCGAGATCAGGCTCTGCGGCGCGACGCCCGATCGAACAACGATCGCGCGAAGCGACTGAAATTCCTGGTTCAGCGGAATATAGAACCATGGCTGTGAATCCTCCATGATGTTCTGATATTTCCCGTCGCCGGCCAGGCCCACAACCTCGATGAGTGGACTCGTCTCCTTCTCTGACCTGAAGCGTTTCCCGAGCGGATTTTGGCCGGGCCAGAGTTGCCGGGCCATGGTTTGGTTGATGACGGCTATGAGAGGAGCGTGATCGTCGTCGGATTCCGTGAAGGCCCGCCCCCGAAGCAAGGGTACGCGCAGGTTCGAGAAGTACTCGGGGCCAACCACGTTGTGCATGATGAACGGAGGTTGTTGGCCCGGCGGGATGACGTGATTTTCGACGTAGATATTGGTTCCATATTCGATTCCCATGAAGGGAAATCCAAACGACACACTCACGGATTGCACGCCGGGCATGGCCGATACGTGAGTCCTCAGATCCTTGTAAAACTGGGTGGTGCGCGTCCGATCGTAGCCGATTTGGTGCGGGTCCATCGTGCAGACGACAAGATGCGTGGGGTCAAAGCCAAGATAAGTATGCTGAGCGCGGTTCAGGGTTTCGACGAAAAAGCCGGCTGCGATCAGCAGGACAAGCGAGCCGGCCACCTGGGCCACGACGAGTATATTGCGCAACCGGTGCCGCTCGGCACCGCCCGAATCGCTGCGTCCGCCGCTTTGCAGGACCAGGTTCAGGTTGGCCCTGCCAGCGCGAACAGCGGGCCACATCCCCGCGGCGACACCGCCTAAAATCGCCCCTCCAAACGCCATCAGGAACACGCGCCAATCAAAATTGAATTGGAGTATGACGAAATTGGCTCTCTGCCTTGCCCACGCGGGCAGCGCAAAGATACCGACGGTGATCCATTTGGCGGCGAGCATGCCGGCAACGGCGCCGAGCAGTGAGAGCAACACCGGCTCCGTGAGCAACTGCCGCATCATTCGCGTGCGCGACGCGCCCAGGGCTGAACGGACGGCCATCTCCTGCTGCCGGGTCGTCGCTCGCGCCAACAGCATGTTCGCCACATTCATGCACGCAAGCAGCAGCACCATCACCGAAAGTCCCACAAATAAGACCGCGACGAGCCGCAAAATACCGGTCTCCGGAACGCCGCTCGGAGCGGGCAAGACTTGTATGGCCAATCCCTTTTCGTCCTTGGAATATTGGCGGGCGAGGCGACCTTGAATCAGACGGGCCGCGCTTTCTGCCTGGGTAATGCTGACACCCGGTTTCAACATGCCGAGCACAGAAAGTTCGCGATCGGTGCGATTTGTGAATAAGTTGCCGGTCTGGAAAGAGCCAGGAGCCGCGGCCTGGTCTTCGGCAACGATGCTGAGCGGGAGGTACAGTTGAATGTCAACGAGGGACGGCAGCGCGCCGTGGAATCCTTCCGGTGCGATGCCGATAATCTGCGTAGGCTTTCCGTTGACGAGCGCCTGCTGGCCAACCACGCTGGGATCGCCGCCCAAGTGCGATTTCCAGAAAGTGAAACTGATTACCGCCGTGCGCGGCGCGCCGATTTGCTCGCCTTCACCCGGAACAAATAGCCGTCCGAGCGCCGCATTGACGCCCAGGCCAGTAAAGAAGTTTCCTGTCACGTAGTTGGAAAGAACTTGTTCGGCTGGGTGCCCGTGCAGGCCGAAGCCCGACATTCTGCCGAGGTTTCCGAATAGCGAAGCGAAAACGTCCGTCGATTGCGATTGAAAGTCGCGCAACTCCGTGTACGACAGACCGCCCAAGTTGAGCGGATTCCCCTGTTGCTGAAATCCGAGCGCAACAATCCTGGAAGCGTGTGGAACCGGCAGCGGCCGAAGCAGCAGGGTGTTGGCGATGCTGAACACGACCGTGGTGGCGCCGATGCCCAGGGCAAGCGTCAGGACGATGATCACCGAAAGCCCCGGTGTTTTCGCGATCATGCGCCCGGCGTATCTGACATCCTTCCAAACACTCGTCATGGAGGTGCACTCCGTCCGCGCGTAGCCGATTTTTTCCTAAATTGAAGAACTCTCTTGTGAAAGTAGTTTCCGCCGACCTGCGCGAATTGTCCAGAGGCGCGGGAGAACGCGTCGCGCTGTGGGTCGCTCGGAGCCGGAAAGACTCAGATGCGAAAAATGGCTGATGGTCAGTACGTTGGACGAGTCGCGGTACAAGATAGTAGGACTCCGCGACCGTCGATCGGAGCGTAATTCTTCGCGCTGCAACGCGTCGTCGTTACTGGTACAGCCACGTCTTTGCGCTGGTCGCTCCGGCCGGCGAATGTTCCTCGATGTACTTGGCCATCATCCGCAACAGGTCTGCGTTCGACATCGGCTGCCACCCGTGCGGCTTCATGGGTCTGCCATAAACAAAACTGGCATCCGCTGAAGGATTCTTCTCGCTGTCGAGCTGCTCCTGCATCCCGTAAACGGCGAGATTCAGATAAAACGTATCCATGTCTCCGACGTACACGTGAATTTTACCGCGCAGCTCGTTTCCGATCTTCGGCCAGTTCTGCTTCAGGTAGTACGTCAAGTCGTAGCCGTGCTCGCGCATGTAATCCGCCACATGATGGTCAATCGTCCCGGTCAGCAGATCGTAGAGCGGCACAAGATAGCCGTCGCTTCCCACCGGCCCGTAGACGGAAAACCATGCGTCCACTTGCTGGCCTGAACGTCCGTGCGAGCCGAGCACCGCTTCGAGCTTGCTCGCTTGCCGCTGCGTCACCGTCATCTGGCCGGAAGGCAAACGAACTTCGGGACGCTCGGGAACGATCCAGTCGTAGCCCGGCTTGTAACCCGCGGGATAGAAGGCGTTCTCATCCTCATAAATATTGCTCATCTGCCAGCGACGGAAATCGACAGGGTCCGGATAGAACGACCACGTCCCGCCAAAGAAACGCGGGTGGAAAATTTGCAGCGCCAGCGATTCCCATCCGCCTGTCGACCCGCCTGACAGAACGCGGCCGTAGGGCTCGCGGATCATTCGAAAATGATTCTCCAGATAGGGAATCATCTCCTTCACCAAGGCATCGCCGTAGGGTCCGTTGTTGGCGGAGTTCACCGCGTAGGAATCGTCGAAATACGGGGTTGGATGCTGGAACGTGACCACAATCATTCTCGGAAAATTGTTTGAAGTCCACGCCTGGTAAAGCTGGTATCCCCACATCCTGTGCTCCCGGTACATCTGCTCGAGCACGGGATCCGTCTTTCGCTGAGATCGCCGCCGCGTTCGCTCTGTCATCGTCGGCGGAGGGCTGGTCCGGAAGCCCAGCGGATTTCCGAGCGAGAAGTGCCCCTGGTCGTAAAGCACCGGGTACTGTACGGTCGAATGCCTGGCATAGTCCTTCGGCAGCAGCACCGTCGCACCCAAATAAATTGGCCGGCCCCAGAACTTCGTCAGCATAGGGCTCTGAATCTTGATGTGCTTCACCCATTCGGTGTCGGCGGGCACTTGCACTGCCGGGATCACTTTGCTCAGGGTCAGCTTGATGTCGTATCCCGAGGGATCCAGATGAATCTTCTGCACCGCGCTGTAGAGATTTCCCGGTGAGCTGTTGAATTGCTGGCCTTCCCACTGGTCCATGTGCGCCCAGATCGTATGGCCGTCGGCGCGATGGAATTCGCTGTACACGTTCACCAGCGCCTGCACGTAGTAATCGCCAGAGGGAATGTCTTTCAGGCTCGCGGGAGGATAGCCGAGTGTCGACGCGTCGATCACCGCCGCCTGCCCCGCCTGCCAGTCCTTCACGCCTTTGCCGAAGAAAGGCGACGTCAGCTCGTCTACGCCGGACTGGAATCGCGGCTCGGGCTTGTCTTCATGGGCAAGGAAAATAAACAGGCGCCCAGTAATTTTGCCGGAGTGAGCCGAAGCGGGAAATGAAATCTCAAAGCGCGGACCCGACTGCGCTCTTGCCTGCGAACCAAAACAGAAAGCCAATGCGCAAAAAATGATCACCCCAAATTTCGATCGCACGGTCGTCCCCTTGAAGTCATCTCAACGCGCGCGATTCTACATTCGCTCCTGGCGCGAGGGCAATCACAGCCTGTCTCTTCGGTGTGTTCGCTCTGGTATGCTCAGCGCAATAAGGCACTTATAACGACCTAACCGCTTCAGCAAAAGGCAGTCTAATGGTGCGAATGGTGGATCGTGCGGAAGACAGCGACGCCGTGCATGTGGCGCAAACGCTGGCCGGCAACCAGGACGCTTTTCGTCCGCTGGTGGAGCGCTATAGCCGGCGACTGTTTCACTTGGCGTACCGCATGACCGGAAACGAGAACGACGCGGAGGACCTGGTGCAGGAAACTTTCCTGAAGGCTTATCACAACCTGGGAAAGTTTGAGGCGAGGTCGAATTTCTGGACCTGGCTTTATCGGATTTGCGCCAATTCGTCGCTCGACCAGCTGCGCAAGCGGCGCGCACAAGGCGAGTTGCAAGAACTCGACAATTCGGACGGGTCTTTGTCTGCGGACAATTTGACCAATCCATCGCCCTCGCCGGAACGGTTACTGCTGAGCGCGGAAGTGCAGCAGGAGATGGAGATTGCGATTCGACTGTTGACGCCAGTGGAGCGAACGGCATTCGTTTTGAGGCACCATGAGGGCTTGAGCATCGAGGAAATCAGCGAAGTACTGGGGCTGCGCATACCCGCAACCAAGAACAGCGTTTTTCGCGGGGTGCAGAAGTTGCGGCGCGCGTTGGCGCCGCTGGTGGGACAAACGCGATGAAGCATCCCGACGAAGAACAACTGATTGCGCTGTATTACGGCGACGCTCGACGTCCAGAGGCGCTCAACGAGCATTTGCGGGCTTGTTCCGGATGCCGCGAGAACTTCTCGTCGCTGCAGCAAACCCTGGGAGCTCTGAAGAATGCGCCCGTTCCTGAGCGCGGCGCCGATTACGGCTCGCAAGTCTGGTACGCGTTCGCAACCCGGCTGGATCGTCCAGAAAAACTGCCTGCACGACGCCATCGTGTGCCGTGGGACCTGCGAAGGCTTGCTTGGGCAGGCACGCTCGCGGCAATGATCGTAGCGGCCTTTTTTGCCGGGCGTTATTGGCCGCGACGGCCAATTCCAATGGTGGCGAGCAATCCCGCGCAGACTCGACAGGGAGTGCTTCTCGTAGCAGTGTCCGATCATTTGGACCACGCCCAAATGGTGCTGATGGAACTGGCGAATGGTGATTCAGACGGTTCGAAGCAAGGGGTGCCCAAGAAAATAGATATTGCGATCGAACAGGAACGGGCGCAGCAGCTATTAGTGTCGAACCGGCTGTACGAACAGACCGCGCAGGAGACCGGGGACGCGGAGATCGAAAATATCCTGAACGCGCTTGAACCCGTGCTGCTGGAAATTGCGCACAGCCCGGGCGAAATCAGTTCGCAACAGCTGCAGCAGATTCAAGGCCGGATAAGCAACGCGGGCATTCTGTTTAAGGTTCGCGTGGTGAGTTCCGACGTACGCAATAAAGAACGGTCGCTGGCACGGCAAAAGGTGCAGGGACAAACGTGAGGACAGAGGAAAACACATGAAACGACTGACATTTGCTGTGCTGGGTGCGGTAGTGGCGATTGGAATAGTGCCTGGTGTACGGGCCCAAGGGGCGATGGGTGCGCGTGCCGTGGCGTCCATGGAAAGCGCGTGCGTGTGGAACGGTTCCGGCGCGTTACAGGAACAACAGGCTGCGAAAGCAGCCCAGGATGGCGCGTTGGAGGCGCGCGACGTTCAGGACGAAGCACGGGAACGCGCCCGCAACGCCGAGGATAGTGCTCGAGATGCCCGTGAAGCTGCGCGAGATAGGTATGAGGCGGCGCTCGACGCAGTGAATGACTCACAGTGGGAGAAGGCGCGAGAGTCTTTCGACGAAATCGCACGCGCCGCGGACAAAAATGCGGACGCAGCGCTGTATTGGCGCGCTTACTGCGAGGACAAGCTCGGCCGCAGGCAAGACGCCCTGGGAAGCATCACTGCTCTGGAACAAAAGTATCCGCAAAGTCGCTGGCAGAACGACGCGAAAGCTTTGGAGCTGCAGGTTCGTCACGAGAGCGGCCAGCCTGTCTCCCCGGAATCGCAGAGCGACCAGGATCTGAAGCTGCTGGCGATCAACAGCCTGATGCAAAGCGATCCTTCGCACGCATTGCCGCTATTAGAGAAAGTGTTGAACGGTACCGGCAGTCCGAAGCTGAAGGAGCGCGCCTTATTCGTTCTGGCCCAGAGTGGTGCGCCGGAAGCGAGCCAGATCTTGCTGCGAATCGCGGAGGGAAATTCCAATCCTGAGCTGCAGACGAAAGCCGTGAAGTACCTTGGATTGTTCAGGGGATCGCGCGGAGTGGACGAACTGAGCCAGATCTATACCTCGTCGACCGATGAAGAGGTAAAGAGCGCCGTGCTGCGCAGCTTTATGCTGGCGGGCGCGCGTGACCGGCTGCTTTCCGCAGCTCAGAGCGAGAAAAATCCCGATTTGCAGCGCGAGGCAATACAGATGCTCGGCGTTTCGGGCGCGCGCGATGATCTCTGGAAGCTTTACCAATCGACGCCGCCCGCAGAGTCCCGACGGGCAATTCTGCAGGCGATGTTCGTTGCAGGCGATGCGGACCACCTGGAACAGTTGGCAAGAAGCGAGAAAGATGAAGATCTGCGCGTAGCAGCGATTCGTGACATGGGACTGATCGGCAAGGACCGCACAGGCTCGACGCTGATCTCGATGTATGCGGGCGCAAAAGATCGCGCGACAAGCAAGGCCGTCCTGCAGGCGCTTTTTCTGCAAGGAAATGCGCAAGCCATCGTGGACATCGCCAGAAAAGAAACGGACCCCGAGATGAAGAAGGATGCAGTGCAAAAGCTGTCGCTGATGCACTCGAAAGTCGCCACTGACTACATGATGGAGCTTTTGAGGTAGGAGAAAGCAATGGAGATCAATCGAATCGGAGTCCGATTGCTTGCCGCCTTGGTGTTCGTTGGATTGCTGGCAATTGCCGCCAGCGCCCAGACGCCGCAAATCACAAACGCGAAAACCGAAATGCGCGCGGCCGGAGGTTCTGATTTTGCTGCCCAGTTGCGCGATGCGGTGCGAACCCAACAAGATGCCGCGTGGTTTGGCTATTCCGTGGCTGCCGTCGCAGGCGACCACCAAATGTGCTGCGGATCGTACGAGGACGGCCAAATGATCGGTTGCGGAGCGTGCCGCCTGGAAGACAAGAATAGCGGCATGTCCATGCACTCAGGAACTTCCAGCGACTCGCGCGCCGTCAAACTGGAGGGGCCGCAGCAGTTGGTCGTAATGCTGCGCGCGGAGCACGGGACTGTCGGGCGTATCCGCACGTTCTCTGAAGATTGCCAGCTGGATGCCGGCGGACTGCCGGTGATTTGGTTTACGGGTGTATCTGGCAGCGCGAGTGTGGCGGCGCTTACGCCGTTCGTGACGTCGAGCAGCGACGCCGATGGAGATCATCTAGGCAATTCTGCATTGGCCGCTATCGCGCTTACCGGCGACGCATCGGCGGACCGGACGCTGGAAACGTTTGTGGCGCCAGAGCAGCCGGAGAAGCGTCGCGAGCAGGCAGCATTTTGGCTTGGCGCCGCACGGGGACACGCCGGGTACGAACTTCTGCAGCAACTGGCGCGAGGAGATTCGAGCGACGACCTACGGGCTAAGGTTGCCTTCGATCTTTACGTCAGCAAAGATCCGGCAGCCGTGGACGAGATGATTCGAATGGCGAAGACCGATCAAAGCTCGCACGTGCGCGGCCAGGCCATCTTCTGGATCGCGCAGAAGGCTGGAAGGAAGGCCGTCCCGGCCATTACCGACGCGATTGAAAACGATCCCAACACGGAAGTGAAAAAACGCGCGGTCTTCGCCTTGAGCCAGCTTCCTCGGGAAGAAGGCGTCCCGTTGCTGATTAGCGTCGCCAAAACGAATGCAAATCCGGCAGTGCGCAAGCAGGCGATGTTCTGGCTGGGGCAGTCCCACGACCCCCGAGCACTGGCATTTTTCGAACAGGTTCTTGCCCGCTAAGCCCAGATCTGCTGCCAGGCTGGCGCTCGCGGGCCCTCATTTCAGTGAACGGGCGACGCCGGTTAACCCACGCCCCGGTATATGACTGCGATTTTTACCCGGTCGGAACACCGTCACCCGCCTCTTTGCGTCCAAGGCACATCGTATTCTCATTTCCTCTAGAAATGGTAGCATTTGGGCTCCGTCCCTGATGGGGGCGCGCAGGGACTAAAGCCCCGGGTGAATGCCAGCGTTACGTCGCACTGCCTCGTCATCAGGGCGATACAGTGCGACCCACAAACTGTGCGCTAGGGCGAAGCGCGGGATGAGGTGAGCGAATGGCCGCTACATGGAAAGGGACACTGTCGTTCGGCCTGGTTTCGATACCGATACAACTGTCTCCGGCGGCGCGGACGGAGCGAATCAGCTTCAACCAACTGCACAAAGTGTGTCACACGCGGCTGAAGCAGCCGCTGTTCTGTCCGACGTGCAATCGGCAAGTGGAGCGCAACGAAATCGAGAAGGGCTACGAGTACGAGAAGGACCAATACCTGCTCTTCACCGAGGAAGAACTCGACCGCATCGAGCCGGAATCGGCGCGCATGATGGAGATTCTCGAGTTCTGTAAAGTGGAGGAGATCGATCCGCTGTATTACGATGCGTCGTATTACGTCACGTCCGAAACGCCCGGCGCGAAAGCATACAAACTGCTTCATGAAACGATGCAGCGCACCGGTTACGCGGGGATCGCGAAAGTTACGATGCACAGCCGCGAGTACATTGTGATCGTGCGCCCGCGGAAGAACGGCCTGACGCTGCACACTATGTTCTACTCGAACGAGATTCGCGCCGCGTCGGAAACGGGAGAAGGGAAGTTCGAAATCAAGGAACAGGAGCGGTCGCTCGCAACCCAACTGGTCGAGAGCCTGGCCGCGCCGTTCCAGCCGGAGAAGTACCACGATACCTATCAGGAGG
>JBOGNK010000216.1:0-17387 GCA_050747085.1 Candidatus Acidiferrales bacterium
CGAATCCAGTCATGCCAGGGTCTTTCCAAGATCCGAGCCGGACCGCGTGGAAATCCGGGACAATTCCATCGTAGCATTCAGGACAATTCGGCTGAATGGCGAACGAATCGGAACTATTTATATCAAGTCGGATCTACAGCAACTCCATTCTCGCGTGACACGATTCGCCGAGATTTTCGCGATCGTGATTTTCCTGTCGCTCTCGACTGCTTACGTGCTTTCGTCAAATCTGCAGCGAAGCATCTCCGAGCCGATTCTCGAACT
This sequence comes from Candidatus Acidiferrales bacterium, assembly GCA_050747085.1. Classification (GTDB taxonomy): domain Bacteria; phylum Acidobacteriota; class Terriglobia; order Acidiferrales; family UBA7541; genus Palsa-295. Next base: position 265 of record JBOGNK010000216.1, read on the forward strand.
TGCGCGAGCAGCATTTGCCGTTTCATTGCACAAGGACTACTCGATCCGAGCCACAAGGCACAGTAAAGATGAGATCGGCTTCTTATATGACCGTTTCAACGAAATGATGAACCAAATTCAGCGGCGGGAGCAGGAGCTTCACCGGGCTCACGCCAACCTCGAAGTAAGCGTGGACGAGCGGACGAAGGAATTGCAGAAAGAGGTCGCAGACCGCAAGCAGGCGCAGCACGAGCTTGCGGAACGGACTGATTTTCTAAATTCGCTGATTCAGAACAGCCCCTTGGCAATCATCGTGACCGACCCAGAGCACAGGCTGCAGATGTGCAACCCTGCTTTTGAGTCACTTTTTGGCTGGCGCCAAGCCGAGATCCTGGGACAGACGATCGAAGGAGTTGTCGGCTCTCCGCCCGAAGAGACCGACCAGATCACCAAGACGATGGTCCGGGGAGAGCAGGTCCACTTCGCCACGCGACGGAAGCGCAGTGACGGATCGCTGATCGATGTCGAGCTCTACGCAGTTCCTCTTCATGGCAAGGAAAGGGTCGGAAGAGCGCTCGGCATGTACCACGATATTACGGAGCGCGTGCGAGCCGAAGAAGCGCTCGTGCGGGCCAGAGACGCAGCCGAAGGGGCGAGCCGAGCCAAGAGCGAATTCCTCGCAAACATGAGCCACGAAATACGCACGCCCATGAACGGCATTATCGGAATGACGGATTTGGCGCTCGATACAAGCTTGAACTCCGAACAACGCGAATATTTGAGCATGGTGAAGTCATCAGCGCATTCGCTACTCGGAGTCTTGAACGATATTTTGGATTTTTCGAAAATCGAGGCGGGCAAACTCGATTTGGAACTGGCGGTCTTTTCTTTGCGGCAAAACCTGAGGGAAACGCTAAAGGCCTTCGAATTCCGCGCTCACGAAAAGAGGCTCCGACTGACGTGGAGCGTCGAGGACGGTGTGCCCGATGACCTGGAGGGAGATGTCGGGCGAATGAGGCAGGTGCTGATCAATCTGGTGGGTAACGCGCTGAAATTCACGGAAGCGGGCGAAGTGAGTGTCGCCGTCGAGCAAGAGGAGTCGCCTGCGAGCGGTACGACGTTGCACTTTCGCGTTCGCGACACGGGCATCGGGATCCCCGACGAAAAGCGGGCTTTGATCTTCGATCCGTTCACGCAAGCCGACAATTCAACAACACGGAAGTATGGCGGAACGGGTTTGGGACTGAGCATTTGTGGGCGTCTGGTAAGGATGATGGGGGGAGAAATCTGGGTCGAAAGCCAAGTCGGCCAGGGAAGCACGTTCCACTTCACGATCCAAGTGGGTATAGCAGATACGCAGCGAATTGCGACACGAGCAAAAGATGAAGCGGCAGGAGACGAGAGCGAGGTAAACGCGGGCGCAATGCAAACACACGGGAATGGGCTGACGGTGCTTCTGGCCGAAGATAACGCGGTAAACCGCTTGGTGGCGAAACGACTTCTGGAAAAACACGGGCACGCGGTTCTGGTCGCCGAGGATGGCCTGGAAGCCGTTTTGAGTTTTGAACGCGAACGGGAGTACATCGACGCGATTCTGATGGACATCCAAATGCCGGAGATGGATGGCCTGACGGCGATTCACACAATCCGCACAAGAGAAGAAAAGAGTGGAGGCCACATCCCCATCATCGCGCTGACTGCGCACGCAATGAAGGGAGATAAAGAGAAATGCATGGAAGCAGGGGCCGACGACTACATAACGAAGCCCTTGCACACACCGGACCTTCTCGCCGCACTCGCGCGGGCTCGCAGTCAAAAAGCGGAGGCGGTGGCACAGGAAGATCGCACGGACCACTCGACGGCAGAACGGGAACCACTGGTCGGCCGGAGCGGTATCGATTTGGCCGCCGCATTGGCACACGTGGACGGAGACCACGAGTTGCTTGTGGAAGTGGCGCGATTGTTCGCTGCGGAATGGTCGATTACGAGAGCTGAACTCGACGCTTCCCTTGACAAGCACGAATTGAAGGTGACTGAACGACTGGCCCATGGCTTGAAGGGCGCGGCTGCAAATCTAGGTGCGCAGAGCGTTTCGGAACCGGCCTTTCGCCTGGAGAAGCTGGCGCGTGCCGGCGAGTACGACCAGTCATGTGATGAGTGGAAGATCTTGAGAAATGCAGTGGAACATCTGCTAACGGAAACCACGGCTTTATTCGCCAAGGGTTCCGAGATGGACGACGTGCGGAGCTTGCGATGACGATGAACAACCAGAAAGAGAAAATCCTGATCGCAGAAGACGATGCGGTCTCGTGCCGATTGCTTGAGGCGTTTGCGGAGAAGCGTGGGTACGAGGTGATCGCAGCGAGAAACGGTCACGAGGCTCTCGAACTGCTCTCAAGCGAGGAGGCGCCTCGACTGGCCGTCCTGGATTGGATGATGCCGGGAATGGAGGGCACCGAAGTATGCAGCCGTCTGCGGCAGCAGGGAGGCGACCGGCCGTATATCTACGTTTTGCTACTGACGGCTCGCACCGAACGGGCAGATCTGCTTCAGGGACTGCAGTCCGGCGCGGACGACTACGTGCGAAAACCATTCGACCCAGCCGAGCTGGACGCGCGTCTTCGGACGGGCCAGCGCATTCTCGACCTACAGGATAAATTGATTGCGACGCGCGAGGAACTGCGCTTCCGCGCTACTCATGACCCGCTGACCGGCCTGGGAACGCGCGCAGTGGTTCTGGAAAGCCTGGCCAGAGAATACTCGCGACAACAGCGGGAAGGGGGCGCTTTCGGTGTGATCTTACTGGACATCGATCATTTCAAGCAGATCAACGACCGACACGGCCACCTTTGCGGCGATAGCGTGTTGCGCGAGATCGCGCTGGCTACCAAGGAGTCGTTGCGGCCGTATGACACGGTAGGGCGCTATGGGGGCGAGGAATTCCTGGCCGTTGTGCCAAACGCGGACGCCGAAAGTAGTCTGAGGATCGCCGAGCGAATCAGGCGAGCGATCGCCTCGCGAGTAGTGGCAATACCCGGGTATACGCTGCACGTCACTGCGAGTTTTGGAGCTGCGGCGAGCACCGAAGCGGAACCGATGATGCCCAGTGCGCTGTTACACGCCGCGGACGAGGCGCTTTACCGGGCCAAGAGAAACGGGCGCGATCGCTGCGAGGTTGCCGGTGGGCTGGTTTCAGTGCAGGCGGGTTTAGTCCCTCCGGTTGACTTGGGAAAAGCGTAGCCTCATTTTGGTGTACGCGGAGCGGTCACCCGATTTCTCCATCAAGAACCGCGGGGCGCCCCCACCTTCGCGAATGCACGGATTCATGGGCAGCACCGTTCTGGCAAACGCATTTCCGCTGATGGCGGGAATTGGTGTACAGTTTAGCTGTAACCATGGCATCGCTTGTGCGGTTCGGAAGAGGAGTGTCGGATGAATCCCACGAAATCGAGCTCGATTCTGAATAGTGAAGCGCTCTCCCGAACCGGGCGCGACACTTTAACGGTGATTGACAACCGCACGGGACGACAGTACGAACTGCCGATCACTCACGACACCATCCGCGCGCTCGATCTGAGGCAGATCAAGGTAGCGGACCACGATTTCGGTATGATGAGCTACGATCCGGCGTTCACCAACACCGCTTCCTGCACCAGCAGAATTACATACATCGATGGAGATAACGGGATTCTCCGGTACCGCGGCTATTCGATCGAGGAACTTTCGGAGAAGAGCACCTATCTGGAAACAGCTTACCTGATTCTGCATGGCGAGCTTCCGTCGCAGACGGAGCTGGCGAATTGGACGTACAACGTCACGCATCACACGTTCATCCACGAAAGCATCAAAAAGTTTCTTGACGGCTTCCACTACGACGCGCACCCGATGGGGATGCTGATTTCCACAGTGGCCGCTCTTTCTACGTTTTATCCAGATGCCAAAGACATTTTCAACGCCGAGTCGCGCCGAAAACAGACGTACCGGTTGATTGGGAAAATGCCGACCCTGGCGGCATTCGCCTACAGGCACAGCCTGGGCATGCCATTCGCTTACCCGGATAACGATCTGAGCTACACGGGCAATTTTCTGAACATGCTCTTCCGGACGACGGAGTTGAAATATCGTCCGAATCCCACGCTCGAACGCACGCTGGACGTTCTGTTTATTTTGCACGCCGATCACGAACAGAACTGCTCGTCGTCGGCGATGCGCGACGTGGGCAGTTCGCACGTGGACCCCTATTCCGCGACGGCGGCGGCTACGGCCGCGCTCTACGGCCCGCTTCACGGCGGGGCGAATGAGGCTGTTCTACGCATGCTGCTGGAGATCGGCTCGGTAAATAACGTGCCGACGTACATCAAGCACGTGAAAGCCGGAGAGAAGAAGCTGATGGGCTTCGGCCATCGTGTTTACAAGAACTACGATCCTCGTGCAAAGATCGTCAAACGGCTGGCGTACGAAGTTTTCGACGTGATGGGGCGAAATCCGCTCATCGACATCGCACTTGAGTGCGAGCGCATCGCGCTTGAAGACGAGTATTTCGTTTCGCGCAAGTTATATCCGAACGTAGACTTCTATACCGGACTGATTTACCAGTCGATGGGCTTTCCTGTGACAATGTTCCCCGTGTTGTTCGCGATTCCGCGTACCTCTGGCTGGGTCGCACAGTGGGAAGAGATGCTGCTCGACACGGAGCAGAAGATCTGGCGTCCTAGGCAAGTTTATCTGGGTGACGACCTGCGGACGTATATTCCACTCGACCGCCGCGCGTAGAGCTCGAAATTCGAAGCTGGAAAATCGCACAAGGTAAAATCTGCGTTAGACCGTTTCTTCTTCCTGTGTGTTGCTGTTGTTCCAGTTGGAGCTTGGGAAGCGCCAGAGGCGGCCCACTGGTCAAATTTGAATGCGCCCGATAAAACGGCAAGTGTTCCGAATTGGGACAGATTGACTTGAACAGCACCATCCGTTGATCTTCGTTGACATCATCTCAATGCAGGCGAAACATAGAGTTCCCCTTCAGGCGCGCGCGTCGTTCGGGCGCCCATCAGTGAAGTGAAGTTCTGACTACGGAAGAAGTCCTCTCCTTCATCCGCAAACAATTTGTGATTCCGCTACGGGACAGCGGCAGAGACTGCCTCTTGTAGCCGGGGTGGAATGGCCGAGCACGAGTTGTCTTCGAGGAGCCTTGGCTAAACCGCTGCAACGGGAAGCCCTCGACAGGCGGGTGAGCTGAACATGACAGATTGCGATCCAGAAGTACCCTGGCAAATTCTTGTGGCGGAAGATGACGCCGACGATGCCGAACTGTGTATGCGCGCGCTTAAAAAGTCTGGCCTGACGCTTCGCGTAGACATGGCGTCCACGCGGGAGGCCTTCGCGTCGAAGCTCCAAACGCAGCCGGTTGACATCGTCATTTCGGATTACCGGCTGGGCGACTGGACGGCGATGGACGCACTCAAAATTGTGCGGGAATCGCGTCCGGACGTTCCATTCATTCTTGTCACGGGTTCGTTGGGGGATGAGCTTGCGGTGGAATGCATCAAGAACGGCGCAACCGATTATGTGCTGAAGCATCAACTAAGCCGATTGCCGCTGGCTCTGCGGCGAGCCAGACAGGAAACGGTGCTTCGGCAGGCGGAAAAACGGGCGGTCGAAGCGCTGCGAGAGCGCGAGGAACACTACCGCATTCTGGTGGAGAATGCGCCGGAAGCAATTTTAGTGTGCGACGTCGACCGAGACCGATTCATCGACTGTAACGAGAAGGCCGTCCTTCTCTATGGGGCTTCCAGAGAAACGCTGCTGTCGCACGGGTTGGCGGACTTTGCACCGCCATATCAGGCGGACCAGCGCATTTCGAAACACGTCGAGGAAGAGGCCGTGGGGCAAGCTCTCGACGGCGGAACACCTTGTTTCGAATACATGATTGCACGCGCGGACGGGCGTAACGTTCCATGCGAAGTTCAGTTAGTGAGGCTGCCATCTGCCGGCAGGCGGCTGGTCCGCGCAAGCGTTGTCGACATCACGGCGCGCAAAGAAGCAGAAGGCGCATTACGAAGAAGCGAATCTCGGTACCGCGGGCTGGTGAACAACGCGACGTACGGAGTGTATTGGGAAAAGCCGGACGGCAGTCTGATCTACGCCAATCCGGCGCTCGTCAAAATGCTTGGCTACCGCGACGCCGACGAATTGCTTGCGATCGGAAGCACAGAGGCGATGTACCGCGATCCGGCGAAGCGGAATTCGGTGTTTGCCGAATATAAAGACCGGCAGCGCATCGATGCGGTTGCGGAATGGAAGCGCAAGGACAACCGTGTGATTACCGTTCGCATACAGGGCCGACGCGCGACGGATCCGAACGGAAGTGATGAGTGGATTGAAGTGATGGTGGAGGATGTCACCGAACGTATTGCCCTGGAAACGCAGCTTCAGCAGGCTCAGAAATTCGAGGCTATTGGCCAGCTCGCGGGCGGAATCGCACATGACTTCAACAATATGATCGGCGCCATTCTCGGCTGGGCGGACATGGGTGTCGAGGAGACCGAATCGGACTCGAAGCTGCGCCGCTATTTCGACAAGGTGCATCAGCAGGGCAAACGAGCTGCGTCGTTAACACGCCAACTTCTGGCGTTTGCCCGGCGTCAGATATTGGAGCCGCGGGACATCGACTTCAACCAGGGTGTTACCGAGGCTCTCAGCCTGCTGGAAAAAGTGATTGGCAGCAACATTGTGATCCGCAAGAAGCTCGAGCCGGGGCTTCCTCTGGTGCACGCCGATCCCACGCAGCTCGACCAAGTGCTGATGAATCTGTGCATTAATGCGCGGGACGCGATGCCGGAAGGCGGGCTGCTGGTCGTGGAAACGTCGCAAGTGTCGCTCGACGCGGAGGCCTGCAAGCTCCAGCCGCTCGCGATGCCTGGCGAGTACGTGATGCTGTCAGTCAGCGACTCTGGAACGGGCATGGATTCTGCCACCCTCGACCGTATCTTCGAACCATTCTTCACCACGAAAGAATTGGGCAAAGGAACGGGCCTTGGGCTTGCGACCGTGTATGGGATCGTCAGGCAACACGGCGGGTTCGTTCGTGTGTACAGCGAGATAGGAATGGGCACGACGTTCCGCGTGTACATCCCGGTGAGCGCCGCGACGGCGCCTTCGCCGGAAAAGCGCGATGATTCCCTACCTATTCGCGGTGGGACAGAAACTTTGCTCGTCGTAGAGGACCATGAAGGTTTGCGCCAGCTTGCGATCGAAACACTTTCGAAGCTGGGTTATTCGGTAATTTCCGCGATCGATGGAGAACAGGCGATCTGGGAATTCACCCGCCATCAGCAGCGCATCGACTTGGCATTGCTCGATCTGGTTCTGCCGAAGCTGAACGGGCCGGAAATATACCATCGGATTTCAGCCGCGCGTCCGGATCTGCCCGTCGTCTTCGCCAGCGGATACAGCGCCGATTTTGCAATGCTGCACAAAATCCAACAATACGGATTGCCGGTGCTCCAGAAACCGTACACGGCTCGCGACCTGGCGCGGAAGATTCGTGAAGCTCTCGATTGCCGGCCACAGACGGTCGGTCATACCTGATCGCGCGGCTGCGATTTCCTTTTAACGCCGTATTCCGTCGTTATTCGGATTGCGCCAAGCCGTGGGCGATCGCGTCGTCGAGCAGTTGCTTCATCTGCTGGGATGCCTGACGCGAAAGTTCGCCTTGACGGCGGCCAATTTCGCCTTGTCGCCTTCCCAACTCGCCTTGCTCTAGGCCCAGATTACTCTGTTCGCGTCCGATTTCGCTTTGTTGAGTTCCTACTTGCGACTGAACTTCTCCGATGCGGCCTTGCAGGTCTCCGATTTCACTTTGAAGATCGCCAATCTGCTCAACAGTTCCACCCTTGGCGCTGAGCTGCTTCATCTGGGCTTCAACTTTCTCCATCTCTGCGGACAGGTCGGGAATTTTTACGCGGACGGACTCCGTTTGCAGACCGAGTGCCTCTTGCTGCCTTCCCAGCGCCTCCTGTTGTTTGCCCAGAGCCTCTTGCTGTTGATCGAGGTCTTGCATCGGCTTCCAGAATTGCATCGCCCGCTGGACTGTTGCTTCGTCGCGAATGATGTAGGGCTTCTCATCGCGCTCGAACCAGATAAAGTCGCCACTGATTTTGCTGCGCAGCGATTTCGCGTGTTCCGCGTCTTCGCTGGAGCCGGACATAATCACGGAGTTGGAGCCCTTCGTCACGATCACAAAGCGCGGCCCCGAATGATCGTAGACTCCGCCGTAAGTTTCTTGCCCATAAACTCCTACCGTCGTGGCGCCGCTTACGGTTCCCGGAGGGACTTCACTGGTCGCGCCTACCTGCGTAGTCAGGCTTGCAGCAGCCGGCACCGGTTGACCCGCCATCATTGCTGGCGCGACTGGTGCAAAAGACACCGCAGGGGTCACGGTCGGCGGCTCTAGTGTGCGAGCCGGCTTAGCCATTACACGAATGCTTGGCGCTAGCGCCACTGCGGGCGTGGGCAAGCTCGGTGGAGCTTCTGGGACGGGGCTCGAACTGACTACGGGCGCGATGGCCGGGCTTGGCTCAGGCGCCCTTGGCGCTTTAGCTGGAGCAACCGGCGCGGGCGACTGAAGAACACTGAAAAACGCCGGATGCACCGAGGCAGTCAGTGCGACGACGGGCGCCGCAAGCACGGCCAGAGTAACAAAAAAGGATTTTCGCAATTCGTTCGGCATAGCGGTCCTCCAAGCGAGAATTCGGTCGAGTCTTTTTTCGGCGCACCCGCGTTTTGCCATGGCCACTCCCTGCCACCACACGCGAGTGCGACAGCCTTCCAGGGCGGCAGCGAACCCGAGCAACGCCTCGGCGTACTGAGTACGTTCGATTCCGCATGCGAGTGCTGCTTCGTCGCTCGACTGCTCGGCAAGATCGTTCAGATGGCGTACGAGCCACCAGCCGAGCGGACTGAACCAGAAAACGGCACGATGAATCAATGCGAAGCGTTGCACCATCGCATCGCGGCGGGCGACATGCGAGACCTCATGAGCGAGCACGGCGCTGAGCTTCGCCGCCCCCCAGGAGCTCCAGGAAACCGGAAGCAAAATAGCAGGGCGCCGCACGCGCAGCGTGACGGGGACAGCAAGAACGTTGGACTCAGCTAATAAAGGTTGAGCTCGAAGGCCTGTCCGGCGTGCGAGAAGAGAAAGCTGGCGCAAGGCGGCGCCGTCACGCACGGGAATAGCACGACGCGCCAGACGGTCCCCGAACGCGGCGCCAACAAACACGCGCGCGAGTAATCCAAGCGCGATCGCAAGGTAAACTCCGATCAGAATCGGAGCCCAGGGAATCGATCCTGTTTTGCGAGCCGGCAGTACGGGTGCTTCAAACGATGCGGCGCTGGATGGAACAACCATGATTCGGGCTGCAGGAATGGTTTGTGGCGCGTCGCTCTCGGTGACGCCAATCGGGTAAGTCCTCAGTTCGGGCACCGGCAGGGGCAAGCGAATCGACGGCAGGAACAATCCAAGCAGCGGCATTGCGAGCGCAGCGACCAGCACGGCCCGCCAGATTGCCGTTTTCCACGAGACGGTTCGGATACGGAACACGAAGACGGCGATCATTGCGAAACAGGCCAGCACCAACGAACGCGCGGCGGGCTCTGCAACATGCCTCAAGAAGCCGTAAGTCAGGGACAAAACGAGGGTGGACATGACTATTCTTCTTTTGGTCGAGGCAAGACTTTACTTTCCGCGTGCGAACGCGGCTCGGTTTTTTGAACGGCGATTTTCCGGGCCAAGCGCTCGAGTTGCTCGCGATCGATCACGGCATTGTCAACCATACCCAGGACGAGTTCTTCCGCCGAGCCGCCGCAGAACCGATCAATAATGTTCTTCACAGCGCGGACAGCAACATTGCGTCGGCCCTCGAGCGCACGATAGATATACGTCCGACCTTCCGTGTCGTGAGTAACAAAACCTTTCTCCTCGAGACGGCGGAGAATGGTGCGAACGGTAGATTCCTTGAGGGGACGAGCTGTCTTGAGCGCCTCGCGGCAGGTCTCCGCCGAGCATGGGCCATGGGTCCAGACGAATTCCATCACCATCTGTTCGACGGCTCCCAGACCTTTTGGCGGCTTCAGTCTTTTGCTATCCATTGTAGCGCTACATTGTGTAGCAGTTTCGCCTCATCTGTCAATCGCAAAGTTTGTAGCTCCAAACGCTAAAAGGCACGTACTATTTCGAAGCCCTGCACTGGCTGAGCTATCCCGCTCGATGCGAACCGATTGTTAGTTGGGCAACGACATCGCGGCGTCCGTTGGCCTGTAGGAGAGGCGTATGTTATAACTAGCCGCTAAACAAGTCGTTGAGGAATTCGTGCCTTTTATCAATTTTCCCGCTCGGGAAATCAACTGCAAGCTCGTTTACTACGGTCCCGGCCTCGGCGGGAAAACCGCGAACTTGCAGTGGATCTATGAGCACACGGGGGCGAATCAAAAGGGAAAGATGGTTTCGCTCGCTACCGAAACCGATCGAACCCTTTTCTTCGATTTTCTTCCGCTCGATCTCGGCACGGTGCGGGGATTCAAGACACGCTTTCACTTGTACACCGTTCCTGGCCAGGTTTTCTACGAGGCAAGCCGTCGACTGATCCTGAAGGGTGCGGACGGAGTGGTATTCGTTGCCGATTCCCAGGAAGAACGGATGGACGCGAACCTGGAAACTCTGGAAAATCTCCGCGAACACCTGAGGGATCACAAGCTGGACTTCGGTACGATCCCGTATGTGCTGCAGCTCAATAAACGCGATCTTCCCAACATTCTCCCAGTCGAAGACATGAAAAAGAACCTGTCTGTGAAGGGCGAGCCGGCCCTGGAGGCAGTTGCTGTGCAAGGCCAAGGTGTTTTCGACACGCTGAAGGAAGTCGCGAAGCTGGTTTTGGCCGAGTTGAAGAAGAACGCCTAGGGTTCAGCACGCCTACACACAAGCTCCCTTCATCACTCCACGTTACCGCATACCCACCTCGCCTGCTGAGCCGCACTGCAACTCGTCCACGCAGCTCTTTAGGGTCGAAACGTCATCCGCGATACAATCGCGCTTAATACCTATGTCTCGCACCGCGCAGGAAGTCCTGGAGTTTGACAAGCTGAAAGTGATCGTCGGCGGATTTGCGACATGCGCTCCGGGCCGCCGGACGATTGACACGCTCGAACTGCAAGAGGACCGGCACGCGCTCGCCGGGGAGTTCGCGCTGGTGGAGGAAGCGGTCGCATATCTACGATCTGGCGCTGACCTTGGCTTCGGCTCGCTGGCCGATCCCGAGAGATGGCTGGCTCGAGTGAGAATGCCTGCTGCGATTCTATCGAGCGGGGAGCTTCTCGACGCAGTGTCGTTGATGGAAGCCATCACTGGTTTGCGGCAGACGTTCAAAGGGGACGCTTCGAAATTCCCTTTGCTGGCGGAACGCGCAGCTGCACTTCCAGACCTGCGCCACTTGTCGACGGCCATCCGGCACGCGATTCTTCCGAACGGCGACATCAGCGACGACGCTTCCGCACAATTGAAGCGAATCCGTGGTGGAATGAGCCAGACGCGCGAAAAGATCCAACATTCTCTCGAAGCCATACTGCGGGCACGTGGGGAGCCCGCCGGAGAGGATTACGTAACGCTCCGCAACGACAGATTTGTAATTCCCGTACGCGCATCTGAACGGCGTTCCGTGCCGGGCGTCGTTCATGGCGCGAGCGGGACCGGCCAGACGGTCTTCGTGGAGCCGCTCGAGACGATCGACCTGAACAACCGACTGGTCCAGCTAGGCGAAGATGAGCTTGCTGAAATCTCGCGGATCCTCGAAGAACTGACCGGGCATGTTCGCGCTGATCGTGGCCCGCTGGAGGCGTGTGCGGCTGCTGTCGCGCATCTCGACTCGATTCTTGCCCGTGCCAGATTTGCGCGTGAATACGATTGCACGATCCCGCAGTTTTCTCGGGGAAATTCCATTCAACTCGAATCGGCGCGCAATCCTGTGCTTGAAGCGACGCTTCGTCCGCAGGGACGCAAGGCCGTCGCTTTGTCGCTTGCGCTAGGCGGGGACGAAACAGTGATGGTGGTGAGCGGCCCTAACACAGGTGGCAAGACGGTATCGCTGAAGACGGTTGGGCTGGCTGCGCTGTCAGCGCAGTCCGCTATCCCAGTGGCGGCGGAAGCGGCAGAGTTGCCAATTTTCGATCGCGTGCTCGCCGACATCGGGGACGAACAATCGATTGCGGCCGATCTCTCGACGTTTTCGGCGCACATGCTAAACCTGAAGTCCATGCTGGACGTCGCAACCAATCACTCGCTGATTTTGGTCGACGAAATGGGAACGGGAACGGCGCCGGAAGAAGGCGCGGCACTGGCCGTTGCGCTGCTTGAGGAATTTCGTGCACGGCAGGCTCTAACGTTCGCGACGACGCATCACGATCGGCTGAAATCCTATGCTTCGACGACTGCAGGAATCGTAAATGCGGCGATGCAATTCGACGAGACGAATCTGCGGCCCACGTATCGGCTGCTCGTCGGAGTACCGGGAACGTCCAGCGGAATTGAGATTGCGCGCCGGCTCGGTTTGCCTCCGCAAGTGGTGGAGCATGCGAGGGCAAGCCTGTCGCCGGAATCACGCGAAGCTCGTGACCTGATCGCGCATCTGCATCGCGGCCGTGATGAAATGGATGCGCTGAAGCGCCAGATGCGAGAGGAGTTGGCGCAACTCGACTCTGAACGGCGCGGGTTGCAAACGGAGTGGGTGGAGCGGCAAAGAAAACGCATCGCGGAGCTGGAGCGAGAGTTTCGCGAAACGCAGAAGCGGCTAGAAGCTGAAGTAGGGCGATTGACGTCGGACATAAAGGATCGCACCGTGCGTGTTCAGATCGAGAAGCACAGTGCACGGCGGATGGGCAAGCTGGAGTCCGAAGCGTGCGCCGAAGCCGACGCGGCTGTTGTACAAACGCTTTCCTCATCACAGGCCGATCTGGGAGTTCAGACGGAGGCAGCAGCGAAGCCGGTGTGTCCGGAGGAGTTGTCTCCCGGTCAACATCTCGTCGTAAAGGGGTGGAAGCAACCGCTGATTTTTCGGCGTTGCGACGGGAACAATGCCGAGGTAGAAGCTGGGCCAATGCGCGTGAAAGTTCCCCTTGCCCATATTGTTGGCTTCGCGGCTACTCCTACCGGATCAAAGATGGAAGCGGCTGTTGCCGCGGCCAAAGGCCGCGGAATCACGGTCCATGCCCTGACGGCTGCGGCGGGTTGTGCGGATGAGATCAATGTGATTGGCTGCACAGTCGAAGAGGCAACCGAACGTGTCGACAAATTCCTCGACGAAGCAGCACTGGCGGCAAAACCGACCGTGCGCATCATTCACGGGCACGGGACTGGAGCACTGCGTCGCGGCTTGGGCGACTTCCTCGCGACACACCCACTGGTCGAACGAATTCACCACGAGCCTGAGGATCGCGGAGGAAGCGCAGTGACGATTGCAGAGTTGAAGAATTAGGAACGATGGCTGAGGCGGGTTCATTCGCGGATAAGGTAAAGCAGCAGGCGGACATTGTCCGCGTGATCGGCGAATACGTGCGCCTGAAGAAGACGGGAGCAAATTTCAGTGGGCTATGCCCGTTTCATCAGGAAAAGACGGCTTCGTTCGCCGTACATCCGGTGAAGCAGATTTACCATTGCTTCGGCTGCGGGGTTGGCGGGGACGTGTTCCAGTTCGTGATGGAACTCGAGAAATCCACGTTTCCTGAAGCCGTGCGGACGGTTGCGGAAAAATGCGGAATCCCCATTCCGCGTCCGCGCGAGCGGTCTCCGGAGGAACGCCGCGAAAACCAGCAGCGTACGGCGCTGATCGACCTTCAGCGTGACGCCGCTGCGTTTTTTGCTCGCAGCCTGCATGAAGGCATGGAAGGCAAGGTCGCAATGGCCTATCTGGAAGACCGCGGGCTCGACCGGGATGCGCTGCTGCGTTTTGGGTTGGGTTTCGCGCCGTCGGGCGGCGACGCGCTGCTGCGACGCCTGAAGCCGAAAGCTCCGGAAAAACTGCTTGAAGCTTCGGGACTTTTTTTGCGAGATCAAAGCGGCCGCCTGTACGACCGGTTTCGGCGCCGGATCATGTTTCCTATTTCGAATGAATCCGGGAAAGTCGTTGCGTTTGGTGGACGCGCGATGGGCGATGATATGCCCAAGTACCTGAACTCCCCTGAAACGCCGATCTATTCGAAGAGCAACGTTCTATATCATCTCGACCTCGCGAAAGAATCGCTGCGGCAAAGCGACTTCGCCGTTCTGGTCGAGGGCTACATGGACGCGATTGCCGTTGCGCGCGCTGGGTTCCTGAATGTTGTGGCGAGTTGCGGAACGAGCCTGGCTGAACCGCAGATCAAGCTTCTTTCGAGGTTCACACGCCGCATCGTCGTAAACTATGATCCCGATGCCGCCGGCCAGACAGCGACGGACCGGTCGATCGGGCTCCTGCTCGAAAGAGAATTTGATGTCCGCGTGCTGCGGCTTCCCGGCGGTGCGGATCCGGACAAGTTCCTCGGTGAACAGGGCGCTGACGCGTATCGCAAATTGCTCGCGCAAGCTCCCCCGTACCTTGACTATCTGATTGGACGTGCTCGCCAGATGGACCGCACGACGGCAGAAGGGAAGGTAGCTGCTCTGAATTTTTTGATGCCGTATGTGCAGAAGCTTCCGAATCGGTTGATCCGTTCGGAGTGGGCAACCCGCATAGCATCGGAACTGAGGGTGGATGAGCCCGTGCTGAGGGAAGCCCTTCGCCGTGCGGCAGCCGATCGAGGCAGTGAAGTGAAGCCCAAAGCCGAACTGCTCGCTCCGGTGGTGAAACCAGCTGAGCGCCAACTGATTCGCATGCTGGCCGAAGCTAACGGCTTTCGCAAGGCGCTCGCAGGTGAGCTCGCCGCGGGATCTTTGCACCGAGGGCTTGAAACCGAGCGCATTTTCGAGAGTCTAATTGCTAAGGCGTCCGAGGACCCAGATCCGGTTGCGCTGTCGACTGCGCTGGACGATCGTGATCGGCGACTGTTATACGAGATCCTCTTTGAGTCAGCTCCCGAGCCGTCCTGGGAGGCAGCCGAGAGTTGCCTCGATGTGCTCCGCGATCGCAAGATTGCGGCCGAACTCGCTGACCTCGAGGGCAAAATCCGGTCGCAGCCGGCCAAAGATGAACTCAACAATTTGTTGCGTCGAAAAAAAGAGTTGCAGGTGGAACTTGCTCGAAAGCAACGGCCGGCCTAAGCTTCTGGGATGTAGAGAGTTAGGGCAATTCCAATTGACGCTCTGCCGATTGCTATTGTATTGTTGTAGGGTTTCGGGCGAAACGCAGTAGGCGGGTTTGGCATCTTATTATACGTGTGCCAGGCTGGGACTTGTATCTGCGCTCTTAGCAGAGCGGCTTCGAGGGACCTTCTGAAGTCTTATCTTTCAAAAAGCAAAAGAGAAGTCCAATAGTTGTAGCGGTCTGCTCGCGAAGCCGAGCGATTCCGCGCCGATATTATTTGAATTTTTTCTAGGGAGAAGAAGAGTGACGTTGGCTCTTGAGGAAAAATACGATCAGGTACGACAACTCATCGCTATGGGCAAGGAGCGGGGCTACCTGCTCTACGATGAGGTGAACGATATCCTGCCTGCCGAGGTTCACTCCTCGGAAGAAATTGACGACTTGCTCTCGACCTTCGAGCGCTACGGCATCGATGTGTATGAGGACTTATCCACTGCAAAAGCGGCGCTCGCCGGCGCCGAAGGTGGCGAGGTCGAACTGAAAGAAGAGCCCGCGGACGGCGACGGCGACCTCGACCTGACGCCCGGCGCTCTGGAAAAAACGAATGACCCCGTGCGCATGTACCTGCGTGAAATGGGCACCGTTCCGCTGCTCACGCGCGAAGGCGAAGTTGCCATTGCGAAGCGGATCGAGCGCGGGCAACTGCTCGTTCTGAAGACGATATCGCGCGCCCCGGTGATTCTGAAGGAAATCCTTCAAATCGGCGACGATCTGCGCAACCGCGCGCGTTCGATTAAGGAAATCGTCCAATTTGACGACGAGGAACTCACCGAAGAAAAGATCGAGCACAAAACAAAGGAAACGCTGAAGCAAATCGATCGCATCGCAAAGCTCTACGAACAGGGGTTGAAGCAGGCGATAAAGCTCGACCGCATCCCGCGCTCGAAAAAGCGGCCGTATATCCACGCCCGCGTCGCTCTGGCGCGCACGCGCGTAATGATGTCGCAGCTCGTGCGCGAAATCGATTACAACCCTTTCGAGAAGAAGCGGCTGATCGACAAGATCCGTCAGACGGTCGAACGCGTGCAGTTTCTCGAGCGCGAGATCGTCAAGCTGGATCGGCGTGTCGAAGCGTCGAAAGGCGACGTGCAGGCGGAAGCTCGCAAAGAGCTCAAGGCGCGCCGCCAAGAACTCGAAGAGATCGAGCAAGCCGTCGAAGTCAGCCCCACCGAGCTGAAACGCGCGATTCAGGTAATCGTTCGCGGCGAAGTGGAAGCCGAACAGGCAAAGAAGGAACTGATTGAGGCGAACCTTCGTCTCGTCGTATCAATCGCTAAAAAGTACACCAATCGCGGCCTGCAATTTCTGGACCTCATTCAGGAAGGCAACATCGGCCTCATGAAGGCGGTCGACAAATTCGAGTGGCGCCGCGGATACAAGTTTTCGACGTACGCGACCTGGTGGATTCGCCAGGCAATTACGCGCGCCATCGCCGACCAGGCACGCACGATCCGCATTCCCGTGCACATGATCGAAACGATCAACCAGCTGGTGCGCACGCAGCGGCAACTGGTGCAGGAACTCGGCCGCGAGCCCACTTCGGAAGAAATCGCGAAGCGCATGGACATCCCTGTCGCAAAGGTGCGCAAGATTCTGAAGATCGCGCAGGAACCCATTTCGCTGGAAACACCGATCGGCGAAGAGGAAGACTCGCATCTTGGCGACTTTATCGAAGACAAGGCCGTCGTGTCGCCATCCGACGCGGTGATCAACCTCAGCTTGAAAGAGCAGACTTCTTCCGTGCTGAAGACGCTTACGCCGCGCGAAGAGAAGGTGATCAAGATGCGTTTCGGCCTCGACGACGGCAGCGAACACACGCTCGAG
>JBOGNK010000217.1:0-6773 GCA_050747085.1 Candidatus Acidiferrales bacterium
CCCTTCCACTCGCCGACCAATGCACTGGGTGGGAGGCCACAGACCTCAACCGCGCGGAATGCGCTGCTGCCGCCATGCCCACGGGATAGGATTCTGGTGCCCGGAGGGGGACTTGAACCCCCACGGACTTGCGGCCTGCGGATTTTAAGTCCTCTTCATCTGGATACAAGACCCCCTGCCGGTGCTGTTGTTTGCATTTGACACTTACGCTGTTCGCCAGTAGGCTACGCCCCGAGTGGGTGCGGCGAACGGGCGCGGGACGGCGATCATGAAACGCGAAGAAATTCTAAAAATGCTCGAATCGGTGGGCGCGATTCGGCAGGGGCACTTCGAGCTTTCGAGCGGACGGCACAGCAGCACGTACATCCAGTGCGCACTGGTGCTGGCGCATCCGCAGCATGCCGAGCCGCTTGGCGGCGCGGTGGCTGAGCTGTTCCGCGATCATTCGATCGGGTGTGTTGTCTCGCCGGCGCTGGGCGGTGTGATCATTGGGCATGAGGTGGCGCGGGCGTTGGGAGTGCGCGCACTGTTCGTCGAGCGCGATCGGTCTGGCCAGATGGCTCTGCGTCGCGGCTTCGAACTAACCCCGGGAGAACGCGTGCTGGTGATTGAGGACGTGTGGACAACGGGCGGTTCGACGCGTGAGGCGATCGGCGTGGTCGAGCAGGAGGGTGGGCTCGCGATTGCGGCGGGCGCGATCATCGATCGCAGTGGCGGACGCCTGGAATGGAACGTTCCCGCGCGCGCGCTGCTCGAAATGGATGTCCCCAGCTATGAACCGGACGATTGTCCGCTGTGCCGGGCCGGGGAATTTGCCACGCGTCCGGGTTCGCGTTTTTCGCGTGCACATTCGTAGAGGGCCCAGCAGGCTGGTGCGCGTCGCGGCGTGCGAGAGCACTATGAAAAGCCCGCGACCAAAGCCGTCGTGGAAAAGCGTTTTTTTCGCGGCGCAAAACCGGCACCGCTCGCCCGACTGAAGTCAGCGACTCCCACCGAAAAAGAAACGAAGCTTTAGAAAACTGTTTCCTGCGATTCGAAGTAGCGGCTAGGCTTTGCCGGCCGGCGGCGTCAATTTGCCCATGACGATCGAATTCTTTGCGCCGGTGGCGGAGGGGAGATTGTTGGCTCTTCCGTGATGGGTCTCATACGCAAGGACGGCGAAGGCGAACGCCTCTTTGGCTTCCGTCGGCAGGCCGAATTTGCCGGCGGGAATAATGTCAACACCCGGCAGCAGGGCGGCGAGTTCCGCCATCATGAGAGGATTCTTCGCGCCTCCGCCTGCGACGATCAGTTCGTCGATCTTCACGCGGCGCGGGACGAAGCGACGCAGTGCGTCGGCAATCGACAACGGCGTGAATAGAGTTGATGTCCTTACCAGATCGGCGGGTTTTAATTTGTTCCTTCTGGCCCAGGAGAGAATCCGGGCGGCAAACGGTTCGCCGAATTGCTCGCGCCCGGCGGTCTTTGGCGGCTTCCTGCGCAAATAGGGATCGCGCATCAGTCGCGCGAGCAGCGTGGGAATCGTGCGGCCGCTCAATGCGATTCGCGCATCGCGATCAAATCCAGCGCCGCCCTTCGTGGTGCGCTGCACGAGCGCGTCGACAATCATGTTGCCGGGGCCGGTGTCGAAGGCGAGCACGCCGCTCGGATTGGCC
The DNA here is from genome assembly GCA_050747085.1 of Candidatus Acidiferrales bacterium. Classification (GTDB taxonomy): domain Bacteria; phylum Acidobacteriota; class Terriglobia; order Acidiferrales; family UBA7541; genus Palsa-295. The sequence continues at coordinate 1,656 of JBOGNK010000217.1, forward strand.
CGGGCGGGAATGACGGTAACATTCGCGATTCCGCCTATGTTCAGTGCGACGCGGCTCAGTTTGTCGTCGCGATAGAGCAGATAATCGACGAAGGGAACGAGCGGCGCACCCTGTCCGCCGGCGGCCATATCGGCGGGACGAAAGTCCGCGACAACGGGTAGGCCGGTGCGCGCGGCGATTATGCTGGGTTCGCCGATCTGGAGTGTCGATGCGATGCGGCGAGCGCCGAGAAACAGGGACTGGACGCCCTGATGATAGATCGTCTGACCGTGCGATCCGATGAGATCGATCTTGGAGAGTGGAACGTGCCACTTCTTGCACGCAGTGATTGCGGCGCGGGCGAATTCTTCGCCGAGCAGGAAGTTGAGCTGGCTGATTTCCGCTGAGCTTGTGGACGCGCCGTTGGCGATGCGCAGGATTGCATTGCGCACTGGCGAAGGAAAGTTCGAATGATGATGCGCTTCGAACTTCACGGTAAGCGCTGGGGGCGCGCCGTCAACGCGGACCAGAGCCGCGTCGATGCCATCCGCGGAGGTTCCCGACATCATGCCGATCACGTGCACGCATTGCTCCAAGACGACGGCGAACGGGTAGCTACGGCACGGTTCCTGTGCCGGGGGCCTTCCTCACGCACGGTAATTCTCCCGCAATTCGACGCGGTCAGTGGCGGTCGGCAGATTTCGAACGATGTTTGCGTCGGGCGAGAAATTGTTGCAGCTCGACGAACGCCAGTCCTCCGCTGAAGGTTCACCGTCGCGAAGGAAAGTGTATCCGAATCCCGGTACCGATGTATTCGCGGCACGCCGCAATGTTACCCTGAAGCCCACGGCACAAAAAGCGTGGCGTGGCTACCGGCTCAGGGCTATTTATGGCTACGATGTGAGTGATGCAGGCGTGTAGACCGGAAACGCGCGGCGTGCTGTGTGGAGCAGCGTTTCTTTGCGCGGCAATGTGAAGGCGTGCGGCGCTGAGCGGCGCATGCACAGATGCGGCGGCGCCCAGGCGGACTTAGTAATTTTACGGGCGCGCTACGACGCGGCGCTACCGGCGGCAGCGGAAATCTGAGACATTCCCGCACTTGCCGCGGGCAGTCGATGATCCGCGATTGACGCCGACGGGTGCGCGACCACGTGTTCGAGAATGGCGCGGTAATCGTTCAGCACGTTCTGGATCGTGGAGGCGCGGAACAGGTCAGAGTTGTACTCGAGCGCGACCTCGATTCCCTGAGTTTCACGCAGCCACATCGTCAGATCGTATCGCGTGCTCGCTCGTTTAACCGGCATCCATCGGATGTCGAGCCTCGGAATTTGCCATGCGGTTTTCGGCGCATTCTGGAAAACGAACATTGCCTGAACGATGCTGTCGCAACCGACGTCGCGTCCCGGCCGAACCGCGCGTAGCGCCTCGCCAAACGGCATCTCCTGATAGCCGTATGCCGTGAGCGAGGATTCGCGGACGCGCTCCTGCGCTTCCTCGAACGACGGATTCCCGGCCATGCTCGTGCGGATGATCAGCTGATTGCCGAAACAGCCGATCAGTTGTTCGAGCTGCATCAGCGGGCGATTGGCGACGCAGGTGCCCACAGCAACGTCCTCGTCGTGTGAATAATGGTGCAGCAGGTACTGGAATCCGGCGAGCAGGGTCATAAAAAGGCTCGAGTGCTGTTCCCGAGTCCAATATGCGAGTCGGCGAGCGAGTTCTTCGGGAAGGGTGATTGTCTCGCGAGAGCCAGGCCTCAGATCACGTTTTGGTCCGCTCTGAGAAGTTCCGACGCCTGCGTTCCCGTCGGCTCTCACGAGCTGGGGCCCATTGGCACGCGGCGCAACAGCCGTTCGGCCCTGTTCGGGCGACAGGTGATGAAAGGTGGCGCCATCGCCGAGCCGGCTCTTCCAGAACTCCGTATTCGCGGCTAATTCCTGTCCCGTCATTTTTCGTGCGGACCACCTCACGAAGTCGCCGTACTGAACGGACAGATCGGCCAGCGGCGAGGGTTGGTTTTTCGCGAACGCGCCATACAACGCTGACAATTCGCGAATCAGAACGTCGTTGCACCAGTCGTCATAGGCGAGGTGGTGCGTAACGATCAGCAGATCGTGCACCTCGCTTTCCAGTTGAAGCAGCAGGACACGGAAGGGAATCTCCGTGGCGAGGCGGAAGGGTAGTTCGGCCTCGGTTTCGATGATCGCGCGAGCAGCAGTTTCTTTTTCGGCGTCGGCCACGCTGGTGAGATCGATCTGGTGAAAGGGACAGGGTTGGTCACCCAGGACGATTTGAGTGAGCGCGGCGCCGCGAACTTCGAATATGCAGCGCAACGTTGCGTGGCGCTGTAACAACGCATCGGAACTGCTACGCAGCGCCTCCGAATTCAGCGGCCCCTTGATCCGAAGCAGCAGCGGATAATTGTAGGCTGCGCTATCAGAGCCGTCGGGATCGGTGACCCAGGAATTCTGCTGCGCGATCCAGCCGGGAACCGCGAAGGAATCGACGATCGATGACGAACACAATCCATATCCCCGCCCAGAAATTCGTTCTGTACTCATAACCCTCTTTCCGCCGCCAGACTCGAATCGCGTCCGGTACGGCCGCGAGGATCGAATCCATTGGATGTACCCGTGCTGACAATCGTGCGCAGGCCAGAGTCAGCGAGCTCGAAATTCGCTCGAGATCCCGGCGTTTGCGGATTTATTGGAAGATAAGCCGCGCCGGCTTTCGAAATGCCGAAGGCTCCTACGGCGAGGGCGATGAGGTCGGTCGAGCGCGGGGAGCGCAGCAAAGTGGCGGAGTTGAAACCGCTGCTGCGATCGTTAAAACCGGATCGTGTCGAGCCGAAGACGGGGCCGGGCATACGAACTGCTTTCGCGTTACTGCGCTTCATAGCGAATCATGGCGAATCATGGCGGCGCAACACCAGTTTGGATCGACGTACTCCGCTATTCCATCCAGAGCATGTCGTAATGACGGGGGGCAAATCCTGTAAGCGCGCGTAATCTGGCATCTATGGCCGGAATACACGCCGGAATCGGTAAGCCTGCCCGTTGCGCCGAATCGTTACAGCTGTGTGACGATTTTCTGGCACACGTGGATCACTTCTCACAGTCGCGAGAAATTCGTTCGCCAACGGCTGGCCGTGACGCCTGCTACTTTCTGCTATGCTGATCGCCTGCGCCGCAGACGTCTGGCGGAGGCTGGTACTCACAAAACGGGAACGGAATGGCTGAAATCAGGCATCTTTTTGCCGAGCTTTATAACGTCCGTGGGCTAGTCGAATGGGGCGGGACGCTGCTGTGCTGCGTGATCGTCTTTATAGAGACGGGCATGTTCGTGGGCTTTTTTCTGCCCGGTGACTCGCTGCTGGTGACGGCGGGCGTGTTTGCGGGCGCGGGCCGGCTGCGATTATCGGAGCTTCTTACGCTGGTTGCCTTGTGCGCGATCGCCGGCGACCAGCTCGGCTATTTCATTGGATGGAAAGCGGGAGCCGGCCTCTATAAACGCGAGGATTCAAGGTTTTTCAACAAGCGGCATCTCGAACAGGCGCACGAGTTTTACGAACGGTACGGCGGAAAGACGGTGGTCCTGGCGCGGTTCGTCCCGATTATCCGGACGTTTTGCCCTCCGGTTGCGGGCGCCGCGGGAATGCGCTACACGCGCTATCTCGCCTACGACATTGCCGGGGGCTGCCTTTGGGTTTGGAGCACCGTGTTGCTCGGTTACACGCTTGGACGCGCCGTGCCCAACATCGACAAGCGAATTCACTACGTGATCGCGGCGGTGATCGTCGCTTCGCTGATACCTGCCGCCTGGCATGCCTGGAAACAGCGGAAGCGAAACCGTCCTCCGAGTGACGGAGGGACGGATTCGAACAATTTGCCGCACGGCCGCGCGCACAACCCACCGCAAGCTGAGCCTGGAAGCGAAGCCCTGAACTAGTGAACCGGCTCCCGTTCGTTGTGACCACGACAATTAGAATGGTCCGTTGCCGGCGTACGAGCGTACGTTTCTACCCTAAGAGCATGCGTCATGGAGTCGTCTCAAGGGGTGCGGCCGGAGATTGAATAGAGTTCTGAAGGAACACGGCCCTACGAGTGACAAGCACCCACGTCACGGCAACTGTGATCGGAACGCTGACGAGCGGACCGAGCCAAAGATGCGCGTGAACGGGGCCCGGCGGAGACCCGAACGCTCGCCGGAATGGTCCCATTGCCGCCTCAAACTGCGCCGACGTCTCCGGGACAAGCGCTGCGATCAAGCTATTGATTGCATACAGCGCAAAATACGCAATCGTTCCGATTCTCGCCCAATTTTTAAGCCTAAGCAGGCCGATGCCTAGCACCACGTGGGCGATTCCGTACGCCAAGAATAATAAATGAGCTGCGCGCCCGACGAGGAGCACGGAAAAGAAAAAGGCCGGGACAGGCACGATCAACACCCATGATTCGAATACCGTGCTGAGGATCAAATACCAGCCAACGATCAGGACGCTCGTTGGTGTCGAGCGCTTCCCGCCCGTAACGGATGCTTCGCGCCTGGCGGCGTCGAACTGACGTGCGACGTTTGGGCGAGTAAGGTAGAACAACAACCAGATGCTGACAGCGGCAGGAATACCAAAAATAGCGATCAGGATGAAGCGAATCGCCGCGGGGCCGACCTGTGCAGAGGAGAGATCCTGAGGCATACGCTCAACAGAGGTCACGACGAGGAAGAACAGCGAGAAAAATGCAACAAACGCTCCGAAAACCAACGTTGAAACTCTAGCCCACCCTCTGAGTCTGAATACGCCGATGCAGGACGCGATGGCCCACGCAGCACACCCGGCAAAGATAACAGCGCCGAGCCAAAGGACCGGCTTAATAGAAGCGGGGGCGTTTGCGCTTGGTAATTGAGCCAGGGCTACAAACAGTCCGCAGAAGAGGAGACCAACGACTGCGGCTAGGGCGAGAAGAAACGCGGATATGCCCAGGCCGAACGTTCGTCGTGGCGCATGCATGAAACGGATCATAGCAGCTAGCACCGTCAGCTGGAGAGAATATGGCCGATCAGGCAACAAGGGCGGCACGACATTGATCTAGCCACCACTTGGGAGCGCCTTCCCACCTTCATGCGGAAATTTTTGCTAAAGCG
>JBOGNK010000218.1:0-7480 GCA_050747085.1 Candidatus Acidiferrales bacterium
ACAACAACGTGCGCCTGAACAGCGCCATCGGCTACATCACGCCGAAGGACATGCTCGCCGGGCATCAGCAGGAGATTCAGGCCGAGCGGGACCGGAAGTTGGAGACGGCAAGAGAACAGCGGAAGAACCGATGCCACTGCGCCGCGTGACGCGGATTACTTGCGAGTCGCCGATAACACACGAAGGAATTACTCAGAATCTGCCGTTGTGAGTGTGACGGCGATGTTACCTCAACCGGATGGCTACACTTCTTTGGCCATCTGATGCTCGACCGTGCCGAACTCCTTGCGTATCCCAGCGAGATTTTCGTCAAGCTCGGCGAAGAAGTCGATGTACTCGTCATGGCTGAAGAATGCGTTTGCATAATTAGCCTGAGTCAAGACGTATCCGCCCCAGCCATTCAACATAGCAACTTCCAGAAATGATGCTAGGTCTTCCGATTCGTGCCCGAGAAACAGATGGCCCGGTGCTTCATGGAGGAGACGAAGATCACCGTAGCTTTGCCGGAGTTTGTAATACAGGTGCCAGTTCTCGCTGCTTCCCCAGATACCCCACTCCGTAATCCATACCAACGCCGGACTGCGGTACATTAACGAGCTTCCGATCCAATACGCGAGATAAAAAATGCGGCCTGTCGAATTCGGATAGTGAACGTGCGCTCTATGCATTTCAGGAATCGCGTCGGGCTTCGCCCGCCCTAGCCCACGAAGCCATTCCTCGCATTCGTCTCTTGTGTAGAAGCGCATCGCGGATTGATTCTACCTCAGTGGGGGACTATCGTTGACCCAAACAGGCGATTGCACTCGAAACGGGGACTGGCAGCGGGACTTTGGGCGTATCACGGGCAAACCGGAAGTTTGAGACGGATGGACGTCGTCGAGCTACAATGACCTTGCCCCAAGGGGTGGATTACTCACTAACGGAAAGCGCCCTCATTCCATTTCAGGCTGAACCAACACAAATCCGCCAAAAAATCCTCTACAACCAGGGAGCAGTGAAACTCCGTTAGGTCCGATATGTTTATCATGCGACAGAACCTTTTGAGCTTCCGATCGCGTTCGGTGTCCGAAAAACCATGAAAACTGCCCGTTCTTATTCGCGGCTTCGGACATCTTGAAGTACTGTATGCTGGGACTTTCTCTTAAGGCAAAGTTCCACTCCTCTACAATCGACACCCATGTTTCAGTGCGTCCCAACAGGCCAGAAAACGCAAATATAGGGCTCTGCCCCTTAGCGCCGCTGTCGTCAATGTAGGCCTGCATTGCCACGATGATCCTCTTTGACCGTCTTTCCTTTGGAATCCCCCCCAATACGGATAGTCACAGAGGCAACCCAGGGGAAACGTAACCATCTGGCTGTTTAGTCACCCATCGTACAGCTTTCCTTTGGCATCTTGCGTCAGTACCGCTCACTGAGTCAAGTATATTATCGCCCTTTGCTTTGCTTCGCTTTATATTCGCCCGTAGCGCGGTCTGATACAATGGCTGCTTCGCAAACGTGCGATCCTAGAGATGGTCGCGCGTGCGCTAGCCAATGGCCGACACATCCAATTTGCCCGAATCGCTCGCTAGCGGCGTGTTCCCGCTGAACGCCGAACAACGCACTGCCGTCGAACACGCCGATGGCCCGCTGCTCGTCGTTGCCGGCGCGGGAACCGGCAAGACGCGAGTGATCACCGAGCGTATCCGGCGTCTACTCGAATCCAATCTGAACCTTGCGGGCGAAAACATTCTCGGACTGACGTTCACCGACAAAGCCGCGGGCGAAATGAAAAGCCGCGTGGTGAAAGCGATCGGCGAACGCGCCGAAGGCGTGTGGCTCAGCACGTTTCACAAATTCTGCCTCGACAAAGTGCTGCGCGCGGCGGACGTTCGGATCGAAGCGCTTGACGACCTGGACCACAAGATCCTCTTGCGCCGAAACATCGGGCGTCTTCGACTGAAATACTTCAAGCGGCTGCAGGCGCCCAGCGAATTTCTCGCCGATTTCGTTTCGTTCTTCTCTCGCTGCCAGGACGAGATGGTCACGCCGGACGATTATCGCCGCCACGTCGAGCAGCTTCGGAAGCGGTTCGAGACGGGCAAGAGTTCTCTCGAGCCGGACGAGCGCGCCATCCGGGAGGAGTTCGTCGAACAGCAAGAAGAGCTTGGGCGCGCGTTCTGCGTCAGCGAGGAATTGTTGCGCGAGCGCAGGCTGACGACGTTCGGCGCCCAGATACTGAACGCTGTCAAGCTGCTGCAAACGGACGCGGCACTGCTCTCGCGCCTTCGCGACGAATATCGCTACATTCTCGTCGACGAATTTCAGGATACAAATATCGCACAGCTCGAATTACTGTGGCTGCTGGCAGGCGATCGCCGGAATATCATGGCCGTCGGCGACCACAATCAGGCGATCTATCGTTTTCGCGGCGCCTCGTACGGCAGCTTCACGATTTTTCTCGAGCGCTTTTGCGGTGTTCAGCCGCCGAAGCAAACTCGCCAAAACCCGCGCAGCGCCCGCACAAACGGCAACGATGAGCCGCAAGCGCGATTGCCTGAGCCAGATCTGTTCGCACGCAGTTCGCTCGTCACGCTTTCGCAGAATTACCGCTCGACGAAACGCATCCTGAACGTTGCTCATGCCGTGATACGCAACAACGAACAATCGCCGCTGCTGCCCGATGGCCGGCTTCATACGGAAAATCGCGAAGGCGAGAAGATTCGTGTCGTTGAATTTCCTGGTCCGCGGGAGGAAGCGCACTGGGTCGCCTCGGAGATCGAGCGGCTGCACGATGCCGGAGCGCATTGGGACAGTATGGCCGTGCTGTACCGCAATCACACTCATCGCGACTTTCTAGTCGGAGCCTTGCAGCGGCGCGGCATCCCGTTCGTGATCCGCAGATTTTCGATCCTGTCGAGCACGCTGATCCGCGACCTACTCGCCTGGCTCCGGCTAATCGGACAACCAAGCGACAACGTCGCTTGTGCGCGCGTTCTCGCCGCGCCTTACTGGGGGCTGGAGCCGCGCGACCTGGTGCGACTGGCTGAGCGCGCCGAGAAAAATCACCGACGGTCTCTCTGGGACGAGCTCGATTCTGCGCAAACCGAGCTGCCATTCGCTCGCACAGGAACGCACCTGCCTGAACTGGTAGCGCTGGTGAAGCAGTTGCGGCAGAGCGCGCGGAGAAAACTGGTCAGCGAACTGCTCGACGAATTGATCGGAGTTTTGGGCGTAGCGCCGCTGCCGTCGGAAGCCGACCGCTACTATCTTGACCGGTTCGTCAACTTCATCGCCGCCTGGGAGCGCAAGAGCCTGGCCGAAATTGAGTCCGGCAGCACGTCGGAATCGACACCAGACGCGGCGGACGCAAATCTGCCGCAAACGGAACGCAAACGGCTTCGCGATTTTCTCGAATATCTCTATTACTTCAACGAGGCGCGCGGAGACGTCTGGCTCGACGATCATCCGGCGGATGATACTGTCGAGCTGATGACGGTCCACGGCGCGAAAGGACTCGAATTTCCTCATGTGTTCGTGCTTCATCTCTCGAAGCGCGACTTCCCTACCCCCGGACGCAGGCCGGTCTTCGAGTTTCCCTCCGAGCTGATGAAGGAAGAAATGCCGGAGGGCGATTTTCACATCCAGGAAGAGCGCCGCCTGTTTTACGTCGCTCTCACGCGCGCCAGGCAGCGGCTGACCCTTTGCACGATCGTGAATAAATGGAAAAAGGAGTCGCCGTTTCTCGAAGATTTTTTAGAGGATCGCAAGGTCAAAACGTTCGACGCACAGCAGCTCGCGCCGAAGATCTCGCTGCCTCCTCTCGAAGAGGCTGCCACGCCGGAGCCCGATCCGGCCGACCCTTCCGATCTTTTTGCCGCGACTCGAGCCGCGGCTCTGCGTCGCGGCGAATTGCAGGAACCGACGCGCGCATATTCCCGCGTCGCATTGTGGGCCAAAGCGTTCCATCCTCCGCGTCCCGAGCCTTTGCAGTTAAGCGCATCCGCGATCAACGCGTACGAAAACTGCCCGATGAAATACATGTTTGGGCGCATGTGGAGTCTTCGCGGCGGGCCGCACGCGGAAGCGACGTTCGGCAGCGTGATGCACAAGACGGTCCAGGAATTCGTGCGCGAATTGCGTCAGGGGCACACGGTCTCGGTCGATGACCTGCTGCTGATCTACCGCCGCGAGTGGTCGTCGGCGGGCTTCCCCGACGATTACCACGAAACGGAATATCGCAATGAAGGCCGCGAGGCGCTCGACAAATTCCATGCCACCTACACGGCCGAGCCCGCCGACGTCGTCCATCAGGAAAAAGTGTTCGAACTGCCGCTCGATCCCGGAATCATCGTCGTGGGCCGCATCGATCAGGTGAACCGTCTCGGACGCAAGGAATATGAGATCGTCGACTACAAGACGGGCCGCCCGAAGGACGCGAAAAAAGCAGCGGAGGATCTTCAACTCAGCATTTACGCGCTCGCCGCGCGCGACGTGCTCGAAATCAATCCGGCACGGCTCACTTTTTACAATCTGATGACCAACGTGCCCGTTTACACAGCACGGGACGCGAAAGCTTTGGCAGCCGCAAAGCAACGGATCGCTGAAGCGGCAGATCGAATCCGCGCCGGCGACTTCGCGCCGAAACCAGGTTATGGTTGCGCGAATTGCGATTACAAACCGCTGTGCCCCGCGCACGAACAACTAGTCTCGATTCGCCCGGCGAGATCAACAGCGAGAGAACATTCGTAGTAGTCAATCGCAGTAAGCAGAGTTCTTCGGGACCGAAGTCGTCCCTCAGAATGACGGGCGCAAGGTCGTTCGCTATTCCAGAAGGGGCGCAACCACCGGCGAGGATTCTGGCAGCGCAAAAAAAGAGGCGATCGCTTATGACGATCGCCTCTTCCGAAGGCCCCGAGTAAAACTCAAAGCCTGCCTGCTTCGTGCAGGTTTGCCTGTCGGCCTACAGGCAATTTACTTCGCGCATGGACTGCAGTGAAACTTTCTCCGGCAAGACAAACACGAAAGACATTTCCCTCCGCGCTTTTCTCGCTTCGTTCATTTGTAAATGTCGCGACGAATGAAGTCAAGCGGAAAAACTTTTCGAGGGATTCGTCTGCGGAAACACGCGCGGACCGCGCGCTCCTAGCAGCCGCGCGCACGAACGCGCTACTCGGAAATTCCGAGCGCGCTCTGGTAATAACCGCCCGGTGCGCGAATGTCCAGGTTCGGACGCCGCACGCGAACTTCAATCGTGTGATAGTCCTTCGTCTTATCCTGGCCATGCGGGGCAAACGTGAGCGTGTATTGATTGCGCGCTTCGTCGGTCACGTTCGAATACAAGCGGTCGAGGTCCGATTCCTTCGCCGCATAGAAGACGTCTCCGCCGGTGCGTATCGCATAGCGGTCCGCCTGCCCAATTCCATGCTGAAAAATTGCCTTACCGGGCACCGAATGGGACACCGAAATCGAATAGACCAAAATGTTCGATTCGAGAAGCAGGTGAAGAGTGTCGTCGAACGTATGGATATTGTGACGGGAATTGCTACCGTCGGAGATCAGGAAGATGATTTTCCGCCGGTCGGCGCCGCGACCCTTTAGCATCTGCCCAGCAGCATAAATTGCGTCGTCCAGAGCAATATCGTTCGCTGGCCTCCCCGAACCGTGCTGCGGAACGCCCTGCCCTGTGGGAAGCTGCCGCCCGTTTACAACGGGACCGGAGCCCATCGCAGTCGGATCGTTGCCATACAACGCCGTCGAATGAGACCCAAGTTCCATCCGCTTCAGAGCAGTGAACAGAACGTCGTTGTTGGACGAAAAATCGGTTACCGGCTCGGTGTACGACTGATACTTCATCACAGCGACTTCGTCCTTGGGTCCGAAGCCTCCCGAAATGGAAATCAGGCTTTTCTGCACCTGACCCGCTTCTTTCGCTGCAAGATTGTTGTCGATCAACACGACCGCGGAGAGCGGAAACGGATTCGCATCGAAAACGCGAATCTGCTGTTCCACGCCGTCGCAAAAAATTTCGAAATCACCTTTTTCCAGACCTGCGACCAGTTGTCCGTTGCCGTCTTTTACCGTCACAGGGACGAGAACCTGTTGCGTTCTGACGATGATCTTTTGCTGACCATTCGCCTGCGCCGACTGGGGACGCCCTTGTGTGGGTACACCGGGGGTGGCATGCTGGGGATTAGATGACTGAGCCCCCGCTGGTATTCCTGCCGTCAGCAGTGCGCTTATTACCAGAATCGCTCGAATCATGAAGATCTCTCATTGCCGCGGAAATTGTTTTGGCGGCCGGGGGGTCGCGGGCCCAAACATCCGCCACGCGATTCGACGCATCGTATCACTTCGAGAAGACTCCGGAGGCAATTATACAATGCGACCGACCCGACTCGCGGCTTTCGTCTTTGCCGCAGCTTTGGCAGCCTGGGCCGCTTGGTCCGTCTTGACGCCGCGCGCGTCGGCCGCGCCCCAGCAGGAAACGCAAGGCCCGATGCGTCCACCCGGAGCGCCTCCCGAACCGCAACAGCCTGCAGCGCCGCCACAACAGCAAGTTCCCCAGTCCGGCCACACCCTCAAGGCGCAGACGAATCTCGTGGATATCTTCGTCACCGCACGCGGCAAGCACAATGACGTCATCTCCGACCTGGCGAAGAACGACTTCAAGGTTTACGAAGACGGCCAGGAGCAGAAAGTTGCCTACTTCGATCTCGAGAAAAATCTCCCGCTGACGCTTGGAATTCTGATCGACACGAGCGGCAGCATGCAAAACATTCTGGACGCCGAACAGGACACCGCCTCGCGCTTTGTCCACGACATCATGCGCAAAGGAGACGAGGCGATGGTGATTGGGTTCGACTTCGACGTGAACCTGCTCGCCGATTTGACTGAAGATACTTCAGTGCTCACTCGCGCGATCCAAGGCGCGCGCATTGACGCAGTGGCCGGGGGCGTTGGCCCTACGCCAGGAACGCTTCCTGCAGGACAAAATGGCGGAACGGACTTGTACGATGCAGTTTATCTCGCTTGCCACGACGAGCTGACCGGTCAGACGGGCCGAAAAGCGGTCATCCTTCTCACCGATGCCGAAGACACCGGCAGCAAGCTGAGTTTGGGCGAGGCTATCGAATCAGCGCAGAAAACGAATACGGTCATTCACGTGTTACGGCTTGCCGATGAGCCCTTTTACTTCGGCATGGGTATCGGCTACACGGGCGCCAGCGTCGCGCGACGAATGGCTTCGGAAACTGGCGGACGCGAGATCGAAGTCCGCAGCGAAAAGTCTCTGGACAAGGCTTTCGACGAGATCACGGACGAGCTGCGTTCCCAGTACGTGGTCGGATACTATCCGACGAACACCAAACGCGACGGCACGTTCCGTCAAATCAAGATACAAGTAGACCGCTCCGATACTCACCTGCTCTACCGCAAGGGCTATTACGCGCCCGCGCAGTAAAAAAGAGAGCTTCCCACTTTCAGAGCTGGCGTCTGACCC
>JBOGNK010000219.1:0-4334 GCA_050747085.1 Candidatus Acidiferrales bacterium
GGAGTGGATCGTGGTCATCGTGCCGACGTTGATGCCGAAGGTGTCGTAGATCACCTTCGCGACGGGCGCGAGGCAGTTCGTCGTGCAGGACGCGTTCGAGACGACGTTGTGCTTCGCGGGGTCGTAAATCTTTTCATTCACGCCGAGAACGATGGTCGCGTCCACTTCCGTCGCGGGAGCGGAGATCAACACTTTCTTCACTGGACCGCGAATGTGTTTGGCAGCGTCGGGACCTTTGGTGAACAGGCCGGTGGATTCGACCACGATCTGCGCGCCGACAGAAGCCCAGTCGAGCTCCGCCGGGTCCTTCACCTTGAAAACCTTGAAGCTCTTACCGTCGACGGAAATCGTGTTATCGGTGTGAGTGACCTCGTTCGTCAGATTGCCCAAGATCGAGTCGTACTTCAGCAAGTGCGCGAGGGTTTTTGCGTCGGTGATGTCGTTCACCGCGACGACTTCGATTGATGGGTCGCTCATAGCGGCGCGATAGATGTTGCGACCGATTCTTCCGAATCCGTTGATTCCGACCTTAATGGCCATTCTTCCTCCGTCAATCGTCAGTTGCGTGTTTCAGATTTGATTACAAATTGTTCAGACCAAGAAATCTTCCTTTTTTGCGGCCTCCGCTGCCTCTTTCGAAATCGGCATGCGAACTGGCAAGCCGCACGACCGTCGTAGCGGCACCAAACGACTTGTAATCGGCCGGGCTTCTATTTGCTGTCCGGCCTTCGGTCCACATTCCATTCGATCTGGACCGTGCACAAAAGCTTCGTCAAATCACCGGGAGTTACGCCACAGCGCACATAGTTGCCGGAAGCGCGAGGCCGCCGAGAAAAAAGCAAACGAGGCGTTCAGAGGATTGCTCTGAATAAAAAATGCTAGGGCACGCGTTGCGAAAAGTCAATTGAAGCGACGCTCCGGGAAATAGGTCAGCGGGTAAAAGCGAGTCACTTCGAGCTAGCGGATAGCTGAGACCCGGCGGAATTGGGAGCGCCGGGATCGTTGAAGACTTCCACGCGGGAGACCTTCTCGTGAGTGAAGATCACGAAAACCGTCTTGGCGGGCGGCGTGCCATAGATCCAGGTGGTGGTTTCTTCGCCCTTCGTGTTCTGCTCGCGGACCTTATGCTCCGCGCGTCCCAGAGCGGCGATCACCATTTCCTCGTCCATGCCAACAACGGCCTGATGGTCGCGAATGGCCTGCTGGACCTTGGGCGGCAGAGTGTCGAACCAATTGACGGCGGCAGAATGCTTCGAAAAATCGAGGAGCAAAGCCAGATCGTGCTTCAGTTCATCGGGCGATAGGTCGGGCACACCGCGAGGATATTCCAGAATAATCGTGGTGCCGTGACCTTCGTTGGGGTGGTCAACGATCGGAGGGCTAGCCGACTGATAACCGATTCCGACTTGCAGGTGTTCGCGAAGATGAAACTTCTCCTTGCCACCGCCGTTGATCTGGACGGCTACGTCCTTCGCATGGAATTCAAGCTTCGTAATTTGCACGGTGTCGCCGGGATTGGCGATCACACCGTCGTGGCGTAGCTCGTATTTCAGTTCCCGCGCGTTCAGCGGCTTGCCGACGGTTACCTTGAAACCCTTCTTTTCATGCGGAAGCGCCTGCAGGCACTTCGCATATTCCCCGCCGACGTAACGAAGGAGGCTGATTTTCGCCTCTTCGGTCAGGTGATCCGGCTTGCGAGCCTGAATCTGGAGTTGAGCGCCGGAAGGAGGCGCAGGCAAAGCTGCGACGGCAGGTAGGGGCGAACAGATAGCGAGCGCCACTGCGAACAAGAAGGTTGAACGGAAGCACATCGCCTTGACGGTCCTGGGCAAATTGTAGGCCTTTCGGGTCCCGCTTGCCAACGCAATTTCGGCATTCCGCGCCGGGGGGAAATACCCGGGAATATCGTCAGGAGCTTTTGACAGGCGGGGCTGGGTGTGTTCAGATGCCGCCGGAGATTTTATATGCAGCGACATCGTCTGGCTCTTCTCATAGTAATCGCATTCGCGTTCTTTTTGATTGTTGTGCCGTTGTTCACGTCGGGAATCGGCCTGTTGGTCGATTGGATGTGGTTCGATCAAACCGGCTTTCGCGAACTTTTCACGACGGTGCTGGCGACAGAGGCATGGCTGGGTGTCGCCGCCGGCATCGTGTGCTTGCTGGTCACCGGACTTAACGTGCGGCTCGCGGGCACCGTGTCGCACCGGTCGGGCTACCTGACGGTTGCGCGAACGGTCGAATTCCCCGGCTCGCAGAAAATCCCATCGGTATTTCGCTGGACGCTGTGGGTTGGACTCATCCTTGTGGCCTGGCTGGTGGCGCAATGGTCCGCGACGCACTGGAACCAATATCTGTTCGCGACTCACGTCGTGGCGATGAAACAGGTGGATCCGATCTTCGGGCGTAGCCTGAGCTTCTTCCTGTTTCAGCTGCCTTTTCGTTTCTTCGTCTATCATCTGGCGTTCATCGTCGTCCTGATCAGCCTGATTGCTGCGGGAGCGCGCTATTGGATCGAAGGCGGGATATGGACTTCGCCGCGCGGCGTGAACGTTGGGAGCAACGCGCGCACGCATCTGATGGTCCTGGCGGGCATTCTGTTTTTGTTGTTTGCGTGGCGAGCGCGGCTGGGAATGTACGACCTTGTATATTCGGCCACTGGCCTGGTATTCGGCGCAGGCTACACCGATATTCATGTGGGATGGCCTGTGCTGTGGATAACGCTCGTGCTCTGCGTGATTACAGCGATTGCGTTTTTCCTGGGTGCGTCGCGTGGACGGGTGCGGCTGCCGGGATACGCGGTAGCTGCGGTAATCGGAGTCGGGATCGTCGGCGGACTGATCGTTCCGGCACTGGTACAACGATATGTTGTTGCGCCCAGCGAGCTTGAACGCGAACTGCCTTACCTCTCGCGAAACATACAGTACACGCGACAGGCCTACGGACTCGACAAATTCGACGAGCGTAACTTCCCTGCCATTCAGGACCTGAACGCGTCGCTGATTCAACAGAATTCTGCGACAATGCAGAACCTGCGACTATGGGATCACGAGCCGCAGCTCACCACGTTTCAGCAGCTTCAGGAAATCCGGACGTACTACGATTTCGCAAACGTTTTTGACGATCGCTACACGATCAATGGCCAGCTGCGGCAAGTGTCGCTTTCCGCGCGCGAACTTTCGGCCGACAGTCTGCCCGATCCCAATTGGGTGAATCAGCACCTGATTTACACGCACGGATATGGGCTCTGCCTTGGTCCGGTGAATGAATCGACACCCGACGGCCTCCCCGTGCTGTTCGTGAAAAATATCCCCCCGGAATCGTCGGTGGGGCTAAAGGTGACGCGCCCTGAAATCTATTACGGACAGCTTTCCAACAATTACTGCCTGGTGAGGACGAGTGCGAAAGAGTTCGATTACCCTTCGGGCGAGGAGAACGTTTACAGCACGTATCGCGGCTCGGGAGGAATACCGATCGATGGATTGTGGCGGCGGCTGGTTTTTGCGATGGACTATGGCGACGTCGACATCCTGTTTTCGGGATACATCCAGCCTCAGAGCCGCATCCTGATTCACCGCAAAGTACTAGACCGCGTGCAGGAACTGGCGCCGTTTCTCTCTTACGACACTCACCCCTACATGGTGGTTGGAGATGACGGCTCGCTGCAGTGGATCGTCGATGCGTATACCACCACAGGCCAGTACCCCTACTCCGACCCGACGCCGGGCATGGGCAACTACGTCCGCAATTCGGTGAAGATCACAGTCGACGCGTATAGCGGGCGAGTCACCTTTTATGTGGTCGATCCGACCGATCCACTGATTCAGGCGTACGAACGGATTTTCCCCGGCGTGTTTCATCCGATGTCGCAGATGCCGGCTGATTTACGCGCGCACATTCGGTATCCGCAGGATTTCTTCGCCGTGCAGGCGGCAAAGTATGCGGTGTACCACATGACGGACCCAAGCGTCTTCTACAGCAAAGAAGACCTCTGGCGGATCGCGACGCGCAACGTTAGCGGCGGGTCGACGCCGATGAAACCGTACTACGCAGTCATGAAGTTGCCCGACGTGGGCACCACGGAGGAATTCATCCTGATGGTGCCGTTCACGCCTTCGCGCAAGAACAACATGATCGCGTGGATGGCTGCTCGTTGCGACGGCACGGACTACGGCAAAGTTCTCGTGTTCGCGTTCCCGAAGGAAAAGCTGATTTATGGCCCGGAGCAGATCCAGTCGCGAGTGAATCAGAGTCCGACGATCTCGCAGCAGCTCACGTTGTGGGACCAGGGCGGCTCGCGCGTCGTAAGAGGAACGCTGCTCGTGGTCCCCATACAG
>JBOGNK010000220.1:0-8358 GCA_050747085.1 Candidatus Acidiferrales bacterium
ACTGTCCAAGAGTCCTAAGATTCCCGTTCGCGATAATCGCGGTACTCAGGTTGGACGTCATCCTCGGGAACTTCTCTCGTTCGAACGCCGCGGTCATCAGCATCGGGTGCGTTTTCCACACCGTCTACGATGCCGGCTTCGAATGCCTGACCTTCTTCCACTAGCTCGGAAACGCTTTCCGAGTCGACGTCCTCAACATTCGAGAGACCCTGGATATCGCCCGATTGCCCACCGCTCTCCAGCGCCACGCCTTGGTGTATTCGGGCCCGTCGCCCTTGGCTTTCACCGCCTTGGCGTGCCGTGCGGTTCGCTCGCGAGGCACTCCTCGATCGCGAGGCGCTCCTGTGTTTGGAATAGGACTTGCGTTTGATTGCTTTGGATTTTGCTGTTTTCGTTTTTCGTTTCGTCTGTTTGCGAGCCATGAAAAAAGTCTACACCCGTCGGTGAGGGTCAACAATACACAGAGCTCGATCCAGGCGTTCGGTTCATACGGGCCGGTGGACGATGGCAGGCCCGACATTCCTCTTGCGTTCGCATCAGGTCGCGTCGCGTTTGGACACGCATGCCCGGAGTCCGGTTACGACCTCGTGACATCCAATTTACATTGCGAATTATGGCTTTGCGATACCATGTAGCCGCGCAGCGCCGCCTGAACCGCGGCGAGGAGCGGCTAGCTGTGGCCATGACAGATTCGATGGAATCCAAGCAGGCGAAGAACGCCCAGATGAAGCAGCCCTGGAAGCTTTTGCCCGACGTGTTGGCGCTGCTGAAGCCTCGTCGCGCGATTCTGATTGGCGGTTTCGCGCTCATGATTGTGAACCGGCTGTGCGGCCTGGTGCTTCCCGGTTCGACGAAATACCTGCTGGACAACGTCATCCTGAGAAAACAGGTTCACCTGCTCGTGCCCATCGTTGTCGCTGTTCTTGCAGCGACAGTGATCCAGGGCATCACGTCGTACTCACTTACCCAGCTGATGTCGAAATCCGCGCAGCGCATGATCACGGAACTACGCGTGAGAGTTCAGGCTCACGTCGGGCGCTTGCCGGTGGCCTTCTACGACAAGAATAAAACGGGCGTTCTGGTGTCGCGAATCATGAGCGATGTGGAAGGCGTGCGAAATCTCCTCGGGACAGGGCTTATCACCTTCGTCGGAGGAATGCTAACGGCAGTATTCGCCCTGATTTATCTGTTTCGAGTCAGCTTCGTGATGACGCTTGCCGCAACGGCTGGCTTGATCCTTTTTGGAATCAGCCTCCGGAGCGCGTTCAAATACATCCGGCCGATGTATCGTGCCCGGCCGAAGATCAACGCCGAGGTTACGGGCCGTCTGACTGAAACGTTGGGCGGAGTCCGCGTGGTGAAGGGCTATCACGCCGAAGAGCGTGAGGAAAAGGTGTTTTACTCGGGAGCGCAGCGCCTTCTCGACAATGTGCTGCAGACGCTCACGGCAGGCTCCCTGATGAGCCTTGCAGCTACGGTGCTTGTCGGACTCATCAGCGCCACGATCATGCTGCTCGGCGCACGTCAAATTCTGTCCGGCAGAATGACACCCGGGGACTTTTTCGCTTACACCATGTTCCTGGCAGTGTTGGTTGCGCCCGTTGCGCAAATTGCGAGTATCGGACCCTCGATCACCGAGGCATTGGCAGGACTCGAGCGCACGCGCGAAGTGTTGCAGGAAGTCCCCGAGCACGTCGACACGTCGCGAACGATCGAAATGGGCCGCATTGACGGATGCGTTGAATTCCAGAACGTTGATTTCTCGTACGACCCGAACAAGCCCGTTCTGTGTGATATCAGCTTTAAATCGGAGCCGGACATGGTGACCGCTCTCGTCGGCCCTTCGGGCGCAGGCAAATCAACGATCATCGGACTGATGGCCGCGTTCTACGTTCCGACAAACGGCCGCGTCATGGTAGACGGCATCGATCTCGCAAAAGTGAAGCTCGATTCGTTCCGGAAACAATTGGGAGTGGTCCTGCAAGATAGTTTTCTCTTTGATGGAACAATTCGCGAGAACGTCGCGTTCGGGCGTCCCGATGCAAGCGAAGCCGAGATTCTTGCGGCCTGCCGCGTGGCGCGGGTCGATGAGTTCGCCGAGAGCTTCGAAAAAGGATATGACACGATCGTCGGCGAGCGTGGCGTGAAGCTTTCTGGAGGACAGAAGCAACGCGTCTCGATCGCCCGGGCGATCCTCGCGGATCCGCGACTTTTGATTCTCGACGAAGCGACGTCGAGTCTCGACTCCGAATCGGAAGCACTGATTCAAGAAGGCCTGCGATACTTGATGCGGGGACGGACCACGTTCGTCATAGCACACCGCCTTTCCACCATTCGCCGTGCCGATCAAATTCTCGTCGTCGAAGCCGGTCGCATCATCGAACGCGGTACGCACGCATCGCTGTACGCGCTCGGCAGACGCTATTTCGACCTCTACACCAAACAACACGGCCTGCAGGAAAACTTGTTTCTCGCGCCAGGCGAGGGAACCGAACTCGAAGAATCCGGCACGTCAGGCCCGAACGGCGGGACAGCGAACGGGCAGAGAGACTCGAACTTGCCTGAGGCCATTCGCATTCTTCGTGGTTCTCAAGCCTGAGGTGCACCAAATGAACGTCTCGCATAAATCCTCGCAAACGCTTTGATTCTCCCCAATTTAATCAGGCTTCGCACTGAGCATGCTCTTCGAAGGGTCACGGCAACACAGCGCCATTGCCCGGAATCTCCGCTTTGCCTTGGCCTAGGCGTCGCCCTCCGAACAGGTAGCGCTACCGTTTAGGAAACACGATGCTGACGGAAGGGTTCCCCCGTGTCGGAGTTTGCGGCAAAGCCGTGCTCTAACTCCCAACGTTTTTTCACATAAGTACTGTGTTGTCAGACGAATGCGCCAACTACCGGGTCAGCGCGAGGGGGCGTGTGGTGCAGGTCGGGCCGTGCACGAATGAACACAAGACTGCACTGCTCCAATTCTGGTCCCCGGTCCAGTAGCACGGCGGAGCGCCGGTACCTACACTCCGGTCCATGAACCGGCCCCAGGGAAGTAACCAAGTTTTTTCCGGTAATTCCGTCCCAACCAACACTGTATTTTCTCTACCGGCAAACACTGTAGCGACGCTGATGCTATTGCTAATCTTTGGGACCACCTTTTGGCTTTGCGGTTGCAGCGGCATCGTCGGTTCACAACTCCAACACTCCGAAACGAGCTCGGGAGCGGCTGCGCTATCGGTGAGTCCAAGCAATGTCGCGTTCAGCAATGTTGGCGTGGGTGCCACTGCGAAGCAAACCGTTACGATTACAAATCCAGGCAGCGCCAGTGAGAATGTGACCGCGATAACGGCGAGCGCGACGACATTCAGCATCAGCGGCATCACGCTACCCTATACTCTAGACGCAGGATCCAGCACTACATTCACGGCCGAGTTCAGCCCGACTGCGGCTGGCGCTGCTACGGGCATGCTTTCCATCGTTGCCACGAGCGGGAGTTCTGACCCGACCTTCACAGTCGCCTTGAGTGGAACCGGGACGCAGGCTCAGATCGGCCTGAATCCCGCATCGGTGAGCTTCGGAACCGTCACGACCGGTCAGAGCAACTCGCAGCCCATTACTATTCTGAATTCGGGGAATGGCGCTCTGACCATCTCTTCGTACACCATGAAGGGCACCGGCTTCAGTGTTACCGGCCTGACGACTCCGCTCACCATACAGGCCAGTAAATCAGCATCGTTCAATGTAGCTTTCGGCCCGACGGCCGCGGGAAACTTCTCCGGTTCGATTTCGCTCTCCAGCAACGCGCCTAATTCGCCGACTGCGCTGACGTTCGGCGGCACGGGCGCAGCCGCGACGGCTACTCTCAACGTGAGCCCATCGAGCTTGGCATTCGGAGACATCAGTCTGAACGCGAGCAGTTCACAAAATGTCTCCGTCAAAAACAGTGGCAATTCGAACATCACCATCTCGGCGGTAAGCGTGACCGGTGCTGGATTCAGCGACTCCGGCGTGAATGCGGGTTTGATCCTGTCGCCAAATCAAAGCGCGACGCTGAAGGTTGGATTCGCGCCAACGACAGTCGGGAACGTTTCAGGATCGGTTAAAATCATCAGCAATGCCGCGAGCTCCCCTCAATCCGTGACGATGTCCGGCAACGGAGTGGCATCGCACAGTGTCTCGTTGTCGTGGGTTGCCAGCACTTCTTCCGACGTGGTCGGCTATACCGTATATCGTGGGACGGTTTCGGGCTCCTACTCGAAGATCACATCCGCGCCCATCGGAAACACTTCATATAGCGACACGACCGTTCAATCGGGCCAGAACATCACGTACTACTATGTCGTCACAGCAGTCGATTCAACAGGCGCCGAGAGCACGGACTCGAATGAAGTGACAGCAACGATTCCTTAGCACGGCTTTTTTGCGAGGACATTAGCCGTTAGCGGAAGAGTATGGCGACCATCAACTTCGCCTGTCGCCTTACCGCACTCCTCAAGCCTGTACCCCTCGTGTACTACAGGCCAGTAGCCTACCTCGATACAGTTCCGCAGACTCGCCCGCTCAGGTAAACACCTGAAGTCAATCGCAGCGTACGGACTAACTGCAACGGGGGAACATTGTTTAGATCCAAGATTGCTAATTACGTTTTGATTTTTTGTGCGGCGATCAGCCTGGCAGGCTGCGCAGGCTCGGTTCTTGGCGGGGGGCCGAACGAAAATCCGTACCTTGAGGTTACACCGTCTTCGGTCCAGTTTGGAAACGTGCCGCTGGGAACTGAGTACTCTCAAACCGTCCAAGTGAAGGCGATAGGAGCCTCCAGTGTAACGGTGCGAAGCATTGAAGTGACAGGAAAGTTCTTCACTTTCGTCGGGCCGACGCTGCCTCTCACGCTGGCGCCTGGGCAAAGCATTTCCCTTACGGCTGAGTTCCGTCCCGGAACGATTGGCAGCAAGCCTGGAGCGATCTTCGTATTAACCGACGCACCGGATCCGAGGCTGCAAATCCCGATGTCTGGCGTTGGAGGCAAGGCAAATATCGCGCTTACCGCGACGCCGGCGTCTCTCGCTTTTGGTCCCGTCAGCAAAGGAACCGTCAAGTCACAGAACGTTTCCCTCAAGAGCACCGGCAATACGCCCGTACAAATTTCGCGAATTTCCATTCTTGGTACAGAGTTCAAACTGTCCCAGGGCAGCGCAGGCGCTATTCTGAAACCCGGCCAAACGCTGGATTTAACCGTCGCATTCAATCCAGCCCAAAACGGAACGGCGAATGGGATGTTGGACGTGGCGAGCAATGCCCCTGCCGTGCTGCAAGTGCCATTGGGAGGCATCGGAGCAGATGCCGGTGCCAGCCATTCTGTGGACTTGCGGTGGGGTCCGAGTTCAACGTCCGGGGTGATCGGATATAACGTCTACCGCGGCAATAGCGCCGATGGTACGTTTACAAAATTGAATACCGCGATCGATGCGTCCACGACGTACAGCGATTCTTCCGTCGCTGAAGGACGCACGTATTTCTATGCTGTGACGGCTGTTGATTCACACAATGTCGAGAGCGCCTTTTCCGCTCCAGCGTCGGTCAGCGTACCGTAGTCGCTCTTGGAATCGGCAGTGCCTCGTCGCTGTGTGATCATTGGGCGAGCCAGTCGATCTGGTTCCACGCCCAGCGCTGCACACTCGCGCCAAGTGGCGCCTGTGCGGCCATCGCCGCTACACCGACGGCGGACCAGTTGCTAGATGTACTCGGGGCCTGCCGTCGGTATTCGCCCACAGGAGACCGACCAACGTACAGGTCACCGCCAGCGCAATGTTCCCAAGAGAAAAAGGGGCTCTGGTGGCGTCCGCCAGAATCCATTCGAGAACCACAGCGGGAACGACACACCAGAACACAACCACGCCAGAACGGTGCATTAGGCGCCATAGCGGCGCCGTAGCGATAATTCCGATCAGCGCTCCAGCGGGGAAAAACAGAAGCGCATAATAAATGTACCTGTAGCCGTTCAACTCGTTCACCTTGAGGTGGCGCACGTAACTGGCGAGAGCCGTCTGCACGCCAAGCCTGCGGTTCTGGATATTCTTCCCGTCGATGTAAGAACTGAGTGTCGACCCGTCGTAAGAGAAAATCACCGTGCGTGCTCTGCTTTCGTTCAACGCGTTCGGAATCTTCTCCCACTCTATGCTTCCCCGCCGTACGTTGACGGGGCTGCGAAACCAAAACACGACGTCGTCGCCGCGCTCACCGATATACAAGTCGGCAAACCCGGCTTCCTGGGATAACGACAGGATCGGACCATTCGTTTCTGCCCCAACTCGCGGCAGCAGAACAGCGCGAATCGAAAACTGATTTGCCCGTTTGATCCGATTGACCACAAAATTCGATAACGCCGGCGACGCGACGATCGGAACAGATCGAGATGCTGTCTGCCGTGCCGTGTTGGTGCCGTTCGATGATTGCTCGTCCCCGAAATCCAGATTTGCCAGTGGATCGTCCATCGCAGGCGCACTCAAGCCGGACGTCAATCGGTCGGCAGCTTTTTTCGAGAAAGTGTGATCCCATATCTGCACCTGCAACACCTTCCCTTTCCATGGGCGACGACCCGCCGCGTCGTTCCCGAAAATCAGAAGACAATCGTTTCTCCAATCCTGGAGGCTGATTTCTCTTGTAAGAAATGCCGAGACGATAAACCAGGTTCCCAAATAGATCACAAGAAGGGACGCAAGCCGTCGAGGTGTGATCCATCTTTGTACGTTCCCCTGAACATTCGAGAGATGGTGAAAAATCCAGCTCCCTAAGAGAAACGCAACGCAGCATCCCAGGAAGGCGCCGGTCGTATTCGTAAGAACGTCTTGCCATCCCGAATCGCGAAATGGAACGTAGAGCTGGGTAAACTCAATCGCGTAAGAGAACAGCGCACCAGCTAAAGTCGTACAAATCAACGTAGCTGTTCGAGACGTGCCGCGGCGCAGCAGTTTTGTGCCGATCCCAAACCCGTAGGGCATGAAGAGGAGCACGTTGAGAAAAATGTCGAGCGGCCCGCCGGCCTTACCGCTACTCCCGAGAAAAAAAGGCACGCCATACCGACACGGCTTGGCATGGGAAAGTTGGAACGGGTACATCGTCAAGAATAAAATTCCACCGATCGCCAGCGTAAGAAAGCGATTCGACCAGCTATAATCGCGGAATGAGGTGTCTTGGGTATTTCGGCGGGAAATCATTCTTTCGGAATCTAACGTCGAAAATTCGAGTCTAACACGTTTTCATTTTCGGGTTCGGCGCCACTGCTGTTCTATCGCACGCCGCACAACGAAGGGATGACTTCCGAGCTCTTCGCGGTTACAAGTTCGGAGCCAA
The DNA here is from genome assembly GCA_050747085.1 of Candidatus Acidiferrales bacterium. GTDB lineage: Bacteria > Acidobacteriota > Terriglobia > Acidiferrales > UBA7541 > Palsa-295. The sequence goes on from JBOGNK010000220.1 coordinate 7,339, forward strand.
ATCAGTAATGAAAAATGCATGCATTATGGCGGTTGTATTGTCGGCGCTTTTGGCCAGTCCAACATGGGCTGGACAGTCAAGGCACCGCATCACAGTCACTTTCGACTATGACTTCACCCACCAGCCGCCCTGTTCATCGAGCAGCAAAAAGACGAAAGATGAGAAGAAGAAAGACTGTGTGCAGGAATTCGTGGCGTACGACATTTCGGCAGGCCCGCAGAAGCGCACAAAGCTGATCTCGATTCCAGTTGCGCAAGATGCCCATGGACTCGTCAAGGGAATAACCGCCACGACCCCCGTTATGCTGTTCGAGGCCGGCAGACATCTGATTGCCGTTGTGGCGCAAACGCCGGCCGGCCGCGAGTCTGACCTAAATCAATGCAGTGCGTGGGTCAATATCCCGGACTAGCGCTCTGAACGGGGGCTTTGCAGCGACCGGGACGTCGTCACGCAACGGCAGCCGCTGAAATTCACGAGGCGGGGCGTGTGAAGCGAGCGGCGTAAAAGTGGCCAATTGCACCTGCAACAGAAACAGCAAAGTGTTTGCCGGAATGTGCAGGTTGAAATCGACAAAGCTGTGCAGCAACAGTCCCGAGATGGCCACGATCCCGCCTGCGTGAACGGCTCGCGAAAAGTGACCCTGCGGAGAAACGAATCCGTTGTGCGCCTCACGATACAGCAGAATCAGGAACGCAAGACCGCACAGCCCTCCCGCGAGCCCCCCTTCCGCCAGCAGTTCCACATAGTCGTCATGCACGTGCTCGACGACCTTGCCGTCGTAGGCGGTTTCATGCGAAGGATAAGCCACCACCAGTGTCCCGAGGCCCGAGCCAATAAGCGGATGATCGCGAATGATCCCGGCAGCGCCCCGCGTCATAGACAGTCTGCGATTCATTGTGATGTCGGTTGAAGGCAGGTTCTCGAATCGTCGGATGGCTCTGCCCGCTCCGATCCAGACGATCAGCGCGATTGCTGCAAGGGCGACCAGGCCAATTGCAGTGATCTTTGGCCCCTCGTGTG
>JBOGNK010000221.1:0-4448 GCA_050747085.1 Candidatus Acidiferrales bacterium
ATGCGCGCCGGGAAATTCGCTTTGATTAAGCCCGTGATGACGTCAACCGAGGGCCGCTGGGTCGCTAGAATCAGGTGAATTCCGACGGCTCGGGCCATCTGCGCGAGTCTGGTGATCGATTCCTCGACGCCATTCGTGTCCACCATCATCAGGTCAGCCAGTTCGTCGATGATGATGACCAGGTAGGGAAGCGGCCGGTGTTCCTCTTCGTCCGCATTTTCGAATAGCGACAGCGACTGACTCTTCTCGAATGTGCGATTGTACTGATCGATGTTTCGTACACCGCGCCCGGCGAGCAGCTTCAATCGCCGTTCCATTTCGCGCGTTGCGTTCCGCAAGACGTTCGCGGCGACCTTCGGATCCGTCACGACTGGCGTAAACAGGTGCGGAATATCCGAGTAGAGCCCAAGCTCGAGCTGCTTCGGATCGACCAGCACCACCTTCATTTCGTCCGGCGTAGCCTTGTACAGCATCCCCATCAGCAGGGAATTGATGAAGACGCTCTTGCCGGTGCCCGTAGAACCCGCGATCAGCAAATGAGGCATTTGCGTCAGGTCGGCTGTGCGGATGCGGCCGATTAAATCCTTGCCCAACGGCAAAGTCAGCTTGCCTGCCGAATGGCTGAATTCCGGGGACTCGACGATGTCTCGCAGAGCGATTGTTTCGCGATGCGGATTCGGCACTTCGATGCCGACCGTAGATTTGCCAGGAATACGTTCAATCAGAATCGATTCGGCCTGCAGTGCAAGGCAAAGGTCGTCTCCGAGGCTTGTGATGCGGCTGTACTTGATTCCCGCTTCGGGCTTGAACTCGAACGTCGTGACCACTGGCCCAGGATTGATTTGCGTGATGTGCCCGCCGACATCGAATTCCGCGCATTTCTGCTCGATTGCGCGAGCGTACTCTTTCAGCTCGCTCTCATTCATTTTTTCGCCGCGTTCGGCGCTCTGCAAAAGCGAGGGCGAGGGCAATCGAAACGCTGTCTTGCCGCGGCTGATCTTTAGATCCGTTAGCGATTTTTTCGGCGGAGGTGCTGGCTCGTTCTCATGGAATTTGATGACGGCCGCCTCGCGGTCGGTTCGACGCTTCGGCTGTTCTTCGATCTCGTCTTCGAGTTCGTCGGGTTCTTCGCGGGCAGCTTTGGCCGAGATACGTTGCTGCGAAACCGGCGGACGTCCCGCAATCTTAATTTCCTCGACGCGCTTGCGCAGCCGATCCGACTCGCGCTGTTCGCGCCATTGTTTCACGCGTCCGAGCAGCCTACCGGCGACACCATCCGAGGACATCGGCTTTCGCATCCACGCAACCGCAGCGCTGAACGAAAAGCTGGTGGTGAGGAACAACGCTGCAAGCAGCACAGTGATCGATACAAGATTCGCGCCCACGGGACCAAAAGCAGACCTTAGGCCACCCGCAAGGACGCTGCCGAGAAGTCCGCCGGGTGGCAGGACGCCGCGCACAGACGGAAATCCGATCGCGGTCTTTGCCAGCATCAGTTCCGCGCACATCGAGCAAGCCAGCATCACGAACCCGATTACCTTCGTCACCGGCGACTCGATCAATTGGCTGCGGAACCAGCGCATGGCCACTACGAACATACCGGCGGGGAACAGGAAGGCTGCGTAGCCGAAAAGTTGGAAAAACAGATCGGCAATGTGCGCGCCGACCGGGCCAATCCAGTTACTGATCGGGCCCGCAATCGGCGCCGAAACATTGAAGGACGGATCGTGCGGCGAGTACGAGAGAAGGCTCAAGGCAAGGAGGAAGGCAAAACTCAGCCCGACAAAGCCCACCAGTTCGTTCAGTCGCTTGTTTTCAGTTGGCGAAATTATTCGCACAAATCCTCTTTGTCCTGAACACGCAATAACACACCCAGTTCTGTAACCACGCGGACCTGCTCACGACAGTTTACGCCCGGACTCCATCGCACGGAATCCGAATGAAAGGCAAAGGGGGAAGGCCACCGTAAGAGCGCACAAATCTACGCGCTCACCCCGTCCTAGGTCTGCCCGCCGTGGCGGGCTGCGCGGGCGCTGTCGCGCGAACCCTAGGGGAGGAACTCAAGCAGCACGACTATACCAAACGCCGGCGACGCGGAAGCAACATTTTTGCGGGAAGTGTTTGCAAATACTACAAATGAGAACCGCATTGGAGCGGCCGCGGGTCTGCGGAGAGGGGTTGCGGACTTCGCGTTATTGTAGTTTGCGACCGGCGAAAACGTTGAATGCGTTCCTCGCCAGTTCGCGAGCCTGTCTCGGAAGGTGAGGAAGGCTGCAAAACAAGAGTCTTGTGAACCCTAATTGGTTCTCACTGCGAACTAGCTGCGGCGAGCGCCTTTACCATCGCGTAGGCGTCCACACCCTTCGGGTAATATCCGCGCTTCACGCCGCACGGGCGGTATCCGTTCTTTCGCCAGAACGCGATACCCGCCGCATTGTCAGTGCCCGTCTCCAGTTCGACGTGATTCACTCCTGCTAAGGCCAGGCGTTTTTCGATTTCTGCGAGCAGCGTGCTCCCGACTCCGTGCCTGCGCCGCTCCTTCAATACATCCATTGTAATGATATGCGCCTGTGCGCCTCGATGAACGCTGATACAGAAGCCGACAATCGTCGGCTGAGCCGCTGCCTTGCCGTCCACCGTTTCCGCGACGACGCAATCTGCTCCTCGAAACAACAGATATCTCCGCAGGTCTTCGCGCGAATAGGCGATCTCGCTCGAATAGCACGACTGGTCGATCCGGTGCAGCGTGTCGAAATCGTCCGGCCGGTAGTTGCGCAGCACGATTTTCACTGAAGGATTCGTTCGCGAATGTCGCTCGTCGCGGTTACAGCTCCAGGATCACAGGAAGGATCAGCGGACGCTTCGAGGTTTGCTTGTTGAGATACCGTTTGAGGTCCACGCGGATCTTTTCCTTGATGACGCTCCAGTCGGTTTTTTCTTCCGTCGTCGACTGATCGACGGTCTTGAGGATCACGTCGCGAGCGCGTGTCAAAATTTCGTTTCCATCTTCGCTGGGCAGGAATCCTCGTGTGACGATCTGCGGCTGCGTTTCCATCCGTCCGCTGTGCTTGTCGATAGCGATAATCGGCACCACCACGCCGTCTTCAGCCAGGTGCCTGCGATCGCGAATGACTACGTCCTCGATTTCTTCGAGCGAGCCTGAGTCGACCATCACGCGGCCTGCGGCGACGGGCTCGCGCCGAAACGCCCGGCCGTCGGCGGTGAATTCAATCGGCTGACCGCTCTCGACCAGGAAAATCTGTTCCGACACCGCGCCCATTTGCTCGGCCAGCGCCGCGTGACGGAAAAGCTGCCGGTATTCGCCGTGCAGCGGAACGAAATACTTCGGTTTCACTAACTGAAGCAGGATCTTCATCTCTTCCTGGCTGGCATGCCCTGAAACGTGAATCGGCGCTGCGCGCCCGCCTTCGTAGTACACCAGCACGCTGCGCCGGAACAGATGATCGATCATGCGGAAAATGTTCTTTTCATTGCCCGGGATGATGCGCGCCGAGAGGATCACGGTGTCGTTCTGCCCGATGCTCAGCAGCCTGTGATTATCGACGGCGATCCGCGAAAGCGACGACATCGGTTCCGCTTGCGTCCCGCTCGCCAGCACCACCAGATGGTGCGGATCGAACGAGCGTATATCCTGTGGGCGGACGATTGTGCCGTCGGGAATCCGCAGCTTGCCGAGTGAATGCGCGATCTCGACGTTCGTCACCATGCTCCGCCCGACGATCCCGACTTTTCTGCCGACGATTCCCGCCAGGTCGATCACCTGCTGTATGCGGTGAATCGAGCTCGCGAAGCACGACACCACAACTTTCTGGGGTGCAGCGCGCATTAGCTCTTCCAGGCGCACAACCACCGCGCGCTCGGAGGGAGTGTATCCCGGTCGCTCGACGTTCGTGCTGTCGCTGAAAAGCGCCAGCACACCCTCCTGTCCGTAGCGTGCGAATGCGTGCAGGTCAAACGGCTTGCCGTCGACCGGCGTCGGATCGATTTTGAAATCGCCTGTGTGGATGATCACGCCGACAGGCGTGCGGATCGCCAGCGCGACCGCGTCAATCGTGCTGTGCGTAACGTGCAGAAACTCGATCTGGAACGGCTCGATGCGGATGGTCTGACCGGGCGCGACTTCGTTTAGCTTCGCTTGTTCGAGCAGGCCGCGTTCTTCGAGTCGCCGTCGCACTAGCGCCAGCGTGAATTGCGTTCCGTAAATGGGGACGTTCAGGTCGGGTAGGACGTACGACACGGCGCCGATGTGGTCCTCGTGCCCGTGGGTCAGCACGATGGCCTTTACCTTGTCGCGATTTTCGGTCAAGTAGCTGATATCGGGCACGACGATATCGACGCCTAGAAGCTCCTCTTCCGGAAACATAAGGCCGGCATCGATGACGATGATGTCATCCTGCCACCGGAGCGCCGTGCAGTTCATACCGAAC
>JBOGNK010000222.1:0-63008 GCA_050747085.1 Candidatus Acidiferrales bacterium
GGTGGGGATCGAACCCACGACCTTCGGCTTAAAAGGCCGCTGCTCTACCACTGAGCTACGCCCCTGTAATGGCGGTAAACAGTAACATGGTGAAGCTACGCCGAATCCATCGATTCTATCGTGCGCACACTCTCGCGAGCAACCGCACAACGGCTTTTAGCGATTGCATTCCCACCTAACAACGCACTCGGTTCCAACGCAGCATTCGCAGAGCGCGTGCCCCAGGGCGCCAGCAAACGCCGTCGCTAACTCACGACAGGCCATGTGGTTCGCTGGCTCCGGGCAAACCACGCTCTTTCCGCGCTGCTTGCAACCAAAACAACTGGCCCGGGCGCCTTAAAAAAAACGCATACATCGCCCAAAATACGCAGTTTCTCCGGTAAATCGATACAGCCTCTACCATGTTAACCGTACTCGCACTGTAAACTGCTGCTTATCTCGTCTCATCTAACCAAGTGAGGGCGAAATACGCCCGGAATCAAGGGGGGACAAGACATGGACATGGCAGACAATGTGAGCGTTACAACGGTTGTATCGCGTCCGAATTGGGGCGCCATCTGGGCAGGAGTTTTCACCTTCCTTGGGATATGGACTGTCTGGGGACTGCTCGGAATGGGCGTGTTCTCCAGCTCCGCGAACCCCGCCGCTACTGCGCCAGTAGCCGGCATGGGCATTGGAATCACCATCTGGAGCATCATTCTTACCATCGTCGCGCTATTTTTCGCCGGGCGAGTCACGGGTCATTTGGCTGGGATCGGCAACAGGCGCGATGGCGCTGTTCATGGAATGATTATGTTCGGCCTGTCGATGGTGTCCGCTGTGGTGGTGGTCGCATTGATAGGTAGAGCGATATCACCGACGGGCATGATCGGCGGAGCGCACAATCCGTTCGCTTTGAGCGTAGGCGCCTCGCTTGGCTACGGCGGTTTCATCGGAACGCTGCTCGGCTGGTTCGCCGCGATGTGGGGCGCTTCGATCGGTACTCACGTGATACGACGCACCGCCATCGACCAGGAACCAGGAGCGCGCCGCGCCGCGTAACGCCGCGTGCCACACATATAAGGTGAGCGCGAATCACGCGCATTTGTCCTGACGGAATGGGCCCGGGCGGCTATCCACCAACCACCAGCGCCCGCGCCCTTTCCCTCAACTGTGAACTGCGCGCGGTGCACCACCACGCTGAGTGCGGCGCGGCCTTCGGTTTTCACAAGGAGAAATCGTGCCGAGTAAATTGACCGTAGAAAAGGCAAAAAGAGATCTTCAGGAAGGGAAATCGCCAACCACCGGAGCCGGTGAATTCGTGCACGAAGAGATCGAGCACGTCCGTCACGGCAAACACGGTGCGCGTTCGCCGCAACAAGCCATTGCAATCGGTTTGAGCAAGGCGCGTCGCGCTGGCATCCCGCTGAAACCGCCACGACGCGGAACAGTTAAAGAAACAACGCGACGAAGCGCCGAGCGCGCCTATCGCAAGGGACAGTCGCACGCAAAGCCACCGCGCCGCAAATACTCCCGCGTCCGCGAGAACACCATGAAACGCGAGCCGCGCAGTTCCGTTTCTCACCGCGCGTTGTCCCGCCAGGCACGCGGCGCCGCAGCTCGCCGCCGCCGAAGAACACACAGCCGCACCGCCGGGCGTCGGCACCGCACCCGCACGTAGCCGTCGCCAACGATGGCTGTCAAAGTCGGCTCGGCTCCTGGAGGCGCATCGAGCTGCCCGCAACTCGGGCAGACCTTCAGTCCAGAGAATCGAAACGATCAGCCGTTTTGGCGAAGGATGCGTCCGAATGTCGGATCGTCTCACCCTTCGCGGATTTGAACGGCTCTTCGGAGGGAATGCGGTCGAGCCAGCGCTGATACGAAAGTTTTTCGTGGTCGGAAAAGCTCAAGCGAATCAGGACGCGGACGTCCGAATTCTCAGCGACGTCCTCTTCGGACTTCTTTGCAGCTTCTGTTTCGCCTGATTCCTTTTTTGCGCCTTTCTTTGCGGCAGACTTGGTGGGCTTGGCCGCCTTGGTCGTCTTCTCAGGCTTTGATTCGGCGTCAGACTCGCTGCCGGACGCCGCTTCGCTATCCGACTTGCGCTCGAACTTCAACACGGCTTTGTCGCCCAGCCGAAACGCTTGCTTCCAACTATCGAATTTGTGGCGCGCCTGCTGCGCCGTTTCTTCGCTCGCTCCGAAATCGAACACCATAATGGATTGTGGCATGTCTCATCTATATCGGCCCACGGCGGGACGTGTCAAGCGCCAGCACTGAACTGCTTGTTGATTACGCGCCGTTTCCAACGCTGCGCTGCCGGCCAGCTTCGCGTCGAACACGCCTGTTTCCGCATGTAGGCTCATGTATGGAGCACCGCTACGGGGTTCCGCAAATGTTCGTGCGTTCCCGGAGCCTGTAGAATGGTGGCTCAATTCAAAGGCGATGGAGTTCGCCTGAACCGTCCGCGTAGGACTGATAACTCCTGGCCGCCCGCTTGGCGTCCAGGAGTTTTTTTGGTTGGCGCCAGCGGAAGCCGAGAACGGGAGAATCGTGCGAATCAATCTACTGGTTGTGTTCGGAGCGCTGGAAACTTTGGCGCGCTATGGGCTTCAAGGACTCGTGCAGGAGCGCACCGGCGCAAGCTTTCCCTACGGGCACCTTGGTCGTGAACCTGGTCGGCTGTTTCCTGCTCGGAGGCATCGCGGAGTACGCGCTCGCCCATCTGACGATTCCCCTCGAATGGCGCATCGGCATTACCGTCGGCTTTGTCGGCGCGTTCACCACATTCTCCACATTCACGTGGGAAACGGCGCGCCTCCTGCAAGACGGTGAGTGGCTGCGCGGATCGGTGTACGTCTTGGTCAGCATAATCGGCGGGCTTGCCTGCGTGTTCATTGGAATGCGCCTCGCCGAGCGCATCTGATGTCCGGGCCTAAAGCACCGCTGAAACGGAGGCGTTATGGAACAGCATGCCAAGCACGAGCGTTTCGAGGGCGAACGCACGCTCATGCGTATTCACATTGGAGAATCCGACCGCTGGCACGGTAAACCGCTTTAAGAAGCCATCGTCGAGCTGTTTCGCCGGGAGAAGTTCAGCGGCGCAACCGTTCTCCGCGGCGTCGGCGGATACGGTTCGTCGAGCATTTACCACACCGACAAAATCCTCCGGCTGTCGCAGGACTTGCCGGTCGTGGTCGAAGTTGTCGAATTCACTGAGCGAATCGAGAGCATCCTGCCGCAACTCGACGAGATGATCGGCGGCGGCCTGGTCACACTCGAAAAGGTCCGCGTAATTCTTTACCGCTCGAGCCAGTAATCCCTGACGATGAGCGAGCACAATGGCTGACGACGTCGCAAAAATCGAGTTTGGCGAGAATCACCGCCGCGTGATTTCCGTCCTGATGCGCGGCACCGAGCGCGCGTGCGATGGTCTCGTCGAATGGCTGGATCATCCTTCCACAATGCTGGCGGAAGTCCGCGACGATCTGGCGCCGGCGACGAAGGCGGAATTGCGCGCGCTTGCCGCCGAACTGAAAGGGCGAAGTGCTGGCGTTTTCTCGCCACGCTGTCCTCGAGAAAAAACAATCGTCGATTCGGCGGTCGATCGCAGCGATCGTTTCCGCCGCTCTGATCGATCTCCAGGAAGCGCAGAATTCAGGACTGCGGGGCTACGGCCTGCTGGGCGATCGGGAACGACAGGCTCTCGACGAATGCATCAGCCGCATGATCGATCTCCTCGAAAGAATGCTCCGAGTCGTCGAGCACCAGTGAAATGGTTCGCGGAGTCTCGATGTCCCCTCTAGCGCCTCCACGTCTGCGTAAGCTTCAATTGGAATATCGAGCGTAGGGGCGGGTCTCAGGCCCGCCCACGATGAACAACGATGAATTTCTAGTCAGAATGTCGCGGCTACATTCGGCAACGGCTTTCTTCGCCTCGATTGCGTGAGGGCGCGTTAGTTCCCAGCAGAGCAGACGAAATTCGCCGCGTCATTCGAATTGCCGGTTCCCTTGTAGTGCGCCTCCTCGGGGTACGGACATAACGGGCGCGTCATCTTCAACTTCTTACCATCGTAGTGCGCCGCCACAATCGTTCCCGGCGCAATTCCCCTCTCCACCCAAGCCTGCATCGCCGCCTGAATATCATGCCGCGCATCGCCTTGCCGAGACTCGCCGTCGCCCGGCGCGTCAAACGAGTCCGCACCCGGACCGCCTTCACAGTGCTGCATCCCGGGAATCATGTACAGCCGCACGAACGAGTTCACGTCTTTCTCGCCGAGCGTGCGTAGCACGGCGTCGTAGTAGTGGATCGTATTCAGCGCCGGAATCGCCGGATCGTTCCAGCCGTGATAGATGATCAGCTTGCCCCCTCGCCCCGCAAACGCCCGCAGATTCGGGTCCGTAGCATTCAGCTCGCGCCCCGTTTTCTGGTCGGCTGCTTTCACCGCATCGTCGAGCTTGGCTGTCCTGTAATTCCACGAAGGATCGTCGTACACCATGTCCGCAAAATAGCCGTCGACAAAATCAAACAGCAGCGCGCGTCCCGGCACCGATCCCGTAATCCACAATGCCCAGCCTCCCTCGCCTTCTTCGCCGCCCGGCAAAAACCCGGGAAAGATCTGTCGCCCGCTCGAGTCCCGCGATCCCGCATATAGTTTTTTCAGCGTCGTCACCTGGGCAGCGGTCAGGCAGAAATCCGAGTCTCCGCATAGGCAAAGCAGCGTAGCCGGATCGAAATGGCATTTTCGCGGATCGTTCAAGACTCCATCGCGCACGCCGTCTTTCGCGTCGCACGCAGCGTTCACCGCAGACGCGATCACGGGCAGCTTTTTCGAAGGGATGTAGCTGCCTGCACTCGCCGTCAGCGCCTGCGCGTTCCACACGCCAGTCGCAAGCAAGTGACTCCAGAAATTCGCCGGAGCGCCCGCGATCACCCCATTGTAGTCGCTCGGAAAGCGCTGTACTTCCATCAACGCCTGCCGGCCGCCATTCGAGCAGCTTCCGAAATACGAATACCGCGGCGCTTCTCCATAGAACGCCCCGATCGCAGCCTTTGCCGTCACTGTCATTTCATGTATCGCTCGATACCCAAAGTCGATCACTTTCTCTGGATGCTTCAGCGCCCACGCGCCATCGATCGGACTGCCCGTATGGCCCGTATCAGTGCTCGCCGTGGCAAAGCCCTCGCGGACATCGATGCCCATCCCGTGATAATCAATGTATCCGCCAAATCCTCCGTTTCCCTGCGCGCGAAATCGCCCGTTCCAGTTCTTCACCGGCATCCACACTTCGATCGCAATGTCCGAATCGGAGCTGGGCTTGGAAACAACGGTCACCCTGCAGAACGACGGCAAAGCCTCATAAAACGACAGATCCGCCCCGGCTCCGATGGCCCCACCAGGAGGCTTGTACGCTCCCGGAGCAATCCTCGTGGCAGAGATAACTTTCGCTTCCGGCAGCGCAAGCTTACTTAAGCCCTCGCATGGCTCCGTTGCGTTCCGGCTTGTCTGGCCGAACGCCGGAAGTGCCATGACAACCGCAGCACACATTAACGTGAGGATTCTCTTCACGGTCCACCTCGCGCGACAAACTGTGCGCCGCATAGTAGCGAAAATTGGCGTTCGGTAGTGCGTCGATTTAATTTTTTGCTTTACTCGCGGCGGCATTCCGGCAGGCCGTTCGGCGAGGTATTTGGTTAAAAGTAGCGCCCGCGTCTCGCCGGCGTTTTTGACCTCGATGCCGGGTAGGCGACCCTGGACCACCTCTCCGCGTATCGTTTTGGTACGTAATCTATCGATTTCCGTAGGAATAGAAAATCAGGCCCAATACCAAGCAGCCCCATATGGCCGACGCAATCACCCATTTCCGTTTAATTCTCATCGCGCCTTAATTATACGCCGGCGCGTAGACAGGGAAATCGTATGCTGCCTCGCTACATAGCCTGAATTACACTTCATGGATCAATCGCAAATCAAACTCGAAGTCCCATGGCTCGCCAATTTCGATCTACGCGAAGTCGCGGTGTTGCGGATTGATCAGAAAATTCTTCTCGGCCGGGATGATGGCGCTCGGGAGTTCCAGCACCGCCGACGGCTCTGCCGCGATCCATGCGTCGCCAATCGCGCGAGCGCTCGCAGGCGGCGGATTCGCTCGCCAGTCGTCTGGCAGATTCGCCCTCGCAACGCGCGTGATAAGCGAATCCGCAAATCGCGCCTCGACCACCACATATTCGGCCAGCACATCCGGATTCTCCAGATGAACCAGCATTTCGAGAGCGGCCAGCGATTGCGACTGCGCCGTATAGACCACCAAGACTCCCGGCGAGTTCCAGCGGCCTCCATAAAGACGCGCCCCTTCCCCGCTGAACGCTTCCCGCGCAAGTTTGCGCTTGACGATTCGCCAAGCGGACACCGTCACGTGAAGACCCCGTGCTCCAAACGGCCGATCAGGTTTTCCACTTCGCGCGCGCCTAGTTCCGACCGTGAATAATCCAGCGGCACTTTATCGCCCAGCGCCTTTTTCGGCTGCGTCAGCCAGTCGACCGTTTCGTCCACGTTGCCCTCGAACAGCGCAACGGCCTTCTCGAAGATAGACGACACGCGCAGCAGCCGCTCTGATTCATCCGGCGACAGCTGCCCCGAGGATTTGCGCCGCGCGAACGTGCGTTCCGGGATTCCTACAAGTGACGCGACTTCCGCGGGCGCGAAGCCCGTCTCCGCGGAGAACGTCTCCAGAGATCGGAAGGAAAATCCGCGCTGGACCGCGTGGATCAAATCATCCGTGCTGAGCGTCGTGAGTCCCAGGCTTGCCCCGCGCGCCCGGTAATGCACCGGCCCGCGTCGCGCAAGTTGCACAGCACTTCGTCGATGCAATGCCATGCCAAAAGTATAGAACGGATGCCAGCCGTATGGCAATATTTTATATGCCATATGGCATTGCGAGCTGAAAAGCCGCCCTTCCTCGCGCACCAAGTCCAAAATAGTAGCTTCGCCGTACTTTCGCCTTTTTGACTTTTCTTCGAGCCGACCCCTTGTGCGACGATCGGCGCTCTGATACCTTTAGCGAACAAAAAGCGAAGGAGCGCCAGTGCCGCACGCCGCGCGTCAATTTGATCCAGCTGTCGATTCGCTTGAGGGATTGGCTGTTCGCTCACAAGGTATACCGGCAGGCGCACGAGCAGCGACAATCGCCATTTTCCAAGACGCGCTCTATACGCTGGCTGGCCGTCACCACACCGACGAAGTCCTCACCGCCATTAAGCACATACCCGCGCGCGAAGCCCAGTTCCGCCCCATGCCCGCTTGGCTCCGCCCCGAACTCGTCGGTGCTTATCGCGCCAAGGGTATCGACCAGCTCTACTCGCATCAGGCAGAAACGGCCGAACTCGCCCGCGCCGGCAAGAATTTTGTCGTCGTAACGCCTACAGCGTCGGGCAAGACCCTTTGTTACAACTTGCCGGTCCTGAACGCGATCCTCGAAAACGCCGACACGCGCGCGCTCTACCTCTTCCCCACCAAGGCGCTCGCGCAGGACCAACTCGCCGAACTGCACGACCTTGCGACGCGCCTCGACGATTCATTCGGCGTCTTTACGTACGACGGCGACACGCCAAGCGATGCGCGCAAAGCCATCCGTCAGCGCGGCCATATCATTCTGACGAATCCCGACATGCTGCACACCGGCATCCTGCCCCACCACACGCGCTGGACGCGTCTCTTCGAAAATCTGCGCTATATCGTGATCGATGAACTCCACACGTATCGCGGAGTTTTCGGCAGCCATTTAGCGAACGTTTTGCGCCGCCTGCAGCGCATCGCCGATTTCTACGGCTCGAAGCCGCGATTCATTTGCTGCTCTGCCACCATCGCGAATCCCGGCGAACTTGCATCGCAGCTGATCGAACACGATGCAGATGTCATCGGCGAGAATGGCGCGCCGGCCGGCGAGAAGTTGTTTGTCTTCTACAACCCGCCCATGGTAAACCGGAATCTCGGCATTCGTCGCAGCTACTTGAATGAAGGCACGCGCGTGGCAAAAGAACTGCTTTCGCGCAAGCTGCAGACGATCGTCTTCGCAAACAGCCGCCTCCACACGGAAGTGCTACTCACCTATTTACAGCAAGCCAATCCGCCCAAACCTGGCGAGGCCCAGCCGATTCGCGGTTATCGCGGCGGATATTTGCCGGGCGAACGTCGCGAACTCGAGCGCGGGCTGCGCGACGGCCGCATTCGCGGGGTGGTCGCCACGAATGCGCTCGAATTGGGCATCGATATCGGCTCACTCGACGCGTGCGTCATGTGCGGCTATGCGGGGTCGATTGCTTCAACTTGGCAGCGCGCGGGACGCGCCGGGCGCCGCACTGGAAGCTCGTGTGCCGTCATGGTCGCCTCGTCCGCGCCACTGGACCAATTTATCGTCCAGCATCCCGATTACTTCTTCGGACGCTCCCCGGAGCACGCCTGCATTCAGCCCGACAATCTCGAAATCCTGGTAAATCACCTGAAATGCGCAGCCTTCGAGCTGCCGCTCTCGCCCGATGAAAAATTCGGCGACGTCGATTTGCCAACTTTATGCGAGCGGCTCGCCGAAGCCGGTTTCCTGCATCGCAGCGGCGAAAATTGGCACTGGGTTCAGGAGGCCTATCCTGCGGATACGGTGAGTCTGCGTTCCGTCACGTCCGACAACTTCGTGATCATCGATATCTCTGGCCATGCAGAAGCGGAACTCGACGGCCGGCCGGAAGTGATCGGCGAAGTGGATTTCTCCTCCGCGCTCACCACCGTGCATCCCAAAGCGATCTACATCCATCAGGGCCAGCAATATCACGTCGAACGGCTCGATTTCGATCAACGGAAAGCGTACGTGAAGCCCGTAAACGTCGACTATTTCACCGACGCCAATCGCTATACACAGGTGCGCGTCCTGGAACTCGCCGAAGAAGAACGCATCGAGGGGCCCGCGGCGCGCGCGCACGGAGACGTGCTGGTGCGCTCGCAGGTCGTCGGCTTTAAGAAGATCAAGTTTTTCACGAATGAGAACGTCGGCGCTGGCAAACTCGAACTCCCCGAAAATGAAATGCACACGACTGCGTTCTGGATCACGCTTGAACGCAATTTGCTCACCGAACTCCCGTTCACAATCTCCGAACGCCAGAGCGGAATATTCGGGTTGCTGCACGCGCTCGAATCGATCGCGGCACTGCTCCTTATGTGCGACCGCCGCGATTTGGGCGCCGCAATCGGCGAACGCCCGCCCAGCCCCGGGGTCCCCAGTGCGGGCCGCTTTTGCACGTGCTGGGGTGGGAGTCCCGGCGTGGAAACGAACTGGCAAGAATATACGGTCGCAAGTGACGATCCTGAGAAGGCCAAGGAATTCTTCGAACCGAATTTGTATCTGTACGACGCGTATCCGGGCGGCATCGGATTCAGCGAGCCTTTACATCGCGTTCACGATTTGCTGCTCCGCCGAACGCGCGAGCTGATTGTTGCGTGTCCGTGCGAGAGCGGCTGTCCGTCTTGCGTGGGCCCGGCGGGGGAGAAAAGCGAGCGCGCAAAGGAAGTCGCCCTCGCAATCTTCAATCGCCTGTGCGCGTGAAAGGAAAGCTTTACCGCAGAGCAAAGACCGCGGAGGATTCGCTGGATCGGCTGGCTTGCTCTCTCTGCTGCGCCTGCCTGCCATGGCTGGTCTCTGCGGCGCAGACTGACTGGCAATCCTTACACGGCAGATGAGTAAAGCAATGAGAGACCGCTTTGAGACGCTGGCAGCGCTGAAGTCGGCGCTGCGACGCACGGCCATTGAACTCCAAAATGAGCGGCGCGGCGTCTCGCCGGAAATTCCCGAAGGCTCCGCGCGCCTCGCCACCCTGCTTGGCGCGACGCCTGCACAAAACCGCTTTGGCGAGCATCTCGCTCTTCGCCGATGGTTCTCGGAGTCGATTGGCTGCGAGCCGCCGGACCGAGTCGATGAAACCGTGCTTCGCCTGCTCGCGCCGGACGCGCCCGCTGATATCGCCGATCCGCGGCAATGGCTGTTTCTCGACACGGAAACCACCGGGTTGGCTGGTGGTACGGGCACGTACGCGTTTCTAGTCGGGATCGCGTGGTGGGACGCCGGCGGCCTCGAAGTCGAGCAGTTCTTTATGCGCGACCATAGCGAGGAGCACTCTCTGCTGGTTGCATTAGCCGAACGGATGGCGGAGCGTCGCGTTCTCGTCACCTTCAATGGCAAAACGTTCGACTGGCCGTTGCTTGAAACGCGATATCGCATGACTCGCGTCATCCGCCCGCCTGCGCCGCGAACACATCTCGATTTTCTCCACCCGGCGCGGACGTTATGGCGGCTGCAACTCGGCTCGGCGCGCCTGCCGGCACTCGAGCGTCATGCTCTGGGTTGGGATCGCGGCGTAGATGTCGATTCGTCGCTGATTCCCTCCATCTATTTCGATTTTCTGCGAGGCGGATCGCCCGATCCGCTCGTGCCGATTTTTCTTCACAACCAAATGGATTTGCGCGGTCTTGCGGGGCTTGCGGCGCTCACGCTTTCACTGCTCGAAAACCCGGAGACGCGCGGGCGCGACGGCTTCGAACTGCTCGGTGTGTCCCGCATTTGCGAAAGGCGTGGGCATGCGACGCGAGCGCGACAGCTTTATAAATACTCGATAGCATCCGACCTTCCCCTCCAAGCGGCGCAGCTCGCCCGGAAATCTCTCGCTCGGCTCGCAAAGAAAGACAAGGATTTCGCCGCCGCGTGCGAGATGTGGACCGAAATACTCACCGATGCCCGCACTCAAGGTCCGATCTCACCTGATGCGCTCGACGCCTACGAACAGCTCGCGATCCACCTCGAACGGCGCTCCGGCGAACCGCATCGCGCCGCCGTTCTCGTCCGTCAGGCCCTCGCTGAACTCCGGTGCGCCAGCCGATTGGGAGTCCTCGCGGCATCCGTCTGCGTCCGATACCGGCAAAGATTCGAAAAACGCCTCTGCCGCCTCGAACGCCTGCAACAAAAGACCGGTCGCATGCTCGTGAACGCGCCCTTGGAACCGCTCGGGACAGAATCGCGCCAGCCCGTCGCCGAATCGAATGGAGAAGCCACCTGGCCGGAGAGTTTGGACCCGGGATCCGGATAGCTTGCAGATGCAACAATTGAGATCCTCTGAGGCGAAGGAGGAGCCATGGCAGAAGTTATGGAACCCTATTTGCGTGAACAGCTCGAAAAGCGTCGAGAGCAGCTCCGTCACGCGATTGCGTCGCCCGACGCGCACGTTGCTCATCCCGCTTTCAACAGCCTTCTGCAAGAGGTTGATGCCGCGCTCAAGCGGATAGACCAGGGCACCTACGGGATTTGTGAGGCGTGCCACGACACGATTGAACGCGACCGGTTGATCTCCGATCCTCTCGTGCGTTTTTGCATAGACCACCTGACCAGCGCCGAACAGCGCGCTCTCGAGGGCGATCTCGAACTCGCCGCGCGCATCCAACGCGGATTACTGCCTCAAACGGAGCTGAAGACTCCAGCCTGGCACATTCACTATCACTACAAACCTGCGGGGCTGGTCAGCGGAGACTATTGCGATGTCATCGCGCCTTCAGGCAGAAACAATTTGATTTTCCTGGTCGGCGACGTCGCTGGAAAAGGTGTCGCCGCTTCCCTTCTGATGTCGCACCTGCATGCGATGTTTCGAACGCTTTCGTCACTGGATATTGGACCGGATAAGCTCCTCGATATGGGCAACCGGATTTTCTGCGAGAGCACGCTGGCCGGCCAGTACGCCACGCTGATCTGTGGCCGCGTAGTCAGTGCTTCAGAACTCGAAATCGCGAGCGCTGGTCATCTGCCGGCTTTGCTCGTGCGGAAGAACGGCGTCGAGGAATTCAGTTCCACCGGCCTCCCGCTCGGAATGTTCTCCACCGCGCGCTACAGCGTCACACGCGCCCACCTCGATCCGGGAGACAGCCTTTTGCTCTTTACCGACGGAATCTCGGAGGCGGGAAATTCGACGGGCGCCGAGTACGGCATCGAACATCTTTCCGTCGTTGCCGGCGAACAATATGGCCGCACGCCTCAGGAATTTCTGGCGGGATGTCTGAATGATCTAGATGCATTTTCTTCCGGCGCACAGCAGGACGATCAAACGATCATGATCGTCCACCGCATGGATTCAGGCGCCGGACTGCAGGATTAAGCGCGGAACACTGCCTGCGATTCAATTCGCGCTTGGCGTGATGCGCCCCGCCCGAACGGAAGTGGTTTCCACCGGTTTGGCATTCGCTGCCAACGGAGTGGGAGCAGGCGTCCACCCAATTGCACGCGTTATGTTGTCGTAGGTCTCGCGCGATGTGCCCTCCACCGTCAAGCACGTCGTCGCCACGCACCTGAGAAATACGCTCGCACCATCGCCATCGAATTGCAGATATTCGGGCTGACGTAAGACGTTCGTCTGTTGCTTATACTTCAGTCCAAGCGCTTCGCTGTACTGCGCGTAAAAGCCGGCCGCATCCTGCTCGTTGTCGAGAGCCAGCCGGAAAACAAGTGGCGTTTCCTTCGTCTTCTGGTCTTCGAACACCGCATAGTGGTCGCCAGCCCAAGCCGAAGATAGAGCGTCAGCGCGTGCCTGACCCAAATAGTCCTTCAGCACCTCGTCGAGCCCGAACTCCCCGAGGACATTCTCTTCCAGTAACTTCCAATCGCTGGGGGCAACATCCTTCCAGTCCGGCAGCGACACCGTCACCGGCTTTACACCCTTCCGGTAGAGATCAGGATGCATAATTTGCTGCGTCGAAGCGGGAGGGTTTTCAAAAAGCAGTTTCAGATCGCCCCACCCCGTGTGCGCCTTAAGGAATTGCTGAGTGAACGACACGCCGGCAAGATACGGGAACAGCAGTTCGTCGCGGATAAAACCGGGCGCCTTTGAAAGCTTCGGATCCTTATCCATCTCCGCGACTGCATGCGTCTGGATCAGGCCGGAAACATCCGGCAGGGCCCTCACGGTCAAATGGTCGTCCTGAAGCGAGTAGTCCACCATAGCCGCCATGGCCGAGCCCTCGCTCACGGAATCACGGGCCATCTCCGCATCGTCATTCGGTCGCGCTGCTTTGATCCATTTTTCGATCTGGAACGACTGGTCTTCCAGCGCGTGCGTCAACTCATGGGCCATCACCGGCTTTTGATCGTCGATCGCGATCCAATTGGCGATGTAGAACTCTTTCGCTTTCGGATCGTAAAGGCCCGCCACCTGATCCGTCATCACGTCAAGCATGAACGAATCCAGCGGAAAACCCTTTGGAATCAGCCCGAACGCCTCTAAAGCCTTGTCATCCGCGTAACGCTGGGCGTCCGTTCTGTCGTCCTTCTCTTCCTGCACCAAATACGCCCGGATCTGCTCCTTCGACCGCAGGCTCTTTTTCAGTGGCTCCAGAATCGGCAGGTCAAGAATCTTGCTCATCTCGCTCATCACCTGATCGGCCGCTTCGATGAAGGCCTGTTGTGATTGCGTTCCAGATTCAGCAGTGGCAGCAGGCGGAGGTGCTGCCGCCTCCGCAGGCGACTTCGCGGTCTGGCTCATTGCGCCCATCGTCACAAAAAGCAGGGCCAGCGCAACCACGGCGCCGCGCATTCGATTCATTCCATTCCTCCGCTAGGTTGGATGACAGGAACAGCGTAACGGGTTTGGCCGTCGCGATGAATCCCCAAAGCTGCGCCTTATTCCACCCAGTAAACTTCTTGTTTCAGCGATTCCTTCGGAAAGCCGGCGCGCTCGAGAATCTTCGTGCCAACTTCAACCATATCGGGATGGCCGCACAGGTAAGCTGTTGTGTCCATACGAGGAAGATTCCAGGTGTCCGTATACTTTCGAATGATGTCGTCAACGCGGCCTGTCTCTCCGCGCCACGAAGGGTCTTCGACGAACCGGCTCACGGTAGAAACGTATGTGAGCCATGGCACATTTGCTGCTATACCTTCCAGTTCCTCGCGATAACCGAATTCCCACGGCCGGCTCGCACCTTGAATCACGTACACGCGAAGCCCATGCGGAAACCGATTCTCTTTCCAGTCGGCGTACAAAGTGCGCACATGTGAAACGTAAGGCGCGATGCCCGTCACGGTACAAAGCAAGAGATGATGATGATGGCCGCCTGCGACGTCCAGCGTGAAGCGGCCTTTCGCTGTTTTGCGCAGCCTCAGCACCGTCCCGGCCTGCGCGTCCCGAAGCAGTGGAGTCATTTCGCCGTCGGCTACGGCTTCGATGAAAAACTCTAGTTCCCGCTCGTAAGGTGAAGAAACAATCGAGTACGGCCGCTCGACAAAACCTTCAGGACCCTCGGCGCCGATTGTCGCGTACTGTCCGGAAACAAATTTGAATTCGCCTCCCGGGTCGACGCGCAGAATCCAATACCCGGGCGCGAAGTCGCGCCGGTCTGTCACACGCGCGCTGTAGAATTTATCCGGAGACGGAATTTTCATGAAAGCGCCCGCGATGGAGACCACAGGCAGAGCAGTATTGTACAAGGGAATAGTCTTGCCCTGAAAAATCGGGGATGCTGTGTTCCCGCCGCACGTTCTGGCTGAAGCCAGCGCGGCTCTCTATTCGAGATCAGGTGGTGTAACTCTTGCGATCCACGCATCGTAGTCGCCCGTGTAGCCGACGCGCTGCTGCACCGCATGGATTCGCCGTTCGATTTCGGCCACTTGATCCGGTCCCAGCGGCGGCCAGCATTCTACGCGAGCGATAACGGCTTCCACCTTTTCTGCCGCGCGCTGCTCGGCGGCATCTCGCATCGCAATTATACTTTCATCGTCGGTAGCGACCCGCGCGTAATCATCGATCAATTTCTTGCATACAGCCTTGCTGTGGACCAGCGACACGCGAATATTTCCCTGGCCCGTAACCACGTTTCCCACTCCAAACACATGCTGGTGCTCAACGTGGCGCGGCGTCGCCTCATCGGCAAACGCGTAGTACTCGCCTTTCATTGAAATGCCGGGTAGCACTTCCGGCACGGAGCCGATCGAACTCACCACCATGGGCGCTCGAATCTCCTGCTCGGTCCCGGGTAACACTTCCACGCTGCGGCCGTTGACCCGCGTCTCAGCCACCTTCAGCCCGGCCACCCCATCGTTCTCTACGATAACGCCCAGCGGCACGCGGCGTTCCTGGAATCGAAAAAGGTATTTTTCGCGGGCCAGCCGAAGCATCTTTTGCCGGACCTGTTCGGTCTTGGCAATCTGATCGGCCGTGGGATTGTCCGGACCCTGCGCCAGTGGCATGTCCTGTTCGCGGCGCCGATAAATCAGCAAGCAGCCTTTAACACCCAAATCTTCCGGCCGGACGCCATGCTGTTTGCAAACCGCGGGAATGCCTTTCTCCAGTTCGTGAACGTTCGTCTCAATGCCGCGCGCCCGCAGCGCTCGTTCGTAGTTTTCGAGCTGCAGCGCTTTCACCACGTCAATGGACGCCAGGCCGCCCCCGACCACCAGCGCGCCATCAGGCGTCTCGTAGCGCGGGCCGATATACTCGCGCTCGTTCTTGTGGTTATACCAATAGATGAACGCGTTCTGGTAAACCAGTCCTTTGCCGACGTATTGGTTCGCTCCAGCGATGCCCAAATCGCGGTCACGCCAGGCGCCGTTCGCCAATATCACGGCGGAGAATCCCCAGTTTTTGCTGAGGTCCCCGAAATCGACGTCACGCCCCAGCTTTGTGCACGGGATGAAGTAAACGCCCGTCTTCCGCAAGCGCGCATCGATGCGCGCGTACTCCTGCTTGCGCTGCTCCACGTGCCAGCGCGGCAACCCATCCTCGATTTTCCCGTAGGGACGTGCGTTCTGTTCGAACACAGCCACGCGAATACCGTGATCCGCCAACGCTTCTGCGGCAACGGAGCCCGAGATCGCTCCCCCAATCACAGCGACGAAATGTTCTCCGGGATTTGACACTCTGTCTTAACAGTCTCTAGGTTTTAGACGCCGGGCACGGATTGTACATCGTCGCAGCCTAATTCTCACGGGCGCTCTTTCAGAAATCTTCAGCACAATTCCTGTAGTCGCCCACACCATTAGAATCGCGTTTGAAGAAGAGGTCGAATTTCCTGAATTGACTAAACTATTGTTGCGGTCGCTGCGGCATGAACATCATCGGGTCGAACGGCTGTGTTGTGCCGCTGATCTTGTCCTTGGCGTCCTTCACCAGCTTCACGAGCGTAACTGTTTGCCCTTTTCCCTGCGATTTGACTAAGCCCATCGGCAGTACTTGCTTGCTCACCCAGAATTCGCTCGAGCCGTCTTTTGCCCGATAGTGCTCGCACGCGAATGTCCCGGCAAGCGTTGTTACCCGCTCGCTGCCCAGATCCGCGCTTTCGGCCCGAACGTCATTGAACCTGAACGGCTGCTGAGCTTGCATCATTTCGTCAGGGAGATCCATGGGCGGATGGCCGGGCAGTTCAATGACGGCTTTGTATGTTTGCATCTGCATTTTGGCCGCATCGAACAAGACGAGTTCCTTGACGATCATCGTGCCGATCTGCTCGGCGCCGATGGTAAATTCCACCCACACGCCGTTCTTGCCCTCCACGTTCTCGCTCCCGATTATGGCCAATTCGAAAGGCTGCTTCGATTGCCCGTCGCCCTTAACATCATACGAAGCTCCGGCCCCGATAGTTGGCTGCCACAGGCCTGTCAAACCGGGAGTTCCTGAACCGATGCTCGTCTGGGCGCGCGTATTGGCGGCCATTGAGAAGAACAAGAGTGCGGAAGCACACAAGATACCCACACTTCGGATAGGCACTTCGCGGGGGATGAGTCGACTCATCTGCAGGCGCACAATGTCCGCTTTGTACTACAGGTCGCGCCCTTGCGCACCACTCATCTTCGAGAAATCGAAGCTCGTACGGATCCTCGCTCGCGACAGCGAAACGGAAAAATCCGCTCCTTTAGCATCGGGGCCGATTGTCGGCTGTCCGTTTACCGTCTTTGGGAAATCGATGATCACATCCTGCACCTTCTGGCCGTCCGGGCTCCGCTGGAACTCAACTTTCACCGGCTGAATCTTCTCTTTGCTCTTCTTCACTTCAAGATCCGCGGATTTCTTCACAACGTCTTCCGTGCTCTGCTCGAACGGCAACATGTTCGGGCCCGCCACCATCACCTGGTACACGTCGGGAGTTTGGCTAAGCTGCTTTTGCGCTTGCGACTGATTCATCTGGCCGCTCAGCTCTGCATTGCGTACGAACGCTTCTCTCATCGTGTGCGCGGAAACCCATCTCACAACAAACGTTGCCATCGGAGTCCCGCCACTCGGCGCGCCATATCCGCCACCTGCTCCGCCTTCACCGGGCGCCGTGCCACCACCGCCGCCCATGGGACTCCCTCCGCCTGGCCGCGAGCCGCTGGCGCCGGGCGAAGGCGGTCCACCTTGCGACTGCTGCATTCCGGGACTCTGCGTCGGCAATCCAGCACCGCCGCTTTCCCATGCAGCCTGAATCCGAACCGTCTTACCCCACGGAGAGTCGCTCAGAACTTTGATTACGTCTTTCTTGTCCCACTGATCGTATGGCTTTTTCCAAACGTCGGTCGCCCATGCTAGGGCAGCCATTGTAAAAACGGCGACAGCCGCTATCACTGCTTTCCGCATCTCAAAACCCCCTTTTGGCGATCCGTGGACACGACATGAACGTCAATCAAGGTCCAATCAACATTTGAGCTGAACGAGCCTCCGCCCGTTCTCTTTCCTGTCGGTTCTCTTGCGTTGGCTGGATTTTCCGCGAACTAGCTCGTTGCGTTCTTCACCGCGACTCGTTCCGGCACGGCAACTGGGCTCACACTCGCTCGCACTGACGAACGAATGACGCGCTCGATTCGGTACACGGGGTCGGCGCCGGATTCGAAGTGAGTCCGCGTCAATAACTCCCCCACAAGCCCCACTGCAAGCAATTGTACCCCAAACAGACACAGCATCATCCCGAGGACTAACAGCGGGCCATGTTCGACGAAGATTGGCGTGCTGGACAAAATCTTATCGACGAAGAGCCCCACAACAATGACGCCGCCGGCGAAGATCCCGATCAGACCCGGTGGCCCGAAGAAATGCAGCGGCCGCGTCATGTAGCGCATTAGAAACCGGATCGTCATGATGTCGAAAAGAACGCGAATGGTGCGCGAGATGCCATAATGCGATTTCCCGCCAGGACGCAGCACGTTGCGGATCGGCACCTCGATGATGCGTGCCCCGTTCCACGCGGCCAGAGCGGGAATAAACCGGTGCATCTCACCGTATAGATGAACATCTTTGATTGTTTCGCGCCGATACACTTTGAACGTCGAGCCGAAATCGTGAATGTCGACGCCGGAAACCTTCGCCATAATCCAGTTCGCCACACGCGAAGGCAACCGCCTCGTAAGAAAATTGTCCACTCGTTTTTGACGCCAGCCGCTGACGATGTCGTAGCCACCCGTCGCAAACGTGTCGAGCATCACCGGAATATCCGATGGATCGTGCTGCAGGTCGCCATCCATCGCGACAATGATTTCACCAGTGGCAAAATCGAAACCGGCGGCTAAAGCGATCGTTTGGCCGTAGTTGCGGCGAAGGCGGATCACGGTCACGCGCGGATCGTCCGCTGCGATCTCGGCCAGCAACTCTGGCGTTCTGTCCGTACTCTGGTCGTCCACGTACACAAACTCGGTAGCTCCCGGCCGTTCCGCTAGAACGGCCGAAATACGAGCGTGCAGTTCGCGCACACTCTCCTCTTCGTTATGGAACGGTATGACGACAGAGTACGTGGGCACTCGTCCGGACGAACGTTCCATAGTTGTTTCAGAGGGCTCCCACATGATCCCTAGTTTACCTCGCGGTATGTGATAAGCCGAATGCCTCGTTCGCTAACGATTTCCTTCACTTGCGCGGCTACCAGAGCATCGAGTTCCACTTGGCGCTGCATCTGCAGACGTGAGCCCGTCTCGCGGAGATCGGAGTCGCAAATGCCGGGATGCAGCATGATTTCCGTTGTGCCGTCTGCGACCGTGTCAATAAGCCCACGCAACACCGAAGCACTGATGCTCCCCGTACGCGCGAGTCCCAGAAATCGGTCGGGCGATCGCAAACCGTATCTCCTGCAAATTGCAATGAAGCTTCGCGACGCGATCCGTGCGGCAGCTGATGCGGCCAATTGCGCCATGGCAGACCCGCGCTCGCCTTCCGTGGAATTCCAGGAATCCCGCAGTTCTTCGAACGGCTTTCGAATTCGCGTGATACTGCAACCCGACGCCATGCTTGCGACCGAATTCATAACCCTTGGATGCGCGTGAGTGTGTTTATGGCTATCAACATGCGTCGGTTCGATCCCCGCTGACCGAATCTTCCCAATTTGAGCTTGTAACTCTTTCTCAATGTGTTCTCGCCGAATCGCTCCCGAAGTAACACGCGCAACGAAGCTCGGAAGACTTTGCGGCAATCGTCCGTTATCGTCAACAAGCGAAGGAACTTCCTCGGGTGGTGCGACTGGCGAACCGCCGATGAGCACCAGGTGGACGCCGACTCCGAGCGACGGATTTTCTCGCGCGCGCCGAACTGCATCGTCAAACGCCGGCGCATTCGCCATCAGAGTCGTGCTGGTCAGAATTCCTTCGCGGTGGGCCCGAACGATTCCTTCATTTACTCCTGGCGTTAAGCCGAAATCGTCCGCATTCAGGATAAGAGCTTTCATTGCACCGAATTCATGCGACGGGAATCATACGATGCAGGGACAAGTGAACAACTCCGCGCAAGCAATTTTCCAGCCAACAATCTTTCCGATAGCGAACCGATTATGAATGTCATGTGACAGTTTTCAACAGTTCTGTTGAAAACCGTGTGGAAAAGACGGCTTCAAATATCAAAATGGCCGATGAACATTGATCGTACTGCAAATTGCACAAGCGATGGTGCAAACCGCGGCACTTTCGGAACTCTCGCCTCGGAAAATTCTTGGAATGTTTGGCGGCGATCGAAGAACAACGGAAGGCGAACACTAGTACCAGTGAGGGCGAGCCTGAAGTTTGATTTGAACGGTCTGTTCGGCGATTTGAACATCGTACCAGCTGCCGAACGTCCGCCATCCTTTGGCCACCACCTGGATCATGATCTTTCCTTGTGGAATCGGCGGAACTTTCGTCGAACCGTCCTGGTTCGTTTTCAAGTCGAGCTCCGCGAGCTTGTCTTTGTGGAACACCCCGCCCGACTCGTTAAATCGAACATACACGCTCGCTTGACTCACAGGTTTGCCGTTCGGATCGGTCACTTCGATCTTTATCTTCGTCGTAGGAGGTGCTTCATCCTTCTTGGAATCGGACTGGCTGTGCCCGTTCGCCAGAACGATCGGTGGTTGCGCGGCGCCAAAGGCTAAGGCCAAAGCCGCACCCGCAAGAATCCATCGCGACTTACGGACGACGAAACGTCGCATGTCTCTTAAACGCAACATCGTGCTCAACGTTGTACCGCAATCTTAGCTGCGCCTCAAGCGTTCTATGATATAGCTCGTTTGCGCACCCCTGATGCGCTCGCGCAGGAGGGAACGAATGGGCTTTTCGACGGACGCAATCCACGTCGGCCAGGAGCCGGACCCTTGTACTGGGTCCGTTGTTGCTCCCATCTATCAGACTTCGACGTATGTCCTCGAAGCGATGGACAAGAGCAAAGGCTACGACTACGCGCGCACGGCCCATCCGAACCGTAAGGCGCTCGAACGCACAGTGGCAAGGCTCGAGGGCGGCTCGTCCGCATATGTGTTCACTTCAGGAATGGCGGCGATCGATTCAGTTTTTCGCCTACTGCGGCCCGGCGACCACACAATCATTTCCCAGGCCGTTTACGGCGGCGTTTTCCGGCTTACAACGAAACTCCTCGTCGATTTCGGCCTGGAATTCGATTTCGTGGATACGAGCGACCTCAACAAACTCGAAAAAGCGCTCAAACCAAAAACCAAAATGATCTACGTAGAGACGCCCACCAATCCTACAATGATCGTAACCGACCTCAACGCCATCAGCCGCTTCGCCCACGATCGCAAGATGAAGCTCGTCGTCGACAACACCTTTCTTAGCCCATATCTCCAGCGCCCGATTGAATTAGGGGCCGATATCGTCGTTCATTCGATGACGAAGTATCTCAACGGCCACAGCGATTGCACCGCCGGTGCGGTTGTTTTGACACGCTCGGAAGACGCGGAAAAGATCTATTTCATCCAGCGCTCTGCCGGCGCCGGACTTGCCCCGATGGATTGCTTCCTCACCTCGCGCGGAATCAAAACCCTGGCTGTGCGCATGGCGCGACACAATGCGAACGGCATGATCGTCGCTGAATATCTTGCTTCGCAGTCCAAAGTGAAACGTGTCATCTATCCCGGCTTGCCGAATCATCCGCAACATCAACTCGCTAAACGCCAGCAGCACGGCTTCGGCGCAATGATTACGTTCGACCTAGGCTCGCTCGACGCCGCGCGTACCTTTTTGAATCACGTCCGCCTCTGTTCCCTCGCCGAAAGCCTCGGCGGCGTCGAAACGCTGATTTCTCATCCCGCGCTCATGACGCACGCCTCCATGCCGCCCGAAGTTCGTCAGCAGGTCGGCATCACCGACGGAATGGTTCGCATCTCCGTCGGCATCGAAGACGTCGAAGACATCATCGCCGATCTCGACCAAGCCCTCAGCAACACGTGATCCGGTCTTGGCTGTTACCTTCGTTCTTGCCTGTACCGTTCTTGTCGCACCGCGAGTCGCCTAATCAATTGACATACCGCAAAGCTGCCGCTAGCATTTGCCCCCTCTTGAAATTCCGTCGATCCACATTTCGTCCTAGCGCCAAATCCGTCGCCCAGCGGGGTGTGAAATGAAACAGCGATTCAACTCTTCTGTGCCTTCGCTCGTTGCAGTTACCCTCGTATCTCTCCTTTGCGCGCTGACTCCGACCACCTTCGCGCAGTCGCAAAGTGGCTTGACGGAATCTGCCGGGCTTGCGCCGGCCGGCGAGCCTCGCTGTTTCGCAATTGTGGGAGCGCGAATCGTCACCGTTTCCGGAGCGACGATCGACAAAGGAACGGTCGTGCTCAAAGGCGGCATGGTCACCGCCGTTGGCACCGGCGTCGCTGTTCCCCCCGAGGCCGCTGTAATTGATGGCACGGGTCTCACTGTGTATCCCGGCCTGATTGACGCAGGAACCACTGTCGGCCTTCCCACCACGGAAAGTGCCGGGCAGCCGGCAGCGCGTGCTCGCGGTCCAAGGTCAGCATCGCCGGCGCCGGCAAAGATGTCGCTGGGGCCGCAAGACCGTCCACAAACAACGCCGTGGGACGTCGCCGCGAACGAACTGAACCCCGCCGATCCCCGCATCGAAAAGTGGCGAGGCGCAGGCTTCACTACCGGCCTCGTCGAACCGATGAGCGGAATTTTCCCCGGCCAGGGCTCCGTCGTGGATTTCGGCGGCGACCGCCCCGGCGAAATGGTCGTCGCACCACGCGTCACGTTGGGCATCGCGTTTGATACGTCCGGAAATTTTGAGAATTTCCCGAGTTCGCTCATGGGCTCGATCGCCTACGTGCGGCAAGTGTTCATCGACACGCGTTGGTATCAAAATGCGGAGACCGTCTATAACGCGAACCGCCAACTCGAAAGGCCGCCCTACGATCGCACTGAGGCCGTTGTGGGCGAAGCTCTGAACCACCGCGAACTCGTCCTGCTCCCCGCAAACGAAAAACTCAGCATCTATCGCGCGATACGCTTGGCGAACGAATGGCAGATCAACGCGGCGATCTATGGCGTTCAACAGGGCTACGCACTGGCAAACGAAATCGCGACCAGCAAACTGCCCGTTCTCGTGAATGTCAACTGGCCAAAGATGGAAAAAGGAGCCGACGAGGACCAAATTACGCTGCGCCAATTGCGATTCTGGGATCGCGCGCCTTCAACGCCTGCCGCGCTATCGAAAGCAGGCGTCACGTACGCGTTCTACTCAGGTGGCCTCAACGACCCGAAAGACATTCTTAAGAACGTCAAGAAAGCGATTGATGCCGGACTTTCACCCGACGATGCGCTGAAAGCCTTGACAATCACGCCCGCTCAGATTTTTGGCGTTGCCGACCGCCTCGGCTCAGTCCAACAGGGCAAGATCGCAAATTTGATCGTCGCGGACGGCGATATATTCGGCGAAAAGACGAAGATCAAAGACGTCTTTGTCGACGGCCGCCGCTATGAGATCCACGAAGAGCCCGCTTCCAGCTCGCAAGGCGACGCCAAACCAAGTCCATCTGATGCGACCACCGGGGAGGCACAGCCATGATTACAAAGACGACTGCAAAGATGATTGCCGAGACGCCCACGAAGCCGAATTGTAAGAAATCAGACGCCCTCCGCATTTGCTCAATCGTGCTAGCCGCAATCGCACTCGTCGTACTCCCCAGCCGCGCGCAGAACGAATCCAACACCACGCTTATCAAGAACGCAACGGTGATCACCATCACGCACGGTCGCATCGAGCACGGTTCGGTCCTCATTCGCGACGGCAAAATCGCCGCAGTCGGAACGGACGTCCAGGCGCCCGCCGACGCTAAAGTGATCGACGCCACAGGCATGTACGTGATGCCCGGCATCATCGACTGCCACACCCATATCGCCGTCGATGGAGACGTGAACGAGGGCAGCACCTCTGTATCGTCAATGGTGAATATTAGGGACGTCCTTAATCCGTATGACGTGGACATCTACCACGAACTCGCGGGAGGAGTCGTCATTGGCAACGTGCTCCACGGCAGCGCCAATCCAATCGGCGGCCAGACCATCGTCATTAAGCTCAAATACGGCGCACCGCCCGACGAACTTCCCTTCCCTGGCGCTTTGCCGGGAATCAAATTCGCTCTCGGCGAAAACGTAAAGCATTCGAACTTCGGCGGACCCATTCCCCGCTATCCCGAAACGCGCATGGGCGTCGAAGAAACCATTCGCGCGGCCTTCACGCGCGCGAAGGAGTATCAGAAGGAATGGGCTGATTACAATCAGCGCAAAGCCGCTGGCGAGCAAAATCTGATCCCGCCACGCCGCGATCTACAGCTCGAACCGCTCGTCGAAGTCCTCGAAGGCAAACGCTACATTCACTGCCATTCCTACGTGTCCGACGAAATCCTCATGCTCATCCGCGTCGCGAATGAATTTGGATTCAAGGTCCGCACGTTCCAGCACGTACTGGAAGGTTACAAAGTTGCCGACGAAATGGTCCAGGAAGGCGCGGGCGGTTCCACCTTCTCCGATTGGTGGGCATACAAAATGGAAGCGTTCGACGCCATTCCCTACAACGCCGCGCTCATGACGCGCCGTGGAGTCATCGTTTCGGTCAATTCCGATGACGCGGAAGAAGCGCGCCACCTGAACCAGGAAGCGGCCAAGAGCATGCGCTACGGCAACCTGACGGAAAACGAAGCGCTCCGACTCGTTACGCTGAATCCGGCGATCCAACTCGGGATCGACAATCATGTCGGCACCATCGAGACAGGCAAGGACGCAGACCTCGTCATCTACAATCACGATCCGCTCAGCGTGTATGCCGTCGTGCAGAAAACAATCATCGACGGACAGACTTATTTTGATCGCGATCAGGATCTCGCACGCCGCCCCGGCCTCGCCACGGAGAAGCAGGAACTGCTCGAAGAGCAAAGGAACGCGAACAAGCCTGCGCCGAAGGCCGGCACCGAAACGGAGAAGCCGAAGGAATCCAAACCGAAGAAGCATAAGAAGACGCCTGAGTTCGCTGAGCTTTTCGGAGGTGCGCGATGATCCGCGTCACATCCAATCGCGCGCCCAGTAAGCTCGCTGCGGCGGCGGTCGCTTTCCTGCTGCTTCTCTTCACCTTTGCCGGTCATGCATCCGCGCAAGACTCATCGGCCGGCGTTTACGCAATTCGGGGCGCCGAGATTTTTCCCATTTCCGGAGCGCCGATTGAACACGGCGTTCTCGTCATTCGCGACGGAAAGATCGCAGCCGTCGGCGCTGACGTTCCAATTCCGTCGGACGCAAAGGTCATCGACGGTTCCGGCTTGCAGGTCTATCCCGGAATGTTCGATCCCGTAACGCAAATCGGACTCGAAGAGGTCGGGGCCGTTAAAGCGACGGTCGACACGAACGAGACCGGTGAGTTCAATCCCGACGTCACCGCAGCCACGGCATTCAACGCAGACAGTACTCACGTAGACGTCACGCGCGCCGCTGGAATTACCGAAGTCCTCACGGTTCCGGGTGCGCTCGGAGGTTTTGGCCGCGGTGGTGCTAATTCCGTGATTGGCGGAAACGCATCCGCCGTGAATTTGGGCGGCTGGAATATCAACGACATGGCGATCGAACGCCATGCCGCCATGGAATTGACGTGGCCATCCATTTCCACCGGATCCTTCGACGTCACCACCTTTTCGTTTCGCCGCCTCCCATTCGATCAGGCACAGAAGCAGTATCAAACGAAGGTCGATGGGCTTTCAGATCTCTTCGACCAGGCGCGGCACTATGCCAAGGCGGCCCAAAGCGGCGCGACGGATTTTCCTCGCAACCTGAAGCTGGAAGCACTCGGTCCTGTCGTTGAAGGCAAGGAGCCGTTGCTCGTAATCGCATTTTCGGCGCGCGACATTCGCAACGCAGTAGACTTCTGCGAAAACCAGAAAGTCCGCATGATTCTTGGCGGCGCATCGGAAGCCTGGAAGACGACTGACCTGCTCAAGAAGGACAACGTTCCCGTCATTATCGGGCCGATTCTCTCAATTCCCCAGACCGATGATGATCCCTACGATGCCGCCTACGCCATGGCGGCACAACTTCACAACGCGGGCATCAAGATCGCCTTCGCCAGTTTCAATACCTCATTCTCGCGACGCTTGCCCCAATATGCGGGCACGGCTGTGGGCTACGGCTTGCCGCGTGACGAAGCATTGAAAGCTGTAACGGTGAATGCCGCGCAAATGCTCGGACTCAACGACATCGGCACACTCGAGCCTGGAAAAATCGCGAATGTCGTCGTCACTGACGGCGATCTTCTCGAACTTCGCACGCATGTGAAATATCTGTTCATCAAGGGACAGATGACAAGTCTCGACAACAAACAGCTCGAATTGTACGAGCGCTACAGCCATCGCCCGAAACTTGGTACCCAACACTAAAACAATCGCGGCGCGCAATTGCAGTTCGCCGCGATGCGAGGGTGTCGTCACACATCCTCCGACGCGATTGCGCTTTCCAATTCACCGCGGAACATGATATGAACCGCACTCGCGGGGTGTGTAGTGCGGTCGGAGTATCTCCTTTTCCGCTGTCATCAGGCCAAGAGTTACCTGCTGATGCGCGTCGACGTGTGAAATCTCGGTCGGAGGATGCAACGTGCTGCGAAATCGATCGGCAATTTTCTGGTTCTGCCTACTGTTGGTCTCGGCGTTGGCTCCAGGCGCGTTTGCGCAGTCTCACGGAAACCACAATCCGTTCAGTGAGCTGCACTTTCGTCCGCTCGGTCCCATCGGCAACCGAGTCGCTTCAATCGTAGGCGAGCCGGGCAACCCGCTCGTCATCTACGCGGGCGCCGCCGCCGGAGGCGTTTGGAAGACGGAGGATGGCGGCGTGACGTGGCACCCGGTCTTCGACCACCAGGACGTAGCTGCAATTGGTGCGCTCGCCGTTTCCCCGGTTGACCACAACCTCGTCTGGGCCGGCACTGGCGAAACGTGGCTGATTCGCCCGTTTTACCCCATGGGCGACGGCATATATAAATCAACCGACGCCGGCAAGAGCTGGCAGCACGTCGGCCTCGCCGAAACCGGACATATCGGTCGCATTATCGCCGACCCTCATGACGCAAATATCGCCTACGTTTGCGCAGTCGGGCAAGCCTATCGTCCGCAGCACGAACGCGGCGTTTTTCGCACCTCGGACGGCGGGAAGACGTGGCAGCAGATTCTATTCGTCAACGAAAATACCGGCTGCTCCGAACTCGCACTCGATCCTCACGACTCGCAAACGCTGTTCGCAGGCATGTGGCAGGTCGACATCAAAACGTGGGACCTCAATAGCGGCGGCCTCGGCAGCGGCGTCTATGTCACGCATGATGGCGGAGCCACCTGGAAGAAGCTGAGCGGCAATGGATTGCCGGCCGCGGATCATCCAGTCGGCAAAGTCGCCGTGGGGATCGCGCCGTCCGATTCGAATCGTGTGTACGCGCTGATCCAGGATTCGACAACGAACCTCTATCGCTCAAATGACGGCGGAGAGAATTGGACCCTCGTCAACCAAACGCACCTCACCAGCGAGCGCTCACCCTACTACACGCGCTTTGGCATTTCACCCGACGATCCCGACCTGCTCTACTTCCCTTCCGTCTCCTGGAGCGTTTCCCGCGATGGCGGTTTGACGCTCGCGCACGACATCACGCGCGCTGGCGGCGACAATCACGACGTCTGGATCGATCCGCTGAATGCGAATCGCATCCTCGACGCCAACGATCAGGGCGTGAACATCAGCCTCAATCGCGGCAAGACGTACGAGCACATTAACTTGCCCATCGCGCAGGTCTATCACGTCTATACGGACACGCACATTCCCTACAACGTTTTCGGCAACCGCCAGGACGGGCCGTCCTACTACGGTCCAAGCAACAATCTGGAGCAGGGCTTCTTCGGCGGACAGATCGGCGCCGGCGACTGGAAGAGTTATGGTGGA
This sequence comes from Candidatus Acidiferrales bacterium, assembly GCA_050747085.1. Taxonomy (GTDB): domain Bacteria; phylum Acidobacteriota; class Terriglobia; order Acidiferrales; family UBA7541; genus Palsa-295. The sequence goes on from JBOGNK010000222.1 coordinate 27,685, forward strand.
TGCGAAAGCGGTTTCGGAGTACCGGATCCGGCCGATCCGGATATCGTGTGGTCCGGCTGCTACGATGGCGGCCTCGATCGCACGAACCTGAAGACCGGCCAGGCCCGCAGCGTTGAAGTCTGGCCGGACGAGACCTATGGATCGGCTCCCGCCGATGTGAAATATCGCTGGCACTGGACGTTCCCCATCGCGATCTCCCCGTTCGATCACAATAAGGTATATGTCGGCAGCCAACACGTGCATATGACCACCGATGGCGGCCAATCATGGACCGTCATCAGCCCCGACCTGACGACAAACGACAAAAGTCACCAGCAAAACTCCGGCGGCGTCAGCTTCGATAACCTGATGACTTACGATGGCTCAACCCTTTACGCCATCGCTGAATCGCCCAAGCAGCAGGGTGTGATCTGGACAGGCAGCAACGACGGACAGGTCAATATCACGAAAAATGGCGGCAAAAACTGGACGAATGTCACCAAGAACATCCCCAATCTGCCTCCCTGGGGCACGGTAATGAACGTCGAGCCGTCGCGCTTTGACGCGGGCACTGCATATATCTCCGTCGATCTGGAACAGGTCGGCGACTACGACACCTACATCTATAAGACGACCGATTTCGGAGCGTCATGGACGCGTATCAGCTCCGATGTTCCCAAAGGCATGAACTCCAGCGCGAAGTGCATCATGGAAGATCCGGTGCGCAAGGGCATGCTCTACCTGGGCACCAACAACGCCTTATACGTCTCCTGGGACGATGGCGCGCACTGGATGCATCTGCGCAATAATCTCCCTCCCGCGCCGGTTTATTGGGTCGAAGTCGAGCCCCGATTCAACGATCTACTCATCGCCACACACGGCCGTGGAATCTACGACCTTGATGACATCACTCCTCTCCGCAATTGGGATAAGTCGCAAGACGGCGACGTGTACCTTTTCCCGCCGCGTTCCACCTATCGCTTCCGCACGATTGCGACGAATCGGGCAAGTGAACAAGGGCATGTGCTCGGCGAAAATCCGCCCTACGGCGCCGACATCAACTTCCAGCTGAAGAACGCGAGCCCGTGGACGATCACGATCGCTGATGCCGCCGGTCGTGACGTTCGCACGCTCAAAGGCAAAGGACAACCGGGACTCAACCGCGTCTGGTGGAATCTCTCCTACGATGAACAAACCGCCGTCCATTTGCTGACGCCGCCTCCCGATGCGCAATGGCTTAAGCCGGGCGACGTCGTCCCAATGGGCGGCCCGAACCCCGAAGCCGTAAAAGGCGGATGGCGTCCCCTGATCGTCTGGGGCGTGGGTGAGATCGGCGTCGGACTCCGCGTCGCACCCGGCCGTTATAACGTGAAACTAACTGTCGGCGATAAGTCGCTCACTGAACCGCTCGAAGTTCTGCGCGATCCCAATTCACTCGGCACCGATGCCGATTTGCAAGCCCAGGTGAAATTCCTGCTGCAAGTTCGCGGCGAGCTGAATGAACTGGATGACATGATCAATCGCCTCGAGCGCACGCGCTTGCAAGTCGAGGGCTTGCATAAGGCTCTCGCCGGAACGAAAGCGACCGATGCCGAAAAGGCCGCGAAAGACTTCGACGACAAAGTCGTAGCCGTCGAGGACCTCATGTTCGATGTCCACCTGACCGGCAACATTGAGGACAGCTTCCGCCACTCCATGATGCTGTACGGAAAGCTTGCCAACCTCGAATCCGAACTCAGCGGCGACGGCGCGGACCTGCCGCCCACGGACCAGCAAATTGCCGTCAACAAAGAGCTCGCAGCGAAACTGGCCGACGCGCGCATGAAGTTCAAGAGCGTCACCGGCGCCGAAACCGCCGCATTCAACCAGCAACTGCGATCGCTCGGCTTCTCGGCCGCCGTCGAATAGCGGCCCCGGCTGTGCCGGTGTTCGCCTAGCCCGTATGGGCGGGTCTCAGACCCGCCCACCGTTTTCGCTCAGCCCCGCAGCGCCGCTTCCCGTCGGCGTTTCTCCGATGTCTACATATCCCGCGCTGGCTGCGCAACGCTGGTAGGTGCTCTTCGAACACAGGACGCCCCAGTCGCACCAACGAACCGTCAGCACGCAAAACGGCGACACCAACCACGCCGATAATCCAGCCAGAGTGCGGCGTAGCGAACAAAAAACGAAGGCTATAAATGCCCGAATTTTGATCGATACACATGTCGATCAAATTCTCGCGTAAGTGCCTGTCAGCTCATCAAAAGTCGAAATTTTGATCGATACACTTTGGAAGCGTTTCAGCTCGCCAATTTTGCGTTTTTTTGGATGGTCCTAGTACTCAATAGTGAGGAAACCATGAAGCCGTGTCTGTGAACACCAGGCGGCTTACTCGTCATCTGCCTGCTGCTCGCCGTGACGGCCGACGTCGATCAGAACGGCAAGCGTGCGTCGCGTCCGCTTAACGTCCTCTTCACCCACGCACTCGATTAGCGCCGCGTCAATCTTCTTGCGAGCTTCGCTCTGCTCAGCCGCTGCGTCGCGTCCCCGCTCGGTCAGTATGATCGTTAGCTTCCGCCTATCATCTGGATCTTCGGTACGTTGTAAGTAGCCCCGCGTCACAAGCGTATCAACCAGTTGGCTGGCCGATTGTTTCGAGATTCCAAGTTCTTCGATGAGTTGCCCGAGTGGGATAGGTCCAGTCTCGAGCGCCATTCCTCCTATCACATATAGCCCGTTCTTCGGTACATCGTCGTAACCCGCTTTGGTCAGAGCGTTTCGCATCGCGCCGCCATATGTCGTTCGTGCGTGACGTAGCAGCGCCGGTATTGGAACCTCTTCGAACCATGGTTTCGCTTCCGGTGTATTTGCCGCACTTGCGTTCGATGTCGGTTTGTCGGTTGACATGGGTGTGAATCCTAAGCGTGCAGCACACAATAGTCAACAAAATAGACGGTCATTAACGTAGACAGTCAATAAAACGTGTCGCGTGGCACACCGCACACAGTGGTGCCGGAAAGGACACATCCCGCCGTCAAAGGGACGCCCGTACCGTTTACCGCTTTCCCGACCGGTCGCTATAATTCCCTCGCGCCAGAAGTCCGCCAGCCGGCGGGAGATTCGCCCACCGTTCGATGATCGCTTGGGCGAACGTATATATCTGGTTTTCAGCAGCTTGATGTACCACAGGCAATGCTTGTTCGTTCGAATCGGAAGTAGGAGGTTCGACGCTCGCCATTCGGGTAGCGAATCTCCAATGTTCTGCCTTCCCAAGGCCATGAGCAAGAGACTCAAAAATCGCTCGGTTCGTTCGGGGGTTTCCAAGGACGGCAAACGGGCGGGCTTTCCTCGTCTGTGTCGATTGCTGTCATCTTGGAACACTCTCTGGCTGCCGAATGTTGTAATCTGGGTCGCGGTGGGACTGGGAGTCCTAGCCGTGCCTACCCGCGCTCAGATTGCATCGCATGTAGATGAACACGGAAACCTCATCTACACATATCAGAGTTCCGTTGATTCTCGCGGCGGCGGCAGTTCCGCTGCGGCCTCGGCATTGCGAAATGATTCGCGGTCCGGGACGCCAACGAAACTCGAGCGTATCGTTGACGAAGCGGCCGAGAGGCACAATCTCGATCCCGCGCTGGTAAATGCTGTCATCAGCACGGAGTCGGGGTGGAATCCGCAGGCGGTTTCCAACAAGGGAGCCATGGGACTGATGCAGCTTATCCCTGGCACGGCAGAACGTTTTGGCGTCGAAAATCCTTTCGACCCCGCTCAAAACATCGATGGCGGGACGGCGTACCTGAAGACGTTGCTCGATCGGTACAACGGCGACTTGACGCTGTCACTTGCGGCATATAATGCAGGTGAACATGCCGTTGATCGAAACGGCGGCGTTCCCCCATTTTGGGAAACGCGGCGGTACGTGCGAAAGGTGAAGGACGCATACTTCCGGCCTGGCTCGGGCCGTAATCCGCAGTCGGTGTGGGCTCCTCCCAAGAAGCCCATCCGCAAAGCGGTGGACGGCGGCGGCCAGGTTGTTTACACGAACGAATGAGACATAGGGCTTCGACTTCTCTTCGCCACAGAGCGGTTTCCCACTGGGTCTCAGGGCCGGCGTCTGTAAAGTGGGTCCTGATTCTCGCCTCATTACTCCTTTGCCTGCCCGTCGCAGTGCGCGCCAGCCATGAATCTGCGGCACGCGACCAGTTTGCAGTTGCGGTGCGGATGCGCACGATGTTGGAAGGCCTCCTTCCTCGAGACCGCTCTGTTGCCGACTACAAGAAAACCATCGATGCATATCAGAAGGTCTATCTCATCTCCACGGATGCGCCCGAAGTAACGCCGTCGCTGATTGGAGAAGCGGAACTTTATCGCGAGATGGGCCACTTCTACGATCGAAAGTATTTTCAGGCGTCGATCGACATGTACAAGTTTCTGCTGACCCAGTATCCGGGCACGCGCTATCGCCCCGAGGCGCTGCTCGCAGTAGCACAGATTCAGACCGAGCAGGGAAACCTTGACACCGCGACTGCAACATACAAGGAATTCTTGAAGCGCTATCCGGGAAGCGACCGCGCGAGCGATGCACGGAAAGCGATAGCGCAGATCGCAGCAGCTTTGCGCGAGCCGAAGGCAGGCGCGCTAGAGGCCACCCGTTCGAACGGTACGAATTCCGAAGATACGCACGCGGCACCTGTCGGCGACGCTTCCGCCAGCGTTGAGACGGTCGCGCGCACTCCCGCGAACGACTTGGCCGCACTTGGGCCGGTTCTTCAGCCGAACCGTCCGCAGAAGCCGTGGGCAGCTGTCGAGTCTGTCCAGGCGTTCAATGCAGCGGACCATACGCGAATCGTTGTGACACTCAACGACACCGTCACGTTCGATTCGGCGCATCTGCCGTCCCCGGATCGCATCTATTTCGACTTGCATGATGCGCGGCTCAGTTCGCGCATGCACGGCAGATCGGCCGATTTTCAGTCTGGCCTGCTGCGATCGCTGCGTGTGGGACAAAATAAGCCTGACGTAGTGCGAATCGTGCTGGACGCAGTCGGAACGCACGATTATTCGACAGCGCTCGTCGGCAGGCCGTACCGCCTCGTGATTGATTTGCGGACTGCGAAGCAGGGTGTCCCGAGCGGAACGTCGCAGCCCACAATGTCGGCATCGAACATGCCCGACGTTGCGCCAACAGTGAATCAGCCCGCAAACTCGGCCCCGTTGAGCAGTTCCGTTCCGGTGGTGCGCGCCGCTGATGAAACCGTAACAGTGAAGGCCCCGAAAATAGTCCCGGGCGTCGCGCAGCGGATCTCCGGCGCGGCCGACACTCGAACCACTGCTTCACTCGCGCTGCCGTCGCAGCCGCAGCCGACCCGCGATGGAGGGCGTTCGCTAAGCCGCGAACTGGGTTTGAAGATCAGCCGGATTGTGATCGATCCTGGACACGGCGGGCACGACACCGGAACGATCGGTCCGCACGGCTTGATGGAAAAGGACGTGTGCCTCGACGTCGCACTCCGGCTGGGACGCCTGATCGAGAAGAGCCTTCCCGGTGCGCAGGTGATTTATACGCGCAAGGACGATACTTTCATTCCACTCGAGCAGCGCACTGCGATCGCCAACAATGCGAAGGCGGACTTATTTATATCGATTCACGCGAATTCGAGCCGAGACCACTTTGCGCGGGGCATCGAGACCTATTACCTGAACTTCGCCACGTCTCCCCAGGCGATGGAAGTAGCCACACGCGAAAACGCGTACTCGACCGAGTCGATTCACGACCTCCAGAGCCTGATTCAGAAAATCGCGCGCAACGACAAAATCGAGGAATCGAAGGAACTGGCCACCGACATTCAGGGCACGCTGTCGCACAGGCTGGAACTGGTCAGCGAGAGCGAGCACAATCGCGGAGTGAAGCGCGCGCCGTTTGTCGTGCTCATTGGAGCGAATATGCCGTCTGTACTCTGCGAAATTTCGTTCCTCAGCAACCCCGTGGACGAACGGCTGCTCCGTCGTCCCGTGCAACGCCAGCGCGTCGCGATGGGAATTTACCGTGGGATTGCGGCCTACCTTGCGAGCATTAACAGCCTTTCGTATAACAAACAGAAGTTTGCCGCCGACGACCGGACGGCCGCCGCTGGGCCTGGGGCCGCTTCATCCACAAGCAGCAGCGGCCCCGGATCGCACGACTGACCCTGCGCGCGTCCCACTTGACAATCGCCGCTGGACCAGCCATCTTTATTGGCTTTCCCTTTTGCAGAGTTTTCCGCGCCGGATGCTGATTCGCGTCGGCGGGAAAGCCAATTTTCGCAACAATCGAATCTGAGAACGAAACGTGCGTGTACGCATCTGCTTTCACGATCGCTGTTTTGACGGAGCATGTTCCGCTGCCGTGTTCACGCGGTTCTATCGCGAACGGATGAACGCGGACGCGCAATTCCTCTACACGGGTATGACGCATAAAGCGTCTCAACCGTTCGAAGACGGGCTATTCGACGGCGATGAAAACGCGATCGTCGATTTCAAGTATTCGAGTTCGCCGGAACTGACATGGTGGTTCGACCATCATCAGAGTGCGTTCCTGAAACCCGAAGACGCCGAGCACTTCCGGCACGACCATTCGGGCAAGAAGTTCTACGATCCGGCTTTCAAGTCCTGCACCAAGCTGCTCACGACAGTTGCGGCGGAGAAGTTCGGATTTGATGCTGCGCCGCTGACCGAACTCGTGCGCTGGGCGGACATCATTGACGGTGCGCAATTCAATTCGCCGGAAGAAGCGGTCGAGTTGGCCGAGCCGGCTATGCAGCTTGCACTCGTCATCGAGGCTGCGCCCGAAACAGATCTCGTGCCAAAGCTGATTCCCGAGCTGACGAGCCGCTCGCTTTCAGAGATGGTTGAACTGCCGATGGTAAAGAAGCATCTTGGGCCGCTGCTCGCGCGGCATCGGCGCTCGATGGACATCATGCGCGAACGCGCGGACTCGCGCTCTGGAGTCATCTATTTCGACGTGAGCGACCTTGATCTCGAGGGTTACAACAAATTCATTCCGTATTTCTTGTATCCGGACGCAGTGTATTCGGTGGGCGTGAGCGCTTCGCCTACGCGGGCAAAAGTGTCCGTGGGAACGAATCCATGGAAACAAGCACCGCCAGACGTGAATCTGGCGTCTTTGTGCGAACAGTATGGGGGCGGAGGGCATGCCCGCGTTGCTGCAATTTCACTCGGACCGGGCGATATGGTGAAGGCACGCCAAGTTGCGAAGGATATCGCGGCGACGTTGCGACGAGCATCGGCGGCAACGCCGAATGTCCAGCGGCCCGCCGTCTGATTTGGTCTAGTTTCCCCCCGGATTCCAAGCGTTTTTCGCTGGCTGCCGTGCGCCGGGTGGCCGACGACGTTCAGTCTCTTGCGCCGCACGTCGCGATTTCCGGCCATGTTATACTCTGTGGTTTGTGGGCCGCTAGCTCAATTGGTAGAGCAGCTGACTCTTAATCAGCGGGTTGGAGGTTCAAGTCCTCCGCGGCTCACCACTCTTCCCCGCATTTTTGCTGTCCTGGGCGGCATCTTCGGCCCGAAGCGGTAGTACGATCCCGCCCGGAGGCTGGATATGGCTAGGGGCCGGAGATTACACTTCTTCTGCGATGTTTGCGAAGGCGAAGTCGCGCTACAGGATGGCGTTGTCTTACATAACCAGACGCCGCGTGAGCGTGCCCCAGAAGGTCTGGCAGTACTTTCTGAACCCATTTGGAAGCTTGGCCACAAGGAATGTTTGAAAGAAGTCGAGCCGGACTATGAGCTATCTCTGGGCGAATGCGGTACCCCGATGCAAGCCTTATTTTGGACAGCGCATTTGGCAGAAAAAAGGCAGTTCGACGTTGCGGATTGGGCGTGTTTTATCCGCCGCCATTTTCTGCGCGCTGCTTGATCCGTTTGCTGGTTGCGGTTTGCTGGTTGCGGCACCACCTTGCCAAATATTGAAAGGAACTCCAATGAGCATTGTACCTACCAAAGAACAAGTCTTGAATGACGTTCTCTTGTCGTTGGCTGACAATTTCGAATCAGACAGCCCTTTTTGGATCACCATTAAGCAGGACAGTCCAAATGAATTTGAACCACAGCGCGGGTGCCTTACAGAGATGTTTTCCGAAGGATGGCTGGACCGAAATGGAACGCCCAGCCGTCCGGTCTATAAGCTTACGCGCGCAGGATACAAGCACTTTCAACCACAGATTTGCGCACTGCGCGTGCTTGGAAGATAGTCTGCCGATATCGCCACGGTGGTAAAATGGTGTGCCTAATTCTGTGCCTACCAGCATCCCCGATTTGCTGCGATACGTAACGGTTCGGCGGGTGCTAAAGGGCGATGGACTATCAAGTTGCAGGAAATAGCCGCGCTCATCTAGCTAGTATCGTAAGATCGTGTCTTTTCAGCGAATGGAAAACTTAATCAGTGGGTTCCAGGTTCAAGTCCTGGGCGGGTGACCACTTCTGTTTGACATCCCGGCGCTCCAATTTCTTCGATGAAGAGCTGCGCCTACTTCTCTGCTGCCGCCCTGCTCAAATCTGTGCCGACAAGGTACGCAGAGTTGGCATTGGCGGTTCGAATCGATGCTCGAACGTGTTCAGTGCTCGGAAAAACGCTCGGATCGCGCCCGGGGATCGCTGAGCTATCCTTTTAGCGACACCACATCCTCCCTCTTCTTGACTGATCCGATAACGGGTAGACAATTGGAATGTAACGCTTAGAGAGGCCCCTTTCCCTCTTCGGCGTATCACTTTGGTTGGCCGGAGCTATGACTTTGACGGGGCCTCACGATGCGCTTCCGCATTTTATTCTCGCCCGCAGGCGACGACGCATTATCTCCGTTTGGTTTCTTGTTCTTGTGGCGGTTGCAAATATCCTTCCTGTTAGAGTTCAAGCCCAGCAGACGCGACCAACTGAGTCGCAGGTAGAAGCCATATATCTGTTCAATTTTAGCCGCTTCATCGAATGGCCCGCCAGCCCGGCAACGACCAGCGCGGCAACATTTTCTCTCTGCGTCCTTGGCGAGGATCCTTTTGGAACGTTTTTAGATGCGACGCTGGCCGGCGAGTCGGTCAGCGGGAAGAACATTGTCGCCAAACGAATTTCCAAACCCGAAGATGCTCTGGATTGCCGGATATTATTCGTCAGTGCCTCCGAACAAGACCACCTCAAAGAGCTCTTTGAGGTCCTCGCAAAAAAAAGCGTTCTCACTGTCAGCGACATTCCTCGTTTTGCTGAACGCGGAGGAATGATCGAGTTTGTCGTCGACAAAGATAAAGTCCGGTTCGAGATCAACCTCACCAGCGCAACGGATGCGGGGCTGACTCTCAGTTCGGATCTGCTCAAAGTGGCGGTCGCTGTGCACAAAGACGCTCACGGTAGGGCTTGAGACGTGATGCCGAACACCCAACAAGTCTCAATCACCGGAAAACTCACCAGAATGACTATGCTTGTGTGCGCAATTGCACTGTCGCTCGCCTGTGCTGGCTTCGTCGTTTTCGATTTAGCAACCTACAGGCAAACACTGGAGCGCAACCTTTCGATTCAATCGCAGGTAACCGGCTCGAACAGCGTCTCCGCGCTACTTTTCGATGATTCCGATTCAGCCAAGAGGACGCTCTCGGCGCTGCAATTTGCGCCCAACATTTTGTCTGCGTGCGTTTATACGTCCGACGGAAAGCAATTTGCTGTTTACCGGCGAGACCCAAGTATCCAAATCCCGGCAACCCCTCCGATCGGCGTATCTGAGAGAGAGCATTCCTCCTCCGGGCACGAACGGATAACGCTGGTCCACACCATCACCTTTCACGGCAAGCTGATCGGGTTTACGTACATTGAATCGGATATCCAGTCGCTGATTGGCCGCATGGAGAACTACCTGGCGGTCGCGGGCGTCATGCTGGTCTTGTGTTTGTCGGTTGCTCTCCTTCTGTCGCGCATCGCTCGGCGTTCCGTTGCTGAACCGATTCAGCGCCTTGCGCGCGTCGCCGGCCGCATCTCCCACGACAAAGAGTATTCCATCCGAGCTGTTCGCAACGGGGAAGAAGGGGAGTTGGCCGAGCTCGTCGAGACGTTCAATGAAATGCTGCACCAAATCGAAGAGCGCGATCGCATCCTGAAAGCGTCGCATGAGGAATTGGAGCAGCGCGTCTCACAGCGTACCGCTGAACTGACGGCGGCCAATAAGGAACTCGAGTCTTTCAGCTATTCGGTATCACACGATCTGCGCGCGCCACTGCGCAGTATCGACGGCTTTTCTCTGGCGTTGCTCGACGATTACAACGACAAGCTGGATGATGAAGCGAAAAGTCACCTTTCGCGAATCCGGGCGGCTACGGGGCGCATGGGACTGCTGATCGACGATCTCCTGAACCTGGCTCGCGTAGCTCGCGCCGAGCTGAACCGCCAGCCAGTCAATCTGTCAGCAATGGCTCTATCGATTGTGAATGACCTTCGTAAGGCCAACCCGGAGCGCAAAGTCGATTTCTTCGTGCAGGACTGCCTGGAGACTGCGGGGGATGGCCGCTTGCTGCGTGTCGTCCTTGAGAACCTCTTGGGCAACGCGTGGAAATATACATCGAAGCGTCCGGCTGCCCGCATTGAGTTCGCGAAGAAACAGCTCGATGGCGGAGACACCTACTTCGTTACCGATGACGGAGCCGGGTTCGATCCGGCTTACGCAGCGAGGCTGTTCGGTGCGTTCCAACGCCTGCACGGAGCGAACGAATTTCCCGGGTCCGGGATTGGGCTTGCGACGGTCCAGCGCATCATCCACCGGCACGGGGGGCGCGTCTGGGCAGAAAGCGCCGTCGGAAAAGGCGCCACCTTCTACTTTACTATCTGATCGGGAAAACCGCGGAGGGCAGCATGGACAATTCGGTCATTTTGCTGGTGGAGGACAATCCGGACGACGAAGCGCTTACTGTGCGGGCGCTCAAGAAGAACAACATCAAAAATGCTCTAGTTGTGGCGCACGATGGCACCGAAGCGCTCGACTATCTGTTTGGAAAAGGAAAATATGATGGCCGCGACACACAGAGCATGCCCCAGGTCATTTTGCTCGACCTAAAGTTGCCAAAACTCGACGGCTTCGATGTGTTGCGAGCCATCCGCGCTGACGAAAGGACCAAGCTTCTTCCAGTCGTTATTCTCACTACCTCAAATGAGGAGCAGGATCGTATCAATGGGTACGGCTTAGGTGCAAATAGCTATATTCGAAAACCCGTGGAATTTGGGTCCTTTATCGAAGCGGTAAAACAGTTGGGTCTCTATTGGCTCATCCTCAATCAGACCGCTCCCATTTCCGTGAAGAACTGAATCCGAAGAACTGAAATGGGGTGCGCCGCTCTGTGCTGCAGTGAAATCGACCTCCCAAACGATGCCTCAGCGGTCCCCGCATGCACGGAATGGTAAGGAGGTTTGGCCTGGTTCGGCTTTTTCCATGCATTTACGCTGGAACAATCACCTTTTCATTCCGAGGAATCGAACTGATCGTCGCTGCATCGATCTTGAGGTGAGCTTGAACCAGGGCTGGCGGCAAATGGGTCAGCCATTCATTCAGCGAAATGTCCTGGTAATAGCCGCTCCTGAACATCTCAAGGAAGATAAGATCCTCATTGCCGGTGTTCTGGATGTAATGCGGCAGAGTCTGCCCTACATACCCCACATCCCCCTTCTCGAAATCCATCGTGCGAGCGCGCCCGCCGGCCGCGAAGACCGTCATCCGTCCTTTTCCAGCGATGTAGTATTGCCATTCGTCGGCGTTCGGGTGCCAGTGCATCTCGCGCATTCCACCAGGATGCACGACGACGTGCGCCGCCGTGATTGTTTTCGAGGCCGGAAAGGCTTGCGAATCGACAATGCGCACTTCTCCGCTCCCCGTTTTATGGGTGGGCGGCATTTGCATCAGATGAAATGAGAAGTTTTCGGATGACAAGCCAGCCGTACCTGCCGCGGACCGGCGATCCTCTTCGAGTGATGTCCCTGGCGGCTCTGTCTGGAAAATGTATAACTCCCCGGCAGGGATTTTAGCCAGCGCTTGTTGCTTTACGCCGAAGTTCTTGGCCAGCACCGATCTTGGCGTATGCGCCATCCAATCGGTCAGCAGTACGGTGTCGTATTCAGAAAAATTTCCATCGTCGAAGACGAGCAGAAATTCACATCCATCCGGTTTCAATCCTTGAATCGAGTGCGGCGATCCGGTTGGAAAAAACCATAGGTCTCCGGCTTTCACGTCATCGACGAAGGGCCTTCCCTGGGCGTCCAGGCAGGTGATTCGGGCTCCGCCGTAAAGCATAATCGACCATTCCCCCGCCGTATGCCAGTGCAGTTCGCGGGTTCCTCCAGCAGTGAGGCGCATGTTCACGCCAGCAATCGTAGTAGAGACCGGCAAATCACGCATGGTTACCTGCCGCGCCCAACCGCCCTCTTCCGTACGCTTGTGCGAGTAGGTGAACGGATACTTGAACGGATCGACGTTGCCGTGATCCGTGGGAGGAGGAACAACAGAGTCGGGATTCTCGTCGTGAAGCACTTGATCGTCCGCACCCAGAGGATTGGTCCCGCTGCGGTCACGCTCGGCTTGGCCTGCTTTGTCGGTACTCTGCGACGCCGCCCCAATCGCCGCGGTCCCAAGGGCGGCGGATCCCAGTTCAAGAAATCTTCGTCGTGAAACCGAGCCGGCATCGTCACTCATGATGTTTTCTCTCCCCGCAGAAATATTTCTCAGCGCGCGGAGCATATCACGTGCGATTTCCGGCGAACAGTCAGAGACGAGAACCCAAAGGGGGAACGCATTCTAATTTGAGATGCCAAGGGCCACGGAAAGATCGCGCGCGTTGGGTTGAAAGCCGAACGAGAGAACGCCGTGACGATATATCTGTTGTTAAAACGTCCCGGCTCGAATAGCGTCCTCGACTGCGTTTCAGCTGCCTACAGGCGAGGCCGCCTTGTGATTCAGATCGGGGGACCCAGGGACGCGGGGATTGGGTGGGGTGGCAGCCTTCGAAGCAGGCAACGTGTCTCCCGCCGCAGTGGGAACTTTCGCCTGGGCGCCGGCACGAGCTGTTGCCGCGGCCCCATGAATTGAGTGGGCGCGAACCACACGCCTCGCGCGAACTACGTGCACTGTCTGAGGGGCGCGGGGAAAAAGGTACTGTCGGTACGTGGGGAACACCATCACGTGGAAGCAGGGCTGGTGAAACTCCTCGATAGCGTACAGATAACGGGCGTGTTCCATCTGGACGAGAGTACGGCGCATCCAAAGTTCGCCGCGATAGTTCATGAAGTGTTTGGAGATGTCCAGCGTCGCCCCGGTCAGGTGCGATGAGCGATCAGCGCCCACAGCTTGTGCCGCGTTCGGGTTCCAACGCGTCAACCGTTCCTGGACTAGAACGGTGCGCAGCATGCTTGTTATGCGCAACGGCTGGCCAAAGCGCGCATAGTATTCGAGGCTGAGTTGATCGAGAAACAGCTTCGCCCAAGGGCGCAGGTAGCTGTAGTCGGGCGAGACATGGTCCAGGTAATAGTAGGGCATGCGCGACGGCACGAAAACGAGACGTCCCTCGGAGTGGAACTCGCGAACCATCGCAAGGTCGCGGAGTCGCGTCAGATGGAACTGGTTGGCACGCTCGTTCTGGATGGTTTGGGAAGCTTCCGTGGCGACAAGGGGCGGGACGTAAATGTAGTTGTGGCGGCGGGCCCTGGAAACCGGAGCCGCAAATAGAACGAACAAAATTGAGCCAGCAACCAAAGACGTGCGCATGAGACCAAAACTGCCCGAGGCAGCGAGCCGTCAGAGTAAACGGCGCGAATAACAGCTTCAACTTGCGTTTTTTGTTCGCGTGTCGAAAGTCAAAACAATTTTGGAGGTTGCAGCCCTCCAGATCGCGGCTCGGCAGATCCGCGACACCCGCTAAGGCTTGAGGGCGCGGAGGTATGTGCGGAACTCATCGCCGAAATGAGGGTTCCGGAGCCCGATTTCCACGGTCGCCTTCAAAAAACCGAGTTTGTCGCCTGCGTCATGTGTCTTGCCGTCGTATACGTGAGCGTACAAGCCCTCCTTCTTAGCCAGACTACGAAGCCCATCGGTGAGCTGGATCTCACCGCCAGCCCCCGGCTTTGTATGTTCCAGATAATCAAAAATCGCCGACGGCAGCACGTAGCGGCCGCTGACACCAAGGTTCGACGGCGCGACTTCCGCCTTTGGTTTCTCGACGAGATCGCTGACGCTAAGAAGGCGATCTCCCCATCGCGTGTTCGCCGCGGGAGCGGCATCGATTACGCCATAAAAATGCAGCTTCGCGCGCGGAACTTCTTCGACGGTGATCGCGGCGGCGCCCAGTTCCCCATAGATTTCCATGAGTTCGCGCGTAGCCGGCGGTCCATCCATGATCACATCGCCGAGTAGCACCGCGAAAGGTTCGTCGCCCACAAGTTCGCGCGCGGAAAGCACAGCGTGCCCCAGGCCCAGGGCTTCGCTTTGGCGCGTGTAACTGAATTTCAGGCCACCGCTGATTTCGCGCACCATCCGGGCTTGTTCGGCTTTACCCCGATCTTCGAGGAAGCGCTCAAGCTCCGGTTGCAGATCGAAATGATCTTCGATGGCGCTCTTGCGGCGTCCCGTAACAAAAATGACGTTTTCAATGCCGGATGCGATGCATTCCTCGATGGCGTATTGGATCAGCGGTTTGTCGACAACAGTGATCATCTCCTTCGGCATGGCTTTCGTGGCCGGAAGGAATCGAGTGCCGAGACCGGCGACTGGCAGGACAGCTTTACGCACACGTGTCATGGATTTGGTCGACTCTGTATGGATTTTTGTGCTGCGCTTCTGGGGAACGCCGGATGAGGATCGGGTTCCGGGACTCCGCCCAGAGTGCGCTAGCGGCCTCCGCGGCAGCTAGGTCGGCCACAGGGGACAGATCCGAAAGGTACACACATTGATGCTACCATAGGATTTTTCCGGCGCGTCTGCGCATCGTGAAGGAGAGCATTGTCCAAACCAGGGAATTTGATTCTAGGCATCGAATCATCGTGCGACGAGACTGCGGCAGCGATTGTCGCCGGCGGCGAACGCGTTCTGTCAAGCATTGTTGCGTCGCAGATCGATATTCACCGCAAGTATGGTGGAGTAGTGCCGGAACTCGCTTCCCGTGAGCACCTGCGACAGATTGTGCCTGTCGTGCGCGAAGCGGCGGAGCAGGCGGGTGTCGCGCTGCCCGATGTCGATGCGATAGCCGTTACGCGCGGGCCAGGCTTGATCGGCTCGTTGCTGGTCGGCGTTACGTACGGAAAAGTGTTGGCGCTGGCGCTCGGGAAGCCGCTGATCGCGGTGAATCATCTCGAGGGACACATTCATGCCGTGCTCCTCGAGGCGCATGCCGCAGGCCAAACCGTTGAATTTCCGGCAGTCTGCCTGATCGTTTCGGGAGGACACACGATTCTGTACGGCGTAAAACAGGAATCCGGCAACGGAGCGCCTAAGTTTTCCTATAGCCGCATCGGATCGACGCGCGACGACGCGGCGGGCGAAGCATACGACAAGGTGGCGAAGATGCTCGCGCTTGGCTATCCGGGCGGACCCGTGATCGACAAGCTGGCAGCGCACGGCAATCCGAAGGCGGTCGCGTTCGGTCAGCCGAAAATGAAGGGCAATCCGTACGATTTCAGCTTCAGCGGGATCAAGACGGCGGTGCTGTACTACTTGCGGCGTAATTCACAATTGCAGCCGGAGATTGCGGCACGGCAAGAGGCGCTCGCGCGTGGCGAGCGAAAAGCAGACGCGTTGCGGGCACTGTCGACCAAAACTACGTTGGACTTGGTCGCCAGCTTTCAGCGGTCGGTGGTAGCGGATTTAGTGACACGCACACTTGCTGCGGCCGAGCAGCACGCGGTTAAGACGGTGCTCGTGTCCGGTGGAGTCGCCGCGAATTCCGAGCTGCGGCAGACGTTTGAGTTCGCAGCCGCGAGCAGACGGCTGGAAGTGTTCTTCCCGAGCCGGGCTCTCTCGACGGACAACGCAGCAATGATTGCGGCCGCGGGCTACGCGCGCTTTCGCGCCGGCGAACGCGAAGAAGCCACGATGAACGCCGAAGCCAATCTCCCGCTGGCTTAAAGCCGCGCACCAGTAGCGCCGGCGTCTCGCCGGCGTTCTATGTTGTCATGCTTATTCTGGAATGATCTTTGCTTCCCTGGCGTGTTCTGCGCTGCACCTACTGTGGGTCGGTGCGTCGAATTGCTTAAAACGGGGGTTCGTACGTGAACGCCAATCCGTCGCGGGTGACGGCATACGCCTTCGACGCGTCGGCCGACCAGCGCAGATCCGCGACATTTTCAGCAGGATGCTCGTCGAAAGTTTCCATCGTATCGAGATCGACAAGAAAGAGCCGGCCCTTCGCCGAATTTTTCAGCCACGAACTAAAGCACACGCACAGGGGACGATGCGGATGGCAGGAGATGAGTTCCGCGCCAAACGGAAGCGACTCGCTTTCCAGCGATTCCGTTTCGATCGCCACACGGAAAGCCTGTCCCGCCGCGCAATAAAGAATCTGGCGGCTATCAGGCGTCCACGTTAAATCGGTAATGTGGCCCTGTGCTGGAATCAGCGAGCGTTCCTGGAACGGAGGAAGATCGACCAGCAAAATCCAATCGTCGGCCCATTCGCCGCTGACCTCGACCGGCGCCGCGAGCAGCGACTCGCTGGGGCTGAATGCGAGCCGGCCGTAGCCTGCGAAAGAGCCTTCGTCCGCCGGCTCGGCGGGATTTTCTTGCGGCGCGGGCAATTCAGGCCGCTCGATGCGTCGAAGCGCAGGTCCTGTAAGGACAGCCGAACTGGGCTGGGCCGTCCACAATTCCAGCGAGCCGTTCCGTCCGCCGGATAGCACGAAATAACGGCCCAAATCCGACCACCGGATGTAGCGCGGGAATTCGGCGGACTCGCCAAATGTTCCCAAGAACATCTTGCTGTGCATGTCGAACAGATGCAGCGTCGGCTCCCACAATCCCCATGCCGCCACAAGAAATTGCGCGCTGGGCGACCACGCAAACGCAGCGCGAGCACCAAGCTGCGAACTGAAGGACACAGCTTCATTCGGGACCGTTAACGCGATGGTAGGTGCGCCTCGCTCAGCGTCATACACGACGAGCCGCTGCGGATCGCCTTTCTTTTGTGGCGCAACAGCGCTCACGTGCCCGTGAGACGAGAGGGCAAGTTGCGGCGAGCGGCCCGCAAAAACCTTTGCCGTAAGCCAGTTTGCGTCGCGTGCAAGGTCTCGGAGCCCACGGGCGACCAGCGCGGCTGAGCGAACGGCGAGCGCACTCGTCGTTGCACGAACGATATGGCCTTCGGATGTATTTTCTCGTGGCTCCGCAGCCATTTTCTAGGCGCCTTCCTGCTGCTGAATATTTTCAAGGCGGCGCCTGACCTGCGCGATCTGCTCGTCGACTTTTCCTACGATCTCGCCGAGTACGTCGCGGCCGTGCTGCTCAGCTTGGTCGACGCGCGCCTTAAGCTGATTCAGGTCCGAGCGCAGCAATTCCTGCAATTCGGCCTCAATTTCGATAAGGCGGCTACGTGCCTGGCTTATGCCGCGGATCACGCGAACCAGGTCTGCGCCCGCGCCGTCGCCCTTCACCGCTTCAGGACTGCATTCGTATTCCATGATTACCTTCGTTAGCATGCCTTCATCGCCGCGCTCATACGCTTCGTTAGCCATCGCCATCAGTTCTTGGCGTTTAGCGCGATCGTCGCGATCAGACGTGAGGTCAGGATGAATGCGGCGTGCGATGTCGCGATATAGCCGTTTCAGTTCAAGCGAAGCGCGGAACGGCTTGGGCTCGTTCGCCGATTTCTCTCCGGCTGTGGACTTCGTGCTGGCCGCACGGGCCCGCGCCTCGCGAGCGACTCGCTGAGCGCGCTCATTGTCGGGCTGAGTTTCGGCTATTTTTTCGGCGACTTCGGCGTTCAATTCGTCCAATTCGGCATAGCGCGAGCCGACAAAATGCAGGTATTGACGTTCGAAGGCCCCGAGTTCAGCGCGAAGGTTGGCTGCCCGAAGTTCACAATCCGCCAGTTCGCTCTCGACTGCAATCCGCTCCTCGCGTTTGCGAGCGAGTTCCTGGTCTTCCGGCTTAACCAGGGTTTCGAGCAACGACTTTGGCGCACGAGTTTCAGTCGTCATAAGGGTGATTTATTGAGCGTCTCTCGTTCATCCAATTTTAGCGACTAGGGCGAGTTGGCTGGCTGTTTCGGCGCGGTGTGTTTCCAGAAGAGAACGACGCAGCTGACGCTAAATACTCGCCGCCCAGGTGCGGACCGGGCGCATAAACATCGTGAAATGATGAACATACCGTGTAAAATGTGCGGTCATGCGCGTGGCGATCGATACCGGCGGCACATTCACTGACTGCCTGTTTCTGCGCGGTGGGCGCGTCGAAATCCTTAAGATTCCGTCCACCCCGGCGAATCCCGCAAAGGCGATTGCGAGTGCCCTTGCCGAAATCCGTTCTCGCACGCAAGACGAAGACTGGAGTCACCTGGACCTGCTTTGCGGGACGACCGTTGGCACAAATGCATTGCTCGAGCGTCGCGGCGGACGTGTGGCGCTCCTGACAACTGCGGGTTTCGAGGATGTGCTCGAGATAGGGCGTCAGGCGCGGCCGCGTCTCTACGATTTATTTGTCGAACGGCCTGAACCTCTGGTGCCTCGCAAGCGTCGGATCGGGATGCGCGAGCGAGTCGGCGCGGATGGGAATGCGGTGGTTAAGCCGTCAGCGGCCGAAATCTCGCGCATGGTCAAGCGGATCCGAGCTTCGCGCGCGGAATCGGTTGCTGTCTGCTTCCTTTTCTCCTTCCTGCGTCCCGAACATGAGCGAATGCTTGCTCGGCGGTTGCGCGCCGAAGGATACACTGTCTCAGTGTCGCACGAAATCCTGCCCGAATTTCGCGAGTTCGAGCGCACGTCCACCACGGTGGTGAACGCCTATCTCGCGCCGGTGATGAGTGCGTACTTAAAGGAGATTGAGCGCGACGCACAAGCTGTCGCTTCCTCGGCTGTTCGGGGTGCAACCGGCAAGTTGCGTGAGTCTCGCGGCACTGCGGGGGTACGCGTCATGCAGTCGAATGGTGGGGTTCTGTCCGCGCAAATTGCTGCACGGGAGCCTGTGCGAACGATTCTTTCGGGGCCCGCGGGCGGCGCGTTGGGTGCGAAACAGATCTCGGAGAGCGGTTACGGCAGTGTGATCAGTTTCGACATGGGAGGCACGTCGACGGATGTATCTCTCATCGAAGGAGCGCTGCGCACAACGAATGAATCCATCGTGGCAGGATTGCCCGTCGCGGTGCCGATGCTTGAGATTCACACTGTGGGCGCGGGAGGAGGATCGATTGCGCGCTTCGATCGCGCAGGCGCTTTGCGAGTCGGTCCGGAGAGCGCGGGCGCTGATCCAGGACCGATTTGTTACGGGCGCGGCGAACTGCCCACCGTCACCGATGCTCATTTGATTCTCGGCCGGCTCGGCACCGAAGGATTGCTCGGCGGCGATTTTCGTCTCGACGAAGGTCGCACGCGTGCCTTCATGCATCGCGCGATTCGAGGGATGCGATCCGTCCGGTCAGTCGAGCAGTTCGCGCAAGGAATTCTGGATGTGGTCGAAGCCACGATGGAAAAGGCAATTCGCGTGATTTCGATTGAGCGGGGACGCGATCCCCGCGACTACACGCTTGTCGCGTTTGGCGGCGCGGGTGGCTTGCATGCCTGCTCGCTGGCGGCGAGCCTCGGTATTCCTCGCGTGTTGGTTCCAGCATTCCCCGGTGCGCTATCGGCGTTGGGAATTTTGCGGGCGGACGTAGTCAAGGAACTATCGCGCAGCGTGTTGAGCACGGCCTCGTCGACCGCAGAAGCGCAACGAGGTTTTGCGTCGGCATTCGCGCGGATTGAACGCGACGGCCTGCAGCAGATGCGTGCGGAGGGTCTCGATGTACGTCAGGTCCGGGTCGATCAATTTTTCGACATTCGTTATGTTGGGCAGGCCTACGAATTGATGGTTCCCGCCAGCAGCGATTTCTTGAAAGCCTTCCATGCCGAGCACGAGCGCCGATACGGATACGCCGATACCGGGCGCGCCGTCGAAGTCGTGAATGTGCGAGTGCGCCTCACCGGCCGGACGCCGGCCGTCGATTGGCCTCGGCAGCGGCTTGGCTCTGCGAATGCACGCGGCGCGATACTCACGCACAGACGCGTCGCGTTCGGCGGAAGATTCCGTCCAACGCCGATCTTTGTCCGTGAAAAGCTGCGCGCGGGGAATCGCCTCGCAGGACCCGCAATCGTCGCGGAATACAGCGGTACAACGGTTGTGCCTCCAGGCTGGAATGCGCGGGTCGACGCGTTCGAGAACATTGTTCTGGAGGGCGCCCGCAGGACGTTGAGCGCGCGCGGAGTTGCGAACTGATGCGACGCGCACCTGATCCAACGCGGCTCGAGATATTCAAGAACCTGTTCCACTCCGTAGCAGAGGAAATGGGCGCGGCGCTTCGTCGATCTGCGTTTTCTCCGAATATCAAAGAGCGCCGCGATTATTCGTGCGCTGTGTTCGACGCGGCTGGCGACGTCCTTGCGATGGGCGACCACATGCCCGTGCATTTGGGGTCGATGCCGCGGTCGGTAGAAGCCGCCGTGCGAGCAATCAAACTGGGACGAGGCGACATTGCTGTCCTGAACGATCCATACGCTGGGGGCACGCATTTGCCCGACATCACGATGGTGATGCCCGTGTTCTTGGATCGCGCGCGGCGGCCAATGTTCTATGTGGCAAATCGCGCGCATCACGCGGATGTGGGGGGCGCGCAGGCCGGTTCGATGGGCCTTTCGCGCGAGATTTTTCAAGAGGGCATCCGAATTCCGCCCGTAAAGATTTTTGCGGACGGGCAGGCCGTTCAGGACGTCTTGCAGCTCCTGCTTTTCAACGTGCGGACGCCACGCGAGCGCGAAGGCGATCTGACCGCGCAGATTGCATCGTGCCGCATTGGGACGCGCCGATTGGAAGAGAGCGTCGCGCGGTACGGTCGAGGTGAAGTGGCGCGCTACAGTGAATTCCTGCTCGACTATTCCGCGGAAATGACGCGCTCCGTGCTTCGGGAAATTCCCGACGGAATATACCGCGGCGAAGATTATCTGGACGACGACGGAGTGTCCGCCGACCCGATTCGAATCGCGGCGGAGATTCGCATTCGCGGCGAACGTGCGGAGGTGGATTTCTCGAAATCCGCGCCGCAGTGCCAGGGCAGCGTAAATGCGGTGGCGGCGATTGCGGAATCGGCTGTCTTTTACCTCTTTCGATGTCTGCTGGACGAACAAGTTCCTGCAACATCCGGCTTGATGCGGCCCATCCGCGTAATAGCGCCGAAAGGAACGATCGTGAACGCGCAGCCTCCGCGAGCAGTCGCGGGCGGGAACGTGGAGACGTCGCAGAGAATCGTGGACACTCTGCTGCGCGCAATGGCTCGCGCTTTGCCCCACAGGATTCCAGCAGCGAGCCAGGGCACGATGAACAACCTGACGTTCGGCGGCGCGGACACGCGTTCGGGTCACGGCGGCGAGCCATTCGCTTACTACGAAACCGTTGCGGGTGGGATGGGCGCGCGTCCGGGACGCGACGGCATTAGCGGTATTCATACGCACATGACGAATTCGCTGAACACGCCGACTGAGGTGTTGGAAATCACCTATCCTGTTCGGCTGCGGCGGTACGGTCTGCGGGTTGGCTCGGGCGGAGCGGGAAGGTTTCGCGGCGGCGATGGAATCGTTCGCGAACTCGAGTTTCTCGTGGCCGCGCAGGCCGGCGTGCTCGCCGAACGGCGGAAGATCGCGCCGTACGGGCTGGCCGGTGGCGCGCCGGGAACGCGGGGCAAAACGGAACTGATCTCCCGCGGGCGCAAAACGTCCCTCAGCTCAAAATGCGGGTTCTACGTCGAACCGGGGGATATCATTCGAGTCGAAACACCCGGCGGCGGCGGGTGGGGCGCGCCTGCCGATCGTGGTCGGCCCGATTCTTCAGTAGGTCGCCGAAACCGGAGACGAAAAACGAAGAGGCAAAATAAAAAAGGGCACAACGCGTGAACGTCGTGCCCCATGAAAAGGAAGAAAAAACTAGTCAGCCGCAGTTTGCGTTTGCGGCATTTGCAGTTTGGCCTTGGCAAGTGCCCGAAGAATGTTGCCTTCGGCTGCTTCCTCCGACAGGTTGCGCACTGTAGCGAGCTCGCTGACGAGCAGAAACTTGGCGCGCTCCAGCATCTTTTTCTCGCGGAACGAGAGTGGCTTCGTACGGCTGAGTGCGACGAGTCCCTTCAGAACAGCGGCGACTTCCATCAGAGATCCTGTGCGCATGCGGTCCGAATTCTCCTTGAAACGATGCTTCCAGTCGTGGTGCGACGCCGACCGGCCCTTTTCCAGATACGAGATGACTTCATTTGCCTGACTCGTGCGAATTACCGAGCGCAAGCCGACGTTTTCTGCGTTGGATTGAGGAACCATCACTTTGAGGCCGCTGGAAACGATTCGGAGCATGTAGCAGCGCTCCGACCGGCCGTTGAGATAACCAAAGCTAATCTGTTCGATAACACCTACACCATGATTTGGATATACAACCTTTTCTCCGAGCTTAAAGTCCATAGGTGGAAGGTCCCTCCCCGAACTCCATGTTGAAATTTTAGGCACACGCGCTGCTTGCGTCAAGCAAATCCAGTACTTTTCTAGGGTAAGAAATCTTTCAGAAACCGCGTAATCTCTGTACGTTTGGTCCGCTAATTGCGATGAATCGCCTATAATACGGTTTGTGCTGATCCTCGCTCTGGACACCGCATCCCCATCTGGCAGCATTGCCGTTCTGCGCGGTGAAAAAGTCATCGGCGCAGTGGCTACCGATACAACCGAAACATATTCTTCGCGGATGTTCAGGCAATTGGAGTTTCTGCTGGCGGAACTCCAACTCGCCCGCGATGCGTTTGACCTGTTTGCGGTGAATGCGGGGCCGGGCTCGTTCACCGGGCTCCGGGTGGGCCTTACCTCCGCGAAGGGTTGGGCCGAAGTGTACGGCAAGCCCGTAGTGCCTGTCAGCGGATTGCAGGCAATCGCGGACCAGTCACGCGCTGAAGGGTTGATAATTCCTTTGTTGGACGCGCGTCGCGGCGAGGTCTATTTTGGATTTTATGAGCGGAGCGCGGAAGGTCTGCGCCGGCGCGAGGATGACCGCGTCGGAACTCCAGACGAATTTCTGTCTGCGATAGCAGCACAGAAGAATCTCCATGTTGCATCGCCAGATTTCACCGCGTTAGGGACCTTGCAGGAGCGGCTTCGCGATCGGGGCGCATCATCCGAGACCGTTTGCTCTATTCTCGCGCCGGTGGTGGGGCGATTGGCCTACCGCGCCGCCCAACGGGGCCAGGCGGCAGATGCTCTAACGTTGGACGCCAACTATGTGCGACGTTCGGACGCTGAACTTCACTGGAAGGGGCACGCGTGAGGCGGTGGACGTCCATAGACTGGAACTGCGCGACATCGAAGCTGTGCTCGCGATTCAGCGCGTCTGCCCGGAGGTGGCGCAATGGTCGGCCTCGGATTACGAGCGCGCGGCGACTGGCGCGATCGCCGGGTGGGTGTCCCACGATCAAATGGGGCTCACAGGATTTCTTATTGCGAGATCGTTGCTCGGCGAGAGCGAGATCTTGAACTTTGGCGTCCGGCCAGACGCCCGCCGCCGCGGAATTGGATCGCAACTGCTCCAGGAAGTCATCGACTGGAGCAAACGCAGCCGCGACAGGCGGATCATGCTGGAAGTGCGCGCCTCGAATCTGCCGGCGCAGAGCTTTTATGCGCGGCACGGCTTTCGGATTGTCGGGCGGCGCGGTCGATATTACTCGAATCCGACGGAAGAAGCGCTTCTGCTTGATTGCGCGTTGTGATGCGCCGATCGGGCCGGTTTCAATCGATGGAAACGGCTCGGCAGGGCCCAGTACCACGCGCGTGACGAACCGCCGCTTGAAATTACGGCGCTGTCCGGCAATTCCACGTCAATCACGATAGATGAATTCCAGTTCGACTCCTGAAACCGCGATTACGTCTCCGCTCGACAATCTCACCGGTTTGACGATCGGCTGGCCATTTACGCTTGGAATCTTGTCGGCTGCACCCACGTAGTAGGCGTTGTCTTCGCGACGACTGATCTGCGCAGCGGCTGCCGGCGCGAACCAGCCCTTCAGTTTTACGGTAGCCATCGCCGATTTGCCAATGACGGTTAATTTATCGCTCAGCGCATATTCTCGCTGATCTGTTCTACCCTTTTTGACGACAAGCGTGGGGATTTTCAGCCGGCCCGGCGCGACTTGCGAGCTCTCACCGCTCGACGCGACTTTCTGCAGAAACGCCCGGCGGTCCTTCGTGTCGAGCATCACCGTCTCATTGATTTTAGGCGTTCCCTTCGATGAGGACGGAAACGCGATATGCGCGCGAACTTCCCTTGAATCGGTTACAACGATCGTGTGCTTCCCGATCGCCACCGAATCTCCGGGCTTGAGTCCGACCATCTTGACGCGCTGCCCGTTCACGAAGGTGCCATTCAGGCTGCCGAAATCTTCGAGCATCAGGCGCCCCTCTTCGTTGAATACGCGTGCGTGGTAATGCGAAACAGCAGGATTATCAATGACGACAGCGTTGTCCGGCGACCGGCCGATGCTGACTTCCTTTTCGCCCACGGCGAGTTCTTGCAGTACAGCATTCTCGAACTTTAAGACGAGCTTCGACATGCGTCGCTCCTCCTTACGATTCTTTCGACCTTCTGAGCCAGCGCCCGATTCGCGGGAAAGTGCCGCGTCGCTTTCCCGCGGGCCGCACGACGACGGCCGTTATATTGTCCCCGCCGCCGGCATCGTTGGCCGCACTAACCAAGCAGTCTGCCGCTGATTGCGCGTCCTCAGCGTTTTCCAGAGTGACCGCAATTTGCTCGTCCGAAAGTTCGCGTGTCAGCCCGTCCGAGCACAGCAGAATCGCGTCATCATCCAGCACCAATTCTTCCGTGACATCTATCTCAACGTCTGGTTCTTGCCCCAATGCGCGCAGCAAGACGTTTTGCATCTGGCTCTGTTCAGCTTCCCATTGCGTGAGCAAACCCTGACGAAGCTGCTCGGCAACGAAGGAGTGGTCGCGCGTGAGTTGTTCGAGCTGACCGGAACGGAAACGGTACGCCCGACTGTCACCCACATGCGCAAGGCTCATACGGCAGCCGTCGAAGCGCACAGCAACGACGGTGGCGCCCATGCCGTGACATTCGGGTTGATTCAGTGCGGCATTGCGAATCGCTGAGTTGGCGCGGCGAATGCCGGCCGCCAGCCGGCTCGACTTATCGGACAAGCCGGATAAACGGTCTTGTTGTGGGAGTGAGAGCGAGTCTCGCTCGGCAGCGCGGCAATACTCGACGACTGTTTCGGTGGCAATTCGGCTTGCGATTTCACCGGAGGCTTGACCGCCCATCCCGTCTGAGAGCACGAACAGATTCAATTCAGGCTCGATGGCGAAACTGTCTTCATTGTTCTCGCGCACGCGGCCCTTATCGGTACGGGCGCCACAGCCGAATTGCGGGGCGACTGTCGGAACGGTCTCCGTGGAATCCTGCGATTCAGCGCGGTTTGGAAGCTTGACCATTCGTTATTCCGGTTTTGCCGCTTGCCCTCCTGCAACGCCTGCGTGGAACTCGTGCGCGGCGACGAATCCCTGCGATTTGAGCCAATTCACCACGTCAGGCGCGCGCTTTGGAGGGAAAGGCCCAGCCCAGACCACACAAAACGTCTTTCCCAGCCGGTGCCGAGTAACTGAACGAGCCGGCAACCCGAGGTTACGGATCGTCTGAACTGCTTCCTGTGCCCGTCCCTGCCGCTCATATCGTCCGATCCAGAGCAGTTCGGTCGCGGACGGGTCTACAGGCGCCTTGGATGTTTCGCCGAACGCGTTGTCCGCGCGCTGCTGCACATCTGCCGGAACTGTTCTTTCCAGTTCGATTTGCCGCGAAGATTTCTTCACCCCACGTTCAACGCGAGGAAAAACCTCAGTGTCGATCGGAGGCTTGGCCTCGTGTTCAGAGAGCAGGCCAGGAGTGGAGCGAACCGTTTCGTTTGCGGACGCCGGAACCTCTGTTGTCGACTTCATCTTTTGCGAAATGTGCGCAGTAACAACCGTCGTTGCAGGTTCTACAGTCGCGGACGCGCTCCCGCTTCCAGTAATTCTCGAGGCGAAGGCTGGCGGCTTGGGCGCCGGCAGAGATGCGGGAGGCTGAATTAGTTTGGCTTTGTTCGCAATCTTGATCCATCGCGCACCTGCCAGCGCTGCAACCACGAATAGCGCACCCGAAAGTATCCACAGCACCGGGGACACGCGCCGCGAGCGCGGCGACGTTGCAGTGATCGGGCGCGTCAAGGACTGTCGCGCCGGCACCGCCGCGGATAGGGACGCCGCGGAGGTCGGTATAGTCAGAGCTTCGATCTCGGGGAATCCCGCCGAGGTATCCGTAATGGCAGGAGCCAATAGCGCCCTTTCCAGTTCTGCAACCGACTGAAGCCGCCTCGCCGGTTCTTTCTCCAGGCATTTCAGGATCGTCTTTTCTATGCCGACCGGAATCGTTGGATCAACTTCGTGGGGAAGAGGTGGCGTTTCCCGGATCTGCTTCATCGCTGCCGCAACAGGCGTTTCCGCCTGGCACGCCTGGACGCCCGTGAACATTTCGTAGAGAACCAGCCCCAGCGCGTAAATGTCCGTCCGGTAATCCACGAGTTTGCCCGTCACTTGCTCGGGCGCCATATAGGCTGGCGTGCCCATCATCGAGCCAGTCAGGCGCGTGGCGGCTTCCATCGAGCGCGCAATACCGAAATCCATGATCTTCACGTTGCCTTGAGTGTCGATCATTACATTTTCCGGTTTCAGGTCTCGGTGAACGATACCTTGCGCGTGCGCCTCTTTCAGCCCGGAACAGATTTGCAGCGCCATATTAAGCGCCTTCGGAACAGTCAGCCCGCCGAAACGGTTCAATGCGGACCGCAGGCTCTCGCCATCGACATATTCCATCGATGTGTATGCGGTCCCGTCGATGCGATTGAAGTCGTACATCCGGCAGACGTTCTTGTGCGTAATTCTTCGCGCAAACAGCAGTTCGTTCTTGAAGCGTTCGATCATGGTCTGATCGGACGAGATTTCCTGTTTCAGGAGCTTCAATGCGACCACTTCGCCTGTCTCGCGGTCGCGAGCTTTGTAGACGTTCCCCATGCTCCCGCGACCCGCTTCGCTCAGGATGTCGTACCGAGCGCTTAGGACGCCGAGCCTTGCTGATTGTGGATCGTGAAGCGTCGTATGGGCCGATCCCCTGTCCTCAGGCCGTGGTTCGCCCGCGTCGACGGATGAGCCTCCTGCATCCGTCAGCACAACGGTGTCGCTGCGCTGGTTTCCTGCGCATGGAGAGACACGGAGGCGCGTAGAGTCGGAGTTGGTCGGTAAGGACATAGTTGCCTGTCTTTACGATAAACCCAAAACCGAGAGCAGGTTTTGCCCCCGCAAGCGGATGTACAGTAAGAGTATCTGGTACTTTCGGTTGAGCGGTTTGTTTCGCGGCAGGCAATGGTAAACTGGGAACCTCGCCCAGAGAGCCTGCAGAGAAGGAGAGTTTGGGATGGCCGATCCAAAACCGCCCGTTTCGGGACCGGACAACCCGTCCGACCGGAGGCGCACGCATCGTTTACAGATCACGATGCCGGTAATCGTGCGTGGCGGAACGGGAACGCACGCATTTCAGGAAGAGACGCGGACGATTTCGGTGAATGCCAACGGTTGCATGGTCTACCTGGCTGCGCAAGTGACGCGATCTCAGCACGTCTCGATCGTCAATCCAAAAACCGCCGAAGAGCTTCCTTGTACAGTCAGTTACATAGGCCAGCGAGATGGCAACAAGATGGAAATTGGTCTCGAATTTAGCGAAGCCTCGCCCCTGTTCTGGCGAATCGCTTTCCCGCCCGAGGATTGGGATCCTTCGGAACGCAAACGCGCGACGGGCCCTCATTCGTCCATGAAGCGTTAGTACGTCCCCGGCATTGAAGTCAGTCACCCGGAATAAATGCGTCGTCGCCCCTAACTTCGCCTGGGTTAACGATTTCCCTTTCCGATTCCGACTCCCATAACCATTTGCGCCCGCAGACGCCTTGTGATAATTCTTACAGTCATGTGAACGCTGCTACAACCAGGAGGGAACGGATGCCGTTTTCGACGCAAGATGTTCGGCTATCCTTATTAACCCACGATCCAGAGTTTCGGCGCCTGGCAGAAGAGCATTCTCGCTGTGAATCGCAGCTCGAACAGATCCTCAAGCAGACCTACGTTAATTCGGAAGACTTAGCCCAGGAGACGTACCTTAAAAAGCTGAAGCTTCGTCTGAAAGACGAGATGGAGATGATGGTCGTCCGCCATCAGCATCATTCGGTCCACTGAGCGCCCGGCAATCCTTTCGGTTCCGTCGTACAATAGAAGTGTATCGTCTCAAATGAATTCTGAAGTTGTTCCTGCGCGCGCCCACTGTGTTTTGTGTAAACGCAGCCGCGAATAAGATCGTAACGAATGGTCAAAGAAGGCTACAAGTTTGGACTGTCCCCGCTCATTGCGGGGCTCCTATGCCTGATTCCGCATTGGTGGTGGCCCGCTGGCGTTCTGATTTTTCTTGGCCTGTTCGTTTTCTATTTTTTCCGCGATCCTGAGCGCACAATTCCTGTCGACCCTCGCGCAGTTGTTTCACCGGCCGACGGGCACGTTGTTGAGATCGTCGATGAGCCGTTCGAAGGGCAACCAGGGCGCCGCATCAGCATTTTTCTCTCGATCTGGGACGTCCACATTCAGCGCGCGCCCGTAGCCGGTCGCATCGCCGGCGTGGTCTACAGACCCGGAAAGTTCTACGCTGCGCTCCGCAAGGCCGCGTCGGAAAAGAACGAGCAGAATATCATTACCATGCAGACACCCGGCGGTACGTTGGTCTTCAAACAAATCGCCGGAGCCATCGCGCGTCGCGTGCTATGCTGGAAACGGGTTGACGACCAGGTCGCTCTCGGCGAGCGAATAGGAATGATTCGCTTCGGTTCTCGAGTCGATGTGTGGCTCCCAGAAGCAGCGGAGATTCTCGTGCGCCGCGGCCAACGCGTGTGGGGCGGCGCCAGCATGTTGGCAAAATGGAATTCAACGATTTAGATCCGATCGGCCCCGACGAGGATTACCGGCCTCGGCCGCCCTTCCGAAACCACCGCCTGCGCCGCGGGATTTATCTCCTACCCAGCATGTTCACGGTCGCGAACCTGTTCTGCGGCTATTACGCAATCCTGGCTGCTTTACAGGGCACGAACGCCAGCTTCGACTACGCCGCTCGCGCGATCGGTATAGCGATCCTTTTCGACTCCTTCGACGGCGCCATCGCGCGCGCCATGCACACCAGCAGCGAATTCGGCAAACAATTCGATTCCCTTGCCGACGTCATCAGCTTTGGCATTGCTCCGGCCGTGCTCGCATATGCGTGGGGCGTGCACTCTGCGGCTTTCGCGAACGCTTCGCCCGAGTTGCACCTCGTTCAACTGGGCTGGCTTGCCGGGTTTTTCTTTCTTGGCTGCTGCGCGTGGCGGCTGGCCCGTTTCAATATCCAGGGGATGGGCGGCGGCAGCCGCTACTTCGTCGGAATGCCCACGCCCGCGGCTGCCGGTATGATCGCCGCATGCGTACACGGTTTCGGCAGCCCGATTGAAGACGTGCGTGTCTCGATTCTCTGGACGATCTTAGTGATCGTGCTCGGCGTGCTCATGTCCAGCCAGATTCGGTACTACAGCTTTAAGAACGTGCAATGGGGACGCCGCCAGACCTCGCTCGCTGTCGTGCTTATGGCGTTGCTCATCGGTTCCATCGTTTATTTCTCGCAGATCGTGCTGATGCTAATCGCGAGCGCGTACGTCACTCACGGCATCGTCGTGCAAATCGTGCGGTACGTCCGTCACCACATCGCCTCTCGTGCCGCATAACCATGCCGCCATTGGAAAATCTTGCTCGCGTAGCCATTGTCGGCGCTGCATC
Source organism: Candidatus Acidiferrales bacterium (assembly GCA_050747085.1). Lineage (GTDB taxonomy): Bacteria > Acidobacteriota > Terriglobia > Acidiferrales > UBA7541 > Palsa-295. Next base: position 57,793 of record JBOGNK010000222.1, read on the forward strand.
GCTTCGTGGGAAGGAACTGAAGCAGGTCCTGGAGGACCGCAGCTTCCCCGCTTCCGAAGTCGCGCTTCTCGATGAAAGCATCATGGCTGGTACTCTCACCGAAGCCGCCGGCGAAGCTACGTTCATCCGCGCGCTTGATCAAGATAGTTTCGACGGCATGCGCTTCGCATTTTTTACCGGCATTGTGCCGATTTCCGAAACCAGTTGGTCCGCTGCACTCCACGCCGGTGCCACGATCGTCGACTTGACGGGTGCTGCCCCTGCAAACGAACGGACGGTTGCCGCGATCCCCGCACTGTCATCGGTAATTCCATCGCTGGCGGTCCAGTCAAATGGTTCGGCGCATCGTTCGTATTACGCTCCACCGGCGCCGGTCATCATCGCCTGCACAATCTCCGCAGCGCTCGCTTCTTTCTCGCCACGGCGATTCGTCCTGCTTTTATTCCCTCCCGCATCCGAGCACGACCAAGTGGGAATTGAGGAACTGGAGACACAAACAACCAACCTCCTTTCCTTTCGTCCCATCGAGCAGGCCGTTTTCGGCCAACAGGTCGCATTCAATCTGGTTTCCGAGCAGAGCGAGGGCGGCAAGCCTCATCTTGGCGATGTGCGAAACACCATCACGAGTGATGTTGGGCGCATCCTTGGCGGACAAGCTCCCGTTCCTGCAATTCAATTGGTGCAAGCGCCTGTGTTTTACGGCTATGCTTTCGCTGTGTTTGCGGAATTTGATTCAGCGCCCGCGACGGAGCAACTCGAAGCGGCCTTTAACAGTCTGGGGATAAAAACTGCAACGGCCGTAGACCCTGCGCCCACCAACGTCAGCGTTGCCGGTGAAAACGAAATTCACTTGGGGCGCATTCAGGCCGACCCGAACGTCGCGACGGGCATCTGGTTGTGGGGCGCAGCCGACAATCTCCGCCTCGCGGCAACCAATGCCGTGCGCATCGCGGAGGAATTGCTTGGCGGATCCAAATAGGTTGGTTTGTTGGTTCTGGCCTATGTGGCACAGCCCTGCCCCGAGCGTAGCCGAAGGGCACCCTCGGCTGTGCGGGGTTCGTCTTGCGGTACGACCTGCTTGCCGCAGGCAACTTTCCGGCACGACGAGGCTGGAAGGATCGACCTTTGTAGCGGCCACCTTGCTTTTCAGGCGTGCACAGTCGAAGGTTCGTGTCAGGGCACGACTTCAGTCGTGCCGAAAGCGCTCCAACATCAGTGCGGCTTCAGCCGCTGGACATTTGAAGGTAATTTCACGGTGGCTCATTTCCGATCCGTCGCCGGCACCAAAGCTCAGGTGGACGATCCCGCTCGTACTCTGCTCTCTCCTCGCGGGCTGCGGCTATCACGTCGCGGGACACTATTCGAACCTTCCCGGCAATTTGCAAACAATCGCGATTCCCGCATTCAAGAACGACACAACGCGCTATCGCATTGAGCAGCGCATGACGGAAGCCGTGATCAGCGAATTTCTTGAACGCACGAAATTCCACATCGCTCAAAGCCCAGCGAACGCGGATGCCGTTCTTCACGGTGAAGTCGTGTCAGTAGTCGCTACGCCCATGCTATTTAACGCGACCACGGGAGAAGTAACGATGATGCTGGTCACCGTACACGCCCGAGTGTCGCTCGTCGATAACCACACGCAAAAGCCGATCTATCACGCCAACGACATGGTCTTCAGGCAGGAGTATCAAATCTCGACCGACGTCCAGAGCTTTTTCCAGGAGCAGGACCCTGCCTTCGACCGTATGTCACGCGATTTTGCCGCGCGGGTCGTCTCCAATGTCCTGGAGGGTTTCTGATGGCGCGCGGATTCTCTCGTTCGGCCGATCGGTTTGAATCGAAGGTCCCGCGCGGGCGTACGACGGATCAGTTGATTGCGCAGCTCGCCGCGGGCAAGCCTGTTCCCGTGATCGCGCTCATTGGAACGGACCCGTATCTGCGCGAGCTCTGCCGCAATAAAATCATCGACACGTTCACAGACCAGGCCTCTCGCGATTGGAATCTCTCGCGCATGTCCGTGCGGGACGCGGACTGGGACGACGTTTTCGATCGCGCCCAAACTCTTCCTATGCTTTCAAGGTGTCAGGTCGTGGTCGCCGAGGATGTTCAGTCCGTTGAAAAGCTTGGCGACGAATCGCGCGACCGGGTCGTGAAATCGCTTGAAGAATATATCGCATCGCCTGCGAATTTCACGGTTCTTGTCCTCGAAGCCGATTCCCTCGACGGTCGCCAGAAATTCACGAAGGTGTTGCAGGAGAAAGCCTTCACCGTCGCGCTCGAAATCACGCCGGAGTCAGCAGTGCCGCTCGCCATGCAAATGGCGCGCGAAGCCGGCGCCGAGATCGACCGTGCCGCCGCTATGCTGCTCGCCGACGCCGTGAACGGCGAGCCCGCGCGCATGCGCATCGAACTGGAGAAATTGGCGACGTATGTGGACCCAGGAGTCGGCATTTCAAAAGATGACGTGCAGCGCCTCGTCGTCGCTGCGCGGAAGAATACGGTTTGGCAGCTCGCCGATCTGATCGCCGCGCGCAAACCGGACGAGGCCTTGAAATTGCTCGAAAATCTCCTGCGCGAAGGCGAGCCCGCGCCCATGATCGTTGGTGCGCTCGCCTACCGGTACCGTGACCTGATCGGTGGCGGGGCTGGCTGGGACTATTCGCGGACCGGACAGCTTGGTGGGACGCCGGTGCCCCCAGGTCAACGCGTCTCGAAGGAGAAATTGCTCGAAGGTCTCATCGCTCTGGCCGACGCGGATAGTGAACTCAAATCCAGCAATCCGGATCATCGCGCGACCCTCGAGTTCCTCATCGCTCGCCTCGCCGCCTCACCCGCGCCCGCGAAATCTGCACGCTAATTCACACGCAGCGTCAGCCTGGCCTTCGCACAGCTACGAGTCGTAGGGGCGCTGCTTGCTGCGCCCGTCGCCAGGATCCTTCGCTGCGGCGGCAAATCCCTCATTCGATCGTTGCCAGCGGGATAATCACGCTCCCCACTTCCGACGTGGCTGGATCCTGGACGACAATGCGCAGCACCGCCGTCTCCTTCTTCAGTTGGAGCTGTTGACGGAACACAACGCCCGACTTCAGGTAATCCTGATACTGCTGCTCCGTCAGCTTCAGCCGCAGATGTGTCGACGTCTGTCGCAATACGTTCCCTGCCGGATCTTGCTCGATCAGATAAAGATCGACCGTTCCCGTTCGCGCGCCGTTCTCGTCGGCAATCTGCAGATTCTTCAGACCAATCGATCCCGCGATCTGGACCGTCTCAGCGGGCTGGTCCACGCGAATGGCTCTCACCAGCAACGGAATAGCAGCCGAGTTGAGCGGGCTCCTAACCGCCGTCAGAAAATTCTCCTGTTGTTCGTTTTTGGTCGCGGGCTCGTCTTTGAATGCAAAATATCCCTTCGGATAACGCACTGAAAGCCCCGGTCGCGTGACTTGCACCTTCAGTTCGTGCAACTTCCCATCCAGAGACTTCGCATCGACATAGAAGCCCAGCGTATACGTGACCGCCGACTCGTCCACTACGCTTCGGATTGCCGACGTCAAATCGTTCGTATTGACCAGCGCGCGCCCGCCCGTATCATCTGCCATCCGCTCCATCGCCGGAATCCCCACTGGTTGCTGCAACATCGCGGGCGGCGCTCCCAGTTCACCTTTCGCGTAAGCGTCCGCGTCCATTACGCCCTCAATATTTCCTTGAGGCATTTGCGGCAGCAAGCCGCGCGCGTCGAGCGGATATGCGACGATATTGCCGCGAGCCAGAACGCGAGCAATCGCGTCGCCGGAAAACGGCAGGTTCGAGGTGAGCCAAAGCAAATTCTTTCGGCCGGGGATATCGGCAACATGAGCTGCAATTGCGGCGAGCGCCGCCATCGTCGCTTCCTCTCGCCGTTCGTTATTCATCGCCGCGAGCGCCTGCGCGCTCTCATCGAGAGGTTTATTAAAATCCTCGGGTGCTTTGGCTGGATTGGTGTGGGCGTTGCCGGGCTCGACGGCTTCCCGCATCGTCTGCGAGGTCGCGTCGTATTTGCTTACCACCCCCAAAAGCTGCTGGCGGCTGCAGGTGAAATCGCAAAGGACGTGCAGTCTGTCTGTAAGCCCGTAGATCGCGATGCGATCATTCGGATCAAGGTCCTTCAGGAACGCCATCAAGTGCTGCTTCGCGTTGGAGAGGGCGTGGTCTTCAAGCCAGAAAGGCGTGTCCTCGTAGGGCAAAGGCGCGGACCCGGTGATCGAGTTCAGATTGTCGAGCAGGACGATGGTGACGCCATTGGGTGATTCGCCGTTGTACTGGGGCTGGTCGGAGAAAATGTTTCGCGGCAGGATCTGTCGTTGCTGCGAGGCGGCATTGGCCGCATCCCGCGAAAAAAGCCCGATCTTCTGCGCTCGCCCGCGGTCTTTGATAACGAAATCGTTCTGCGTTAGATCCGTCACCGGATGGCCGCTCTTATCTGTGACGATTACGCTGACGTGGACCAGGTGAGTCGCTTCGTGCAGAACGGGCTTCGCTGGTTGCTGCTGTCCGGCAACAAACGGCGCCAGAAATAGCGCACCAATCAGGACAGCGCGGCATTTCATGGCGCCAAGTCTGCCACACCACCGGCGCCAGAGTACAAGCTTTCCGATCACCGGCAGGGATTGAAAGGCGGGAGCGCCCCGTTTCGGCGGCGAACGCGACCGTCCGCTTGGGGCTCTAGTTTCGGCTCAAGCTGCGAAAAATTCTCTACGCTTTCTTTGCGCCAAGAGAATTCAGCGCCAGTTGTAGGCGCGACTTATACCGATTGGCCGTATTTTCGTGCAGGGTTCGCTTTTGGATGGCCTTGTCGAGCTCGGAAAACGTCTCTGCCGCCAGTTTTCCAGCCGCGGCCGCGTCACCCGACGCCAGCGCTGTTTTCATCCTGCGCATTGCCGTCCGCACGCGTGTGCGGTTCATGCGATTGACCGTTGTGCGTCGCGCCGTTTGCCGCGCGTTCTTTAATACCGATTTCGATCTCTTTTTCTTCTTTACTGCCGTGCCCTGAGGCATTCAGTGCTCCTTTTTGGCAAATCTCGAATCAATGAGAATAGCCGACACGTTTGTACCTGTCAATTTTGGAGCGCGGCTGGAAGAGCCTGGTCACATCGTATCCCCCTGGCGGGATTGAAATGCTTGAGCGAGAAGCGGCGGCAGGAGATGGTTGGTTTGTTGAAGGTAGGGAGAAGATGATC
>JBOGNK010000223.1:0-14108 GCA_050747085.1 Candidatus Acidiferrales bacterium
GAGAAATTCGTCGTGATCACGAGCTGGCCGTTTCCGTGCAGGAATTTCGCCGGCAGCGGCATCACGTTCAGCTGCGGTTGTGTTGGCGGAGTGGTCTGCGCCGCCGTCGCGAAGGCGAGCGTCGAAACAAGAAACATGAAACACAGGAAACGCATGAGTTCCTTTCCACAGACTTGATCGGTTCTCTGCGATGCCGCCGTAGGGGCGGGCGACAGACCCGCACAATGCGTGATTCGAACGCGCGAGAATAGTACGAAGATTCAGCGCAAGACAACGATTTTCATATGGCCCGGTTCTTCTCAACGCCAATACTGCTCCTAGTGCAATTCCACTTGCTCCGTTCGATTTCTTGACCATTACAGGGGTGGTCCGAAACCTGGGTTAGAAACTGGCCTGCCACACTTCGCATATAGCTTGTCTGGACGTGACACGCGAGCTGGTCGTCTGACTGACAAACCCCGACCATGTTCCACGCAGGAACAGTTGGGCCATAATGGTACAGTTAAATAACGCATAGGTATATACATTAGACAATTATCGGCGAACCGACCGTTTACACGCATGCAGCTTTCGATTTAGGTTTTTCATTCGGAGGAAGCGTTCGCCTATGGTAATTGCTTGGCTTCGTGCATCACTGTTTCTTGTGGCTGCTTGTTCGCTTGTCGGACTACTGTCCGGGTGTGCCGCTGGATGGGGCGACGCCAGGCCATCTTTCAACCCCGGGCACTCCCTCACTGTGATTCAGGGCCAAGCCGCGACATTCACAGTCACGGGCGAGGGAACTGGTCCTTTCACATACCAGTGGTTCCTGAACGGGCAACCGATCAGTGGCGCGACTTCCAACAGCTACACAATTGGCTCGACGACCGCGAGCGACAATGGCGACAGCTTTACGGTCGCACTGAGCAATGCCGCGGGAAGTGTTATCGCTGGACCGTACATGCTGACGGTACTTGTTCCACCCGCGATCACGCAGCAACCGCTCAATCAGACCGTGACAGCCGAGCAACAGGCGACGTTTTCCGTCACCATTGCGTCGACAGCTACCACGCCGCTGAACTATCAGTGGGCGGAGAACGGCACAGCAATTAATGGCGCGACGACAGCAACGTTCACGACACCGGCCACTTCGCTCGCCGACAGCGGGGCGACCTACAGCGTCAAAATCAGCAATACAGCCGGATCCGTGACGAGTTCGCCTGCGACGCTGACCGTCAATCCGATCGTTCCGACGCTGACGTTTGCCGCGATCCCGTCAGAGATCTACGGCAATCCGCCGTTCATCGTGTCGGCTTCGTCCGCATCGAGCGGTGCTATTACTTATTCCATTGTCAGCGGTCCGGCAACGATCAGCGGGAACACGGTGACGATCACAGGCGTTGGTCCTGTGGTAGTGCGAGCCAGCCAAGCGGCTTCGGGCGATTACGCTTCCGCGACGGCAACCACGAATTTCACTGTAGCCATCGAAGTGCCTACGTTGACCTTTGCTTTGATTCCAGCGCAGATCTACGGCAATCCGCCGTTCATCGTGTCGGCTTCGTCCGCATCGAGCGGTGCCATCACTTATTCCGTTGTCGGCGGCCCGGCAACGATCAGCGGCAACACGGTGACGATCACAGGTGTTGGTCCTGTGGTAGTGCAAGCTAGCCAGGCGGCTTCGGGCGATTACGCGTCTGCAACAGCAACCACGAATTTCACCATAGCGACCGAAGTGCCGGCGCTGACCTTTGCCGCCATCCCGCCGACGGACTATATTGACGGCAATCCGCCATTCACGATTTCTGCTTCGTCTGTATCGGCCGGAGCGGTCACCTATTCGGTTGTCAGCGGACCTGCAACAATCAGCGGCAACACCATCACGATCACTGGCGCCGGCGCTATCGTTCTCGAAGCCAGTCAAGCTGCCTCTGGAGATTACGCAGCTACGACAACAACCATCGTTTTTCCGGCTGTTTATTCCACTCCGCTCGCCACGAGTCTGGTGGGAAGCGCTGCGAGCCCAGCATTTGGCGCGTCCATTAACCTGGTTCCCACGTTCTCCGGCGGAACAGCGGAAATCGGTTCATCTGGACTGGGAAGCTCGGACGTGACGACTTCCGCGACCAGCGGCAGTTCGTATACGACGGCCGCAATGACCGCCGCCACGACCTATACGCTTACTGTTACCGGCACGGGCGGCAACACCGCGACCGCTACGTTCACTGCAACTCCGACGCCCGTAACGATCACTCCGATTTCTCCGGCCAACCAGACTTCCGGTCCCGGAACGCTGACGTTCGTCGCCACGGCCTCCGGCGGCACAACCAATGCGCTCACCTGGAGCGCGACGGGCGGCAGCATCGACTCGTCCGGCGACTGGACGGGCCCGAATACAATCGGCACGTACGTCATCAAGGCCACCAGCGTGGATAATCCCCTCGTTTCGGCCAGCACGACGGCCACGGTCAGCGGTCCAGTGATTACGGCTCAGCCGCTGGGGAAGAATGCCTGCGTTGGATATAGCGCCTCGCTGAACGTAGCTGCGGACTATGCCACAAGCTACGGATGGCTCAACGGTGGAAGCGCCGTCGGTTCTGGCCCAACTCTCACTTTCACGAATCTCACCACGGGTGACAGCGGAAGCTACAACGCCGTCGTCAGCAACGGCGCGGGCAGCGTCACCTCCAACACCGCCATCCTGAACGTTGTATCGCCTACAACTCTGACGATTACGCGAAACCCGACCTCGGTGAGCGTTTATGCCAGCCAGACGGCCACTTTCTCCATTGCCGCCACCGGAACCGGCACCCTCGCTTACCAGTGGTATACCGGGACGCCCGGCAGCGGAACGCCGATCAGCGGCGCCACAGCTAGCAACTACACCACGTCCGCGCTTGGCGCTAGTGACGACGGAACTCAGTACTACGTCACCGTGACAGACAACGACTGCACTGCCACGACGCTCACCAGCACGGCCGCCACTCTTACGGTGAGTGCGACGGACAGCGCCGTGCCGCCCACGATTGTCGTTCAGCCGGTGGGCGCCACAGTAACCGCCGGTGGAACCGCCGCTTTTTCTGTTACAGCGTCGGGACCCGGCACGCTCACGTATCAGTGGTATCGCGTACCCTACCAGTCCACCGGGATGTCCAGCGCAGCCGGCGTGGCAATTTCCGGAGCGACGAACGCGACATACACCGTTCCCACCAGCCAGACCGCGCAAACCAACGATGGCGACAACTATTTCGTCGTGGTCACGAACCAGTACGGAACGGCCGTCTCCGATCACGTCACGCTGGCAGTTGGCGCGGGGATCGTCATGCAAATCACGGATCAGCCGCAGACCGAAAACGTGTCTCCAGGCACTCTGGCAAGCTTCAGTGCCGCCGCCACATGTAGCGGCTGCACACCGGCCTACCAGTGGTACTGGGTTGCGCCCGGGTCCTCGTCCGCCGTTGCGCTGACGGATGGATCTGTTTCGAGCGGCGCTCTCTCAGGGGCGACGATCGTTGGCTCGACGAGTTCATCGGTCAATATCGAAGATGTGCCGTCTACTGCAAGCGGCGGCGTGTTCTACGTGACGGTAATCAGCACAAGCGACGGGAGCACGCAGATTACGGGCACCCATCCGATCACCAGCAACAGCGCGGCGCTCTTTGTGGGCGCTCCGGTGATAGTGGGCAACCCCACCGCCGGCCATGGTCTGTGCAATAGCTCGACGAACTGGATTTTGAACGGAACAAATCCCGGCACAACCAGCGGCCACGTTCCTTACCAGAACACCTCTGCTTGTACCATCGAGCTGACAAACGATGGCGGTGGCGAGCATGCCTCGGTCTACTGGCCCACCCTGATCTCGACCGCCAACTTCACCGTCAGCTTCACGGTTGCCATCAGCGCGAGCGGCACGCCGGCCGACGGTTTCACCATGGTGTTGGCCGATCCGTCGCAGGGAGCAAGCACATCGTCGATCGGTCAGCTCGGGGAAGGCTTGGGCGCAAACGGCATCCCTGGTCTTGTAGTGGGCTTTGACACCTTCCAGAACGGCAACAAATCCATAACTCCCGGTTGCGGCGGCTGCGATCCCACGACCGTGCCCTACATGGCGGTCGGGTCCGGCGCAACGGCTCAATGGGAAAATCCGTGGTACTTCGTCAACGGGAACCTCGATACCCAGCACAGCACGGACTATCCGATCACGACTTACGCAAACTCAACCCATAGCTATGTAATTAGCGTCGTGCACGGCGCGATGACTGTGAGTATGGACGGTTACGAGCTGTTTACAGGACCGGTCAGCCTGCCGCCAGTGGCGTACCTGGGTTTTACAGCGTCAACCGGAGGATCGGAGGAAGCGGTAACTTTTTCGAGTCTGACTGCTACAGTCAGCGCGCCCTAAAGAAATGCTGAAAGCAATTGGGCGATTTCGTCGTTGTTTGGGGTTTCAGGAGTGAAGATGCGAACCATTGCAGTGCTTGCGACTTTGTTGCTCGGCGTTCCGCTTTCTGCTGCGGGACAATCTGTTTTTATGGCTCACACTGGAGCTTACATTGAAGGGAAAGTGCCCGACATTGCTTTGACCTACCAATTCTTGCGCAGCAACACGCAACCCGGCCAGTGCGGCTGTTTTAACCTGAATGGCGCAGGCCTGTCCGCGTCGTGGGAATTTCGTCCCCACCTGGCGGCCGTGGTGGAAGGAGACGCGGACTTTGCAACCAACGGCCCCGGCACGGGGAACTCGATGACGCTTGTCAGCGGCGTTGCGGGCGCGCGATATACGCTTCCCGTACAGGCGCGCTTTCGCCGCGCGCCACAGTTTTTCGCAGAAGCGATGGTTGGCGCCGGTCACGCGGGTGGCGGAATCGCCGGCGCTGGCGATGGAAATTTTGGCTTGGTCGGACGTGCCGGCGGCGGCTTCGACGATGCTCTGACGCCACGCTTAGCCTTACGGTTTGAGGCCGACTACGCTCCAACGGCATTCGCCAATGGCGTAAACGACCACCAGAACAATCTGCTCATCGCCGTGGGCTTCGTCTTTCGCTGGTCCCATTTCCGCTAAACCGCGACCGGGCACAGGAAGTCAAAATCCGCCCGACCTTAGTGATTCAGCACTTTGTTGGCGGCAGCGACGTCCGATTGCAGACGTGAGACACCCGCGCCCGCATCATCGACGTACCCATCAGCCACCTGCACCATTGCGGGCGTGGGCGGCACGAAAGCCATACTCACCTGTCCCTCAATTGCGCTCAACCATGCACGGAGCCGAGGCGGATACACAAGTGCTCCTTCACCGGATTGGATCTTGAGATCCACGAGACTGTCTATGTCAGTGTTCAGGCGATCGATTGCCGATTGCGCCTGATCGGCAGACACGCTCTTGCCGGCTACCGCCTTTTCCAACGCATCACGAGCGTCAATGGCCTGATTCAGGTTGGTATCGAGCCGATTGATCGCGTCGTGGATCCGCATCAGCAGATCGAAACGCTGCTGCAGTTCCGCCTGCGTCGTTGTGAGCTGCGGGTCGAGTTTGACCACAAACGGCTGCTTCTGCGTTTTTTCGCCATAGGTCAACGTCACGTTGTAATTACCGGGCACGACTTCGGGACCTACGGGCGCGGTGGCGGCAAAGCCCGAATTGTAGATGCCCTTCACGTCCGCGGCGTCCGGGTATGTGAGATTCCACTGGAAGTGATTCATGCCAGGCTCGACCGCCGTCGCCGTTTCTTCCGCCCGTTTTCGCGCCACGGCGGGATTGTCCGAAGGCGTCTCCGGTTTCGGCTTCGCTTTCGGTTTCAGGTGGAGCGTGTAGCTGCGGATCGACTTGCCGTCCGCGTCCGTAAAGCTCAAGCTCACCGGCGTGCTGCCGTTGTAGTCGGACGGCAAGCTGAAAAAGACGGTGACTCCCGGCGCCAAGTTCTCGCCTCCCGCTCCACGCCCGCCGCCAAACCCGCCCGTACGCCGTGTCACGAGCCACGCCTGCTGCGGCTTGAACAGGTACGGCGGGTCACTCGCCACCTGGGTATTTCCCAACTGCTCGAGAAATTGCAGATTGTCCATGACCCAGAAGCCGCGTCCGAATGTGGCGAGCACGACCGCGTGCTGCTCGGGCTGGATTTCGACATCACTCACCCGTACTGCCGGCAGGTTGAGTGTCAAGGGCTGCCACTGCTGGCCGCCGTCGAGACTGAAGTATGCCGTTCCGCTAGTACCCGCGAACAGCAGATTGGAGTCGTTCGGATCCTGCCGCACGCTCTCGACATACTGGTCTTGCGGCAGGCCGCCGGTGATCTCCGTCCAATGCTTGCCGTAGTCGGTGGTCTTATATACGTAGGGGTGGAAGTCGTCCCAGTCATAGCGGCTCGCCGACACGAAGGCGGTGCCTTTGTCGGTATGCGACGGCTCGACGCATGTGATCGTGGACCAAGTTGGCATCGACGGCGGACGAACCTGGCTCCAGCGGCCGCCTGCATCGGTGCTCACGTACACAAGACCATCGTCGGAACCCGTCCAGATGATGTTGTCCGTGAGCGGCGAGAAAGCAATAGAGGATATGGTGTCGAACATCTCCTCGCCGGTCACGTCGGCACTGATCGGGCCTCCCGGGCGTTCCTGCTTGCTCTTATCGTTGCGCGTCAGGTCTGGGCTGATCACTTTCCAGTGAATGCCTTCATCGAGAGTCTCAAACAGCACGTTCGCTCCCATTACCAGCTCTTTAGAGTTGCCGGGGGCAAACGTCACAGGATGATGATTCCAGCCATAGCGGTATTTTTCCGCCGTTCCCTCGAGACCGAACCTGTAGTCCGGCCAGGGAGCCACATTCGTGGACACTCCCTTCCTGTAATCCTCTTTCCACTCCATGCTGTAATACCCGCTGCCATAAGTGATCCAAGGCCGGTCAGGTGTCGGCACCACCCAGCTCATCTCTCCGCCTGTTACGTTTCTCCAAACGGGCGGAATACTTCCCGCAGCAGTGGCGCTCGCGGCTTCCACTGAACTCCGGTCCTGCTGCGCGCCGTAAATATGGAACGGGAACTGATCGTCGAGATTGGCGTGATAGAACTGCCCAGTCGGCTGGTTATCCTCGGAACTCCATGCCTTGCCGCCGTTTTGGCTGACCGCCGCGCCCCCGTCATTCCCTTCGATCAGGATTTGCGGGTTGTTGGGATTAACCCAGATCACATGGTTGTCGCCATGCGGCGGATGCAGGGCGGTTAGCTTCTTGCCCTGGTTGTGCGACACATACACCCCGACGTTCGGCAGGTAAATCGTATCGGCGTCCTTGGGGTCCACATAGATGGTCATGTAGTAGAACGCGCGTTGGGTGATGTCCATGCTGTTGTTGATGAGGGTCCAATTCTGGCCTGCATCGTCGGACCGGAATAGGCCGCCCGCTTGGCCCTTGTAGTCGGCTTGAATCAGCGCGTAGACAACATTTGGCTTGCTCGGCGCGACTGCGATGCCGATTTTTCCGAAGATGCCAGTCGGTAACCCCGAGGCGTGTGAGATGTTGGTCCAGTTTGCGCCGCCGTCCGTCGTTTTGTAGATGCCACTGCCTGCGCCGCCGCTGGAAAATGTCCAATGCCGTCGGGACATCTGCCACATCGCGGCATACACCACCTGCGGATTGGACGGGTCCATGGCCATGCAGATCGCGCCCGTGTCGTCGTTAACGTAAAGAATTTTCTTCCAGGTCTTGCCTCCGTCGGTGGTCTTGAATACGCCGCGTTCCGGATTGGGAGCGAACAAATGGCCCAGCGCCGCTGCGTACACCACATCGGGATTCGTGGGATCCACCACGATCCAGCTGATGATGTGAGTGTCGCCGAGCCCGACGAATGTCCACGTCTTTCCGCCATCGGTGGACTTATACATCCCCTCGCCGGTCAAAACCGTGTTGCGGGGAGCGGAATCACCGGTGCCCACATAAATGATTTTCGAGTTCGAAGGCGCGATCGCCATAGCGCCGATGTTGTTGCTCTTGAAGTCCTTGTCGGAAATGTTCTTCCACGTGTGGCCGTAATCTTCCGTCTGCCAGACGCCTCCACCCGCCGTGCCCATGTAAAAGACGTTGGGCTGGTCGGCAATGCCGGCTACCGTAGTGACGCGGCCGCCGGTATAGGGACCTACGCTGCGCCAGTGCAGGGCGCTCGTGAGTTGGTCGGATGGTGCGGGTGCCGCAAACGCCGTCGGCAATATCAGGAACAGACAGGAAAGCAGAACGCAACGCGCTTTGAACATGGCAAGACCTCTCGCTTAAGAAATTCAGTGCAGCTTAAAATTCAGTCAAGGAATTCAGGCTTGCTTCGAAGGCAGCGCCTAACCGGTACCAAGCACCACCGTCGCCCGTTCTAATTCTTATTGCAGGTCGACTGCAAACCTCTGCGGGGTGTGAGAGATGGCCCACGCGAGCAACACTCGCTTCTGATTGAACGCTTCGACCGAGGATCAATAGACGTCGGTCGATAGAATGACGCACCAACCGCCCCGCCTCCGACTTAACCCGCCGGTCTTACCGGTTCCGGGCCCACAGAGGTCTGCGGCACGCATTTCACATCACCAGCGATTCAGAATGCAAGCCCATTCTGCGGGAGAGGCTGTTAGGTAGCCCATTTGGGGGGTGGCTTACAGGCGGGGAGAAGTGATACACCCGTGGCATCACTTATAAGTTTTTCGGGCAAATGTCCGGTTAGCCCGTTACTCGGCCACTCGCCGCCAGTACGCGCATCAACCGTCAATTGACGACGCAAAGAGGACTGTGTGGCCGGAGAAAACCGGCTTTGAAATAGAGGGTTTGGACCTGTGATACCCTCCCACGTGAGAGGAGAACATGGACAACGTAAAACTTCTGAGGAATCTCTACGATGCGTTTGGTCGGGGAGATATCCCGACCGTTCTTGGTGCGATGAGTTCGGAAATACATTGGCACGAGGCGGAGAGCAACCCCTACATGCCCAATGGCGGAGCTTGGGTAGGGCCGGACGCCGTCCTGAACAATCTATTCGTGAAACTGGGTGCAGAGTGGGACGGATTCGCTGTCCATCCGAAATCATTTCACGATGCTGGCGACAGCGTCATCGTTGAAGGCCGGTACAGCGGGAGGTACAAGACGACCGGTAGGAGCATGGACACGCAGGTTTGCCATGTCTGGGACATCAGAGACGGCAAGGTGATCAGATTCCAACAGTACGTCGATACGGCGAAGCTCCAGCACGTTATGGGAAGCAGCTAGAGAAAAACGGATTTCGTAGGGCGTTCAGAAAACCTCTCGGCCAGAGCTGCTGTATCTTGTTGATCTTGAGGAGCGGCTTACCGGACACTCCATTTGCGCTAGAAACGAGTGTCCGGTAACCCCGTTACTCAGGACTTCGCCATAACCTCATGCTTCTTCGCCTTGATCTGCAAGCGGATGGGTCACCGCATTTTCCTGAGAGTGCCACAGGAAAGGCCGATGTACTATTTGACATCTAGCCGGCGTACGTCACGTTCGCCGTGCGAGGAATTGTCAGCACCGAGGCGCGGACCTTCCTAGATTGGGTCACCGCAAGTACACGAAATCCCATGGCAAAGTGGCAAATGCGAACAAAGCGGCCGCTCCGAGAACCGGTGCGCGAGGAAGCAGGGCCGACGCTCAAAAACTACATCACGCCCGCCGGATTGCAGCGGCTGAAGGACGAACATCGGTTTCTACTGACTCGCGAGCGGCCGGCAGTGGTGGAGGTCGTAGCGTGGGCTGCGACTAACGGGGACCGCAGTGAAAACGCCGACTATCTCTACGGCAAGCGACGGCTACGCCAGATCGATTCGCGAATTCGCTTTCTCACGAAACGTATCGACGCGGCCGTGGTCGTCGATCCCGCCGCACCGCGGCCGCAGTCAGCCGCTACACGCGTTTTCTTCGGCGCAACCGTGACCTACAAGGATGCCGGCGTCGAACACGTCGTCTCGATTGTCGGCATCGACGAAGTGGACCTCAACCGCGGCTATATCAGCTGGCGCTCGCCTCTTGCCAATGCGCTGATGAAGGCGAGGCCCGGCGACCGTGTGGATCTGCGCGCGCCAGCGAAGACGACCCAACTCGACGTCATCGACATCGAGTACGCGCCGATCCCGATGGATCCGTTCAGCGAACCGCCAGGAGCCCAGTCAACCCCCAAGGTCGCAGGCTCCTAGAGCGCCCCAGGATCGGGAAGTGAATGTCCGGTAAGCCCGTTTATCGGGAGTCCGCCCCGCCTACGCTGTTGGCTCGCACCCGAACTCCGCTTGCGTTGACGAACCCACGGCGTAAGAAGCGTGCTGGTGGCTATCGCTTTAGGTCTGCACAGGGAGGAAACTCCGACGAAACACTGTATAGTTTTTCGTTTCGGCCTCAATGTACCCGCCTCGAATTGTGGCGGGAAGAAAGCGCCGCGAATTCACGCTACAATGAATTGCTTATGCTCTCTGTCAGTAACGTTTCTATGTGCTTCGGTTCTCAGGTTCTTTTCGAGGACGTCACCTGCACCTTCAACGCCGGGCGCCGCTACGGTGTGACCGGCCCGAACGGCGCGGGCAAGTCCACTTTCATGAAGATTCTTACAGGTGAAATCGAACAAACCAAAGGCTCCGTCACCCGGCCAAAACGAATGGGCGTGCTGCGCCAAGATCAGTTCGCCTTCGACGAATATCGTGTCATTGATACCGTCATCATGGGCAACGCCGTGCTCTGGTCGGCCCTCCAGGAGCGCGAGACACTCTACGCCCAACCCCACGAAGAACTCAGCGATGCCGACGGCATGCGCCTCGGCGAACTCGAGGGCATCATCGGCGAAGAAGAAGGCTACACCGCGGAATCCGACGCCGGCATGCTGCTGGACGGCTTGGGCGTCGAAAGCAACCTGCACGAACGCAAAATGGGGGAGTTGCAGGGCGGCCCAAAAGTTCGCGTACTGCTGGCGCAGGCGCTCTTCGGCAATCCGAGCGCCGTGCTCCTCGATGAGCCCACCAACAATCTGGACCTCGATTCCGTGCACTGGCTGCAAAAATACCTAACCGAATACGAAGGCGTGCTCATTGTCATCTCGCACGACCGCCATTTCTTGAACAGCGTCTGCACCCACACCGCCGACATCGACTACGAAACCATCATCATGTACAACGGCGGCTACGACGACATGGTTATCGCCAAGACTCATGTTCGGGCGCGGATTGAAGCCGAAAACGCGCAACGCGAAAAGAAAATCGCCCAATTGCAGGACTTCGTCGCACGCTTCTCAGCCGGCACGCGTTCCGCGCAGGCCACGTCGCGCAAAAAAGAAGTGGAGCGCCTGCAAACCACCGAACTCGCAAAATCGAACATCCAGCGGCCTTACATCAGGTTCGACATGAAGCGCAATTCCGGCAAGCATCCGCTGCAGATTCGCAGTGTGGAAAAATCCTACGGCGAGCACAAAGTCATTCCGAGGTTCTCCGCCGAAGTGCACCGTCACGAGAAGATCGCCCTGATGGGGCGCAACGGCGCAGGCAAGACCACACTTCTTAAGTCCCTCGTGCTCAATGCGCCCGGATTCGTCGAAGACGAGGACCGCAAATTTCAGATCAACCACGGGGAAGCGCGCTGGGGGCACGAAGTGGCCCTGGGTTATTTTGCGCAGGATCACGGCGAATCCATCACCAGGGGCATGACCGCGCTCGATTGGCTCCGGCAATTCGATACTGCCGCGAATCAGCAGGAACTACGCGGCCTGATGGGCCAGATGCTGTTCAGCGGCGACGATGCCATGAAACCGACAGCTACGCTTTCCGGGGGCGAAAGAGCGCGGATGATTTTCTGCCGCCTCATGCTGCAAAAGCCGAACTTCCTGGTGCTCGACGAACCGACCAACCACCTCGACCTCGAATCCATCAACGCGCTGAACATCGCGCTGCAGCGTTACGACGGCACGGTACTGTTCGTCACGCACGACCACGACGTGATTGACGAAGTAGCGACTCGCATCTGGCACTTCCACGACGGCAAGATCGAGGATTTCAAAGGCAACTACGAGGAGTTTACTGCCCATCACGAGGCCACAGCCGCGCAGCCGGCGAAGGCAAATTCCCCATCGGCCAAGACCAAACAGAAATCCGGGGCGTTATCGTACTAGCCTCACGGGATCGTCTTGCCATGTTAGGTGTGCGAAGAGTGAGCAGCGGCGCGAATCGTCGGTTGGGCGAAACTTCTCTATTCGGGTGATTAAGTTCTCCCGTGAGGATTCCCAATGAACGGGTGCGAAATTTCGTTCAGGAGAAAGTTATGGCGGGTATGTCGAACTGGATGTTTCTCGGTCAGCAGATTGTAAGCGTTGATTCCGCTGGTAGGGGATCAGCAAATATGGCGCCAAGTCCTGATTAGTCGGCTAACCGGCCATTTGGTCCTGCCGAAAGCAATTGTCCGGTAAGCCCGTTACTCGTCCACTCGGCCGGAGATCTGTGCTAAAACACAGCCGGGAACTTCACGCGAGGCGGAGCGAACATGGCTCGTCTTCTTCCATCTGTGTCGGTAGCACTGGCTATGCTAATTTTCGCACCACCTCCAAGCACGACCTCCATTCGCAAAGTCGGGTTTAAGAATTTTACCTATCCTTGGAACGGTGGCGGCGAACCGGAGAATTTGGGGAACCCATGGCATTGGATCGACTCCAGCCCTGCAAGCACCGTCCAACTCAGAGCGGGAGTCCATAGATTCTGGGAAGAGGTAGAGGATGGTGGGGACCGCAGTAGAGCCCCTGGGCTTTGGTTCGAATCCGTCACGTATGGCGATCTCGACGGCGATGGGAAAGAAGAAGCTGCGGTGGACCTGAACTATAGCGGCGGCAGAGCAAATTGGGACTACTTGTACGTTTACAAGTTATTGAGAATTGCATAATATAGTTACAACGGGAAGAGTTTCGCTTGCTGCCAGAAGGCCATAACCAAACGGGGGCGGCGGCGCATCCGTTTCAGAGCGCGGATAGCTGTGACGCCCAGTTGGCCCAAGTCCTTGGGGCAGAAATTGGCCAGTTCGTGTTGCTTCAGATGGCCCCAGATGTATTCGGTCGGATTCAGTTCCGGCGCGTAGGCCGGCAGGAACTCCAGCCAGATGCGCCCGCGCTGTTGGCTCACGAACTCCCACACCGCCCGGCTGCGATGCGCGGCAAGGCCGTCCCACACGATCAGCACCTTGCCGTCCACATGCCGGAGCAGATGGCTCAGAAACTCGATCACCTGAGGGCTGCGGATCGTCCCGGCAAACAGCCGAAAGTAGAAATTCCAGAAGGTGATGCCGGCCACGGCGGAAAGCGTCTTCCAAGTAAAGTGATATTGCAGCACGGGCGTTTGCCCTTTCGGAGCCCAGGTGCGTTTCCGGTGCGGCCGCTCGCTCAATCCGCTTTCGTCGATGAAGACGATGATGCGCCCTTCTTTTCGCGCTTTTTTTTAATCTCCGGCCAGCGCTGCTGTTTCCAGCGGCGGATCTTTTCCTCGTCGCGCTCCAATGCGCGGCCAGCGGGACGTTGCGGCGTCCAGCCCAGTTGCCGCAGGATGCGCCAGGCTTGCACGGCGGAGAACTTCACCCCGCATTCGCGCTCGATCAAGTCCGCAACGCGCCAGGAGGTCCACAGACCGGTTTCGTATCCCAGCGCTTCCGGGCCGCGCTCCAGTCCCCGCACGATACGCTTCAACTCGGTCGGCCCGAGGCGCGGCTTGCGCCCCGCACGTCCGGCGCTTCGCAGCGCTCTCCGTCCGCCGAGCTTCAATTGTTGGGCCCATCGGCTCACCGACTGTCGGTGCACGTCGACCCGCCGGGCCACCTCCGCCTGCGGCACTCCCTGGCACAATAGACGGGCGCCCAACAGGCGCCGCCGTTCCAGTTCCTTGAGCTGTTCGGCATTCCGCCGTACTCCTCGTGGATTCCCCATGTGCCGAACATACCACAAGAACGCAGAGCTGTCACTATATTATGGAATATTTAATAGTTAGCGTCTTGTCGGCGATACCCAGCCATGCGCGTTGGTCAAGGCGCAGGCTGTTGAGAGTTACATCCAGCGATTTTTGGGCATTCGATTGTGCGGTCCGTACAGTATCTTCGGTATCGCCCGCTAGACGCGAGAATTGTTCGACAGCTGCCTGTACTC
>JBOGNK010000224.1:0-7759 GCA_050747085.1 Candidatus Acidiferrales bacterium
GGATGGACGTAGCTCTCATACAAAATGCCCAATACAAGGTAAATCACCAGGACCGCGGTGATCAGCAGCAGGCCCAATCCCGTGAGCGACTGTTGAAACGCCTGCGCGCTGCCCTGGAAACTCGTACTGATCGAAATCGGCAGAAATTTTGCCGCATTCTGAACGTCACTGACGGCCCGGCCCAGCGCGACGCCGGGCGGCAAGTCGAATGAAATCGTCACGGAAGGCAATTGGCCGGTGTGATTCACCGTCAGCGGGCCGAGGCCGGTGGTGAACCTGGAGACGGCGCTCAGCGGGATCAGTTGTCCGCCGGACGACCGAATGTACAGATCGTTCAGCATGTTCGGATCGCTCTGGAATTTGTCCTGAACCTGCAGAATCACCCAGTATTCGTTATTCGGCGTGTAGATCGTCGAGATTTGCCGCTGGCCATACGCGCTGTACAGCGCGTTCTCCACCTGCTCCGGCGTGACGCCAAGCGCCGACGCCTGATCGCGGTCCACCACCACGTTCGCCTGCGGATTCTTGATTTGCAGGTCCGTCGTGACGTCGGTAAGGTCCGGCAGTTCCTTCAGTTTCGTTTCCATCACCTGCGAGAACTTGTAGAGCGCGTCCTGGTCGGGGCTCGACAACGTGAACTGATACTGGCTCTTCGTCAGGTGGCCACCGATCCGGATTGCCGGCGGATTTTGCAGAAATACGCGCACTCCAGGGACACGGCTCAGCTTCGGCTGCAGCTCGTCGGTGATGTCCTGAATGCTCATATGCCGCTCGAAGATTGGCCGGATGAGGCCAACCAGAGAGCTGAGGATCGGCGTGTGGCCAAACTCCGCGACAAGATGGTCGTACTTCGGATTGTCCGTCCACGGCCGATCGCGGGGCTCTTTCAGGTGAACGTACGCGCGCCCGTTGTTCAAGCCGTCGCTGTTCGAATCGCTGATATTCGAGAAGAATTCCAGCGTGTTCGGATCGTCCAGCAGGATCTTGTTCACCGCCTGCTGATGCGCCATCATCGCATCGAACGAAATGCCCTGGTTCGCTTCGCTGAACACCACCACTTCCGAGCTATCTTCTTCCGGCAAGAACCCCTTCGGAATAATCCAGAACTCCCACGCAGTTCCGAACAGCGTCAACAGGCCAAACAGCATCACCAGACCGCGATGGCTCAGGCACCACCGCAGAGTCAGCCCATACCAGCGCAACGACGTGTCGAGGATGCCTTCGAGCTTGCGGTAGAACCAGCCGTGCGTCCGCCCGTGTTCTCCCCGCAAATAGCGGCTGCACAGCATCGGCGTCAGCGTCAGCGACACCAAGCCCGACACCAGCACGGCGGAAATAATCACCACGGCAAACTCGTGCAGCAGGCGCCCCAGGATTCCGCCCATGAAAAACACCGGAAGGAACACGGCGGCCAGCGCCAGCGTCATGGAAACGATCGTGAAGCCGATTTCCTTCGAGCCGTCCAGGGCGGCTTCGAGCACACCCTTCCCCATCTCCATGTGACGCACGATGTTTTCGAGCATCACGATCGCGTCGTCGACGACGAAACCCACTGATAGCGTCAGCGCCAATAACGATAAGTTGTCGACCGTATAGTCCAGCAGGTACATCACCGCGAACGTGCCGATGATCGCCATCGGTAACGCGAGGCTGGGAATCAACGTGGCCGACGCATTCCGCAGGAACAGGAAGATGACGAGCACCACCAGTACGATCGCCAGGAACAACGTGAACTTCACATCGCTCACCGATTCCTGAATCGAGATCGACTTGTCGTACTCCACAGCCAGGTGCATGGCCGGCGGCATGATCGACCGGAAGCGCGGCAGCAAACTGCGCACCGCATTCACGATGTCGATCGTGTTGCTGCCGGGCTGCCGCTGGACCGCCAGGATGATTCCGGGCTCCGCGTTGATCCAGTTCATCACCTTGTCGTCCTGCACGCTGTCCAACACCGTCGCCACCTGGTCCAATCGCACCGGCGCGCCGTTGCGGTACGCGACGATCATCGGCCGGTAATGCGCCGCGTCCGTAAGCTGTCCGTTCGACTGAATGTTGAACGCCTTGTGCTGGCCGTACAGCGTTCCCATCGGCATGTTGACGTTTGCGCTCTGGATCGCCTGCGCCAATTCGTCGATTCCGATCCGGCGGCTGGCCAGTTCTTCCGGATTCGCCTCCACGCGGACCGCGTACTTCATCGATCCGAACACGCCCACCTGCGCGACGCCCGGAACCATCGAAATCTGCTCGCCCAGCAGCGTCTCGGCGTATTCATCCACTTCCGAGACCGGCAGCGTCGCAGAGGTCAGCGCAAGAAAAAGAACGGGCGAATCGGCGGGATTCACTTTGCGGAACGTCGGCGGGCTCGGCATGTTCGGCGGAAGCTGGTTCGATGCCGAGGTGATCGCAGCCTGCACATCGAGAGCGGCGGAGTCGATATTTCGGTTCAGGTTGAATTGCAGTGTGATCGACGTGTTTCCCAGCGAGCTGGTCGACGTCATCGAGTCCAGCCCTGCAATTGTGGTGAATTGCTTCTCGAGCGGCGTCGCTACAGAGGAGCCCATCGTCTCAGGGCTCGCGCCGGGAAGGCTCGCGGAAACCTGAATTGTGGGGAAATCAACGTTGGGCAGATCGCTGACCGCCAGGTCGCGGTAGCCCAGAATTCCAAATGCCAAGATGGCCAGCATCACAAGGCTGGTCATTACAGGGCGCCGAATGAATAGTTCTGTGATGTTCATCGAAATCTAAAGCCTGGCGCCCACTAGAGGCTGTTCGTGAAATAAACCTTTGTGCCGGTTACGAGGTTGATCTGCCCGTCGGTAACCACCGTTTGCCCCGGCTGCAATCCTGCGAGTATCTCCGTGTCTCCATCAACGGTTCGACCGACCTTCACCTTCTGCACCGCAACTGTCTTGTCCGGCTTCACCACGAAAGCGTAATCGCCCTCTTGTCCGGTCTGCACCGTTTGCGCGGGCACCACCACCGCGTTCTCCTGTTCCGCCAGGCGCAGCGTCACGTCTGAAAATTGTCCGGGCCACAGTCGATGATCCGAATTCTGAAATGTACCCATCAGTTGAATCGTGCCGGTTGTCGCGTCCACCGCGTTGTTGACGAACGTTAGATGGCCCACTTCGGGCCGCGAGTCGCCGCGCGGAACCGCCTGCACTGGCAGCTGCCCGCGTTCCATGAAACGCTTAACGTCCCCCAGGTACTGTTGCGGCACGGAGAAGGTTACGTACAGCGGTGAAACCTGATTGATCACCACCAGAACGGGAACATCGTTCGCCTTCACCGCCGCGCCCGGATATACCAGTTGCGCTCCCGTCACGCCGCCGATCGGCGCGTAAATCGAGCAGTACGAGAGCTGAATATTAGCCGTCTGAATTGCGGCTTCATCTGCGGAAACGGTGGCGTTCGCTGAGGAAGCCGTCGCCAGATATTGGTCGTATTGTTCGCGCGGAACGATGCCGCCGTCGTAGAGCTCCTTGTAGCGGCCCACCTGCGACTCGTCGAGTTGCGCCTGCGCCTTGTCTCGCGCCAGATTGGCCTTCACCTGAGCCAGCGTGGCGAGAAAAGGCCGGTCGTCCAGCGTAACCAGCAAGTCCCCCTGATGAACGTACTGGCCGGGATGGTAATGCAACTCTTTCACGATTCCCGCGACTTGCGATTCGATTGACACCGTCTTGAACGCCTGGCCCGTGCCGATCGCGCTCAAATTCACGGGAATACCCTTGCGCGCAACCTGCGCTACCACCACGGGCACAGCCTTATCCTGCGCGGGCGGAGTGTCTCCGCGATCGGCACAGCCCGCCAGCACAGCCGCAAGGGGCACTGCCAGCGCCAGCAGCAACGTGACTCTTCGCACGGGATGATTCCGCAAATGGGTCAGCATGGGCGAACTATAAAGTATAACATTCTCCTTCGGAGAGATTGCTGGGCCCGCACGTCGCCGGCGTCCCCTCGGCCCGCGCCAGCTAAGCCGCTTCTAGCGTACTGAATGAGTCGCGCTTCTAGCGCGCAATAAGTTGTACTTCGAATCCGTCCCGCGCCGGGACACAGTACAAGCTTCCTCAGGGCCAACGAGTATATGACGCGCCGCAAGCTGACCGCGTTTCCGCCCCCCGCGAGCTTCTTCGGCGGGCCACCGAAAGGAAGAAATGAATCCAGCAACTAGTTCGTGGCCGTGAATGCTCCCTTGTGCAACCGCACTTCCGGCCGCGTTCCCGCACGGTTCTCCACCGCCATCACGTCGAACCGGCAATTCGCCGTCTCTAGGGGGCGGAGCCTGCCTGCCGAAGGCATGGCCTGTCTGATTGAGAAGCTTTTCGTGTCAGGGCATGACTTCAGTCATGCCGACCCGCGCGCACACTAACAATCACGGGTTCGGCTTTAGCCGCTGGGGGATGCATCGCAGGCCTAATACGCCCGTTTCCAGAAAACCAAGATCGCCCAGTCACGCCCTGAAGCGCCGTCTCTAGGGGGTCGGAGCCTGCCTGCCGAAGGCATGGCCTGTCTACTTGAGAAGGTTTTCGTGTCAGGGCATGACCTTCAGTCATGCCGACCCGCGCGCACACTAACAATCACGGGTTCGGCTTTAGCCGCTGGGGGGATGATCGCAGGCCTAATACGCTGCGCCCGTTTCCAGAAAAACAAGATCGTCCAGTCACGCCCTGAAGCGCCGTCTCTAGGGGTCGGAGCTTTAGCTCCGACATAAAGCCTCGCAGCTTTTCAGGGGTTTTAACCCCTGAGGTGCAGCGCCGCACGCGCTCACAAGGAGCGCTACCCTACAGCCGTGAATGCTCCCTTGTGCAACCGCACTTCCGGCCGCGTTCCCGCGTGATTCTCCACCGCCATCACATCGAACCGGCAATTCGCCCGCTCGATCCTTCGCACCCGCAGAAACTGGCGCGCCATCCGCGAAAGATTGCGCCGCTTCTCCCAGTTCACTGCGTCTTCTGGCCGGGCCTGCCGCATCTTCGATGAATCATCCGCCGCAGCGGCGCGCGTTTTCACCTCGACGAACGCCAGCACGTCACCGTCATACCCCACCATGTCGATCTCACCCTTGATTCCCGGGGCGCGAAAATTCCGCGCCACTAGGACGTATCCGTGCCGCCGCAAATACCAGTACGCGTACGTCTCGCCTCGAATGCCGGTTCGCCGCGCGCGCTCCTTCGCCGTCATCTCGGTTTCCGCGTCCGCCAGCCCTTTTCGCGCCCTGAAATCCACAAACGCGAACATCAATCGCGCCAGCATGCTGCCCTCGTCTCGCTCAAATTACGCTCGCCCTTTCGCCGCCCACCCACATCATAATGGTCCACCGCCCCTCAAGGTCGGTCACCGTTAGCCCTCGCGACGTGCACTCGCGAATTGCCTCTTCCGGCGCGATCGAGCGCCCTTGCCACGTGTCAAGGTGCCGAACTCTGAGGAATGGCAGTCGCATCCCGGCCAGACGCTTTTTCTCCGTAAGCCCGGCTTCTATCGCCGTGCTCCCGAGGTTCAGCGCGGAAAGTCCCTTCATCTGCAGGCGGAAAATTCCCCCGGGCCGCAGCACGCGCGCCGTTTCCGAAAAATAGTTCAGGATCGCCGCCTTGTCCGGTACGTGCTGGAACACGGCGAACGAAAACACGAAATCCACGCTCGCGCTCGCGATCTCACAAAGATCGCCACCCGAAACAGCGCGAAACCTCGCGTTGGGTATGCCATAGGCCGAAGCTTTCCGAACCATTTCCGGAGAAACGTCCACGCCCGTATATGTTGCGAAATCCTGCGACATCCAGCGCGCAATCCGCCCGATCCCACAGCCGATTTCGAGCGCTGTCTTTCCCCGCGGATCGAAGCTCATCTTCCGCAGAAATGACGTTACGAATCGCTCGTAGTCCACGCGGCCTGATTCGAAAAACGCGCCCTCTTCGTTGGGAACGTAGGGCCAGTTGATGTAGTGCCGTGCATCTTCCCTCGCGCGCGTGTCCCAATCGCGCCGGATCGCTTCGAGGCCCTCCTTATCGGGTATATCGGTGCGCGGACCTCCACCCATCACTTGATCACCTCGAATGTGAATTCCAGCACCTTCCCCCGAATCACAAAACTCAAATATTGCTCCCAGAACTGCCGGAACAGGCGGCTATGGTTCACCAGGAATTCAAACCCTAAAAAGCGCCACACGCGAAGCAACTTCACTCTCAGCCGCATCTCGCGCATCCGCGCTCTCGTGTACCACATTTCCCTTCCGTGCCTGCCGCCGGGATAGAAATAATGGAACGAATAACTGTTCAGGTGCCGCCGGTGCGTCGGGTCCGTGAACGAGTTGCAGTCCGTATAATGCGGGGTCAAGATGAAAATCGTTCCCCCGGCTCGCGTCACGCGATGAAATTCTTCCATCGTCGCGATTGCGTCCGCCACGTGCTCGATGAAATGTTCCGCGCGAATTTCGTCGAATGAGTTGTCGCGAAACGGCAATCCACCCTTGTCCAGATGGCCGATCACGTCTGCCGCCGTGTTCGGGTTCATATCCAGCCCGATCGACCCGGGATACTTTGTCGGCCCACACCCCACGTCCAGAATTCGAGGCACAACTCCTCCGACTGCCGGGTTTCAGGGTTTGATGATTCAAACCCTGACATGCGAAAGCAGTTAAAATTCAGACCGATCCACTACCGGAGCCGCCGAAATGATGCGCGAGACCCCGAGAAGATGTCACGCGGAAAATAACAGCCCGAAAATTGATATGATGTGCCCGCCATGCTCAGGCGCAAGAACTTCGACGACACACGCTACATCCCGGACAAATGGTTCCGAGACAGCGTTTTTTTCGGGCCGTATAAATGGACCGCCCAGCGTGGCGAATATCTCTGGTGGCGTGTCCGCGGCCGCCCCCAGCCGAAAGTGCCGCACATCATCAAGCAGCGCACGCTCACGGAATTTGGCGAACGTTTCAAGCTGAAGGTGATGGTTGAAACCGGGACGAATCTCGGCAACATGATCAACGTCCAGAAGAATCACTTCCGCGAAATCTATTCGATCGAGCTCGACACATGGCTGGCAGCGCGCGCCACGCGCAAATTCGAGGCCTACCCAAACATCCATCTGTATCAGGGGGACAGCGGACAAATTCTCCCCGCCATCGTCCCGCTGATTAAGGAACCAGCCCTATTTTGGATCGACGCGCACTGGGGCGACATCGATGCGCCCGTGAAGAAGGAACTCGAGTGCATTTACCGGCACCCGATTCGCGATCACGTCCTGCTGATCGACGACGCGCGCTATTTCGACGGCCACGGCGACTACTATTCGATCGACGAACTCCGCGACCACGCCGCCCGCGAATATCCCGGCAGCGTCGTCGAAGTGAAAGACGACATCATCCGCATTTACAAACGAAAGTAGTCCTTCCTTGTGTCGCACCGCGTCCGCTGATCCGGTGCACTGCATTGACAGGAGCTCGCCCCAGGTTTTGAATGTAGCGCCCGCTCGTCCTGAGCGGAGTCGAAGGGCGTCTGCCCGCCGATCTCGATGGCGGGTCTCGCTGGGCGTTTTGGTATTGGCACGTGGCCAAGTCCCTCGCACCCAGCATGAGATGTTGATTTTGAGGGTGCCCCTCGATAAGAACGAAGGCGTTGTCAAGCGACACCTCTGCCGTTCAGTGCTGTTAGCACCGCGTGTGTGTCAGAGGAGTGGAGGACCGAAGCTCTGAAACTCTCGCGGTGAATCAGTTTTCGGCGAAATCGTTCCGCCAACCATCGATACGGCCTGAAACTCG
>JBOGNK010000225.1:0-6114 GCA_050747085.1 Candidatus Acidiferrales bacterium
CATCGTGGCCGTGCCTTCATGGACTTCGCCGATCTTATAGGTGACACCCGTGTAGAACAGGATGCGCTCGGTGACGGTCGTCTTGCCGGCATCGATGTGCGCCATGATCCC
Organism: Candidatus Acidiferrales bacterium; assembly: GCA_050747085.1. GTDB lineage: Bacteria > Acidobacteriota > Terriglobia > Acidiferrales > UBA7541 > Palsa-295. The sequence continues at coordinate 112 of JBOGNK010000225.1, forward strand.
GATATTGCGCGTTTGGTCGAGTTGTACTTGTCTTGCCATTTCCTATGGTCGTCTTCTCTTTCGAACTTCGCCCTTTGCCGTCGCGGGCGCAGCAAGCAGCGCCCGTACAATCTTTTGAAAAGGCTACCAGCGATAGTGAGCGAAGGCCTTATTGGCTTCCGCCATGCGGTGAACGTCCTCGCGCTTTTTCACAGCGCCACCGCGACCGTTCGCCGCGTCGATGATTTCTTCCGTCAGCTTGTCGATCATCGACTTTCCGCCGCGGGAACGCGCGCTGGTGATCAGCCAGTGCACCGCAAGCGACTGCTTGCGAAACGGGTTCACTTCCACGGGAACCTGATAGTTCGCGCCGCCAACACGCCGCGTCTTCACTTCGAGAACCGGCTTGCAGTTCTCGATAGCTTTCTTGAAAAGCTTCAGCGCATCGTCGTTCGTTTTCTTCCCGACGTTGTCCATCGCCGTATAGAAAATGTTCTGCGCGGTGGAACGCTTTCCGTCGTACATCATGCTGACGATGAACTTCTGCACGATATCACTGCCGTAAACCGGGTCGCCCGGGGTCTTTCGCCGTAGAACCCAACCTTTTCTAGGCATTCTCTTCCGCTCCCTACTTGGCGGCCTTCGGCCGCTTGGCGCCGTATTTCGACCGGCCTTGCTTGCGATTTTCAACGCCGGCCGCATCAAGCGTGCCGCGCACGATGTGATAGCGAACGCCGGGCAAATCCTTCACGCGGCCTCCGCGAACGAGCACGATGGAGTGCTCCTGTAGGTTGTGACCGATGCCGGGGATGTACGTCGTGACTTCCGCGCTGTTCGTCAGCCGGGCGCGTGCCACTTTGCGCAGCGCTGAATTAGGTTTCTTCGGCGTCTGGGTATAAACGCGAATACAGACGCCGCGCTTTTCGGGGCACCCTTCGAGCGCAGGCGATTTTGTTTTCGTCCGGATCTGTTCCCGGCCGTATCGCACCAGTTGCGCAAATGTCGGCACTATAAGCCTCCGAATCCCTTAAACTTTCGAATGCTGTTGTCGTTGGTGCCGCGCAGGCCTGCAGACTTAGACAAAAGTCCGCACGTCCCGCAGATGAATGAACAGAAAGGTCGCCGCTCTCGAAGGAGCTACTCGATACTCCGCGCGGTCAGTTCACCCCCACAGAGTGAACCGCATCAACGTACAGCGGAGAGGCTCACGCAGCTTTGCGGGGCTGGCGCCCCATTTCGGCTGCTCTCCGTCGCCCCGTTCCGTCGTTCTCTGTTCCGGGACGCGAAGACTTCCCTTTCACCACTGGCCAAAATCCATCAAAACAACCGGGTAAGTATAGGTAAAACACCAAGACGTGTCAACTCGATTCACTCCGGGAAAATATGTAGCTCGGGGGCATATCTGACGGACGCGGCGTCGCTAGGGCATGCCGGGGCAGCGGGCAACGCAATTGCGCCTCAGGCCGCCGCGAACCGACAATTGTCTGCCCGAGAACACGGCCCAGAACTTGTCGAGGACGGGCCAGGAACAGATCACGTCAAACTCCATTCGATTGATCTCGTTGCAGTTATGAGAATTGCAATCCCGCCGCATCCTAACGATTGAACGCATGCCTCGCCGACTTTTCTTCACGCGCAAGGTGCGTCTGCGGTAGCTTCCAGATTCGTCAACTTGTGCCAACGCGGCGCTTTCCGCTTCGTCCAAAGTGACCTAGACTGCTCGCGGAACTTTTCCACAGGGAGCACGGATGTCTGTCCGATGCAACGGGATACGCTGGCGACTGCTCGCATTCATAATAATCGGACTGTTCGTCTTTTCGTCGCAAACCGGCACCGCCCGGGCACAAAGTACTGGTGAAACAACGGGTGCCGCGTCGCAGCCGATCGCGATGTCGCAGACCATCTCTAGTGGCCAATACCGGAACGAGCCGTTCCTGATCGAACGCCATTTCGTAAGCGTTCGCTTCGAAAATGACGGCACCGAAACGCGCGAACTGTCCGCGCGCGTACGCATTCAGACTGATGCCGGCGCTGAACAATTTCGGCAGCTTGTTTTCAGCTTCATTTCACCGAACGAAGATGCGTCTGTTCGTTCCATAACGGTGCACAAGCGCGACGGTGAGGTCGTCAACGAGCCAAACACCGGGACGATCACGGAATCCGCGACTGCCAAACAGTTTCCCGCCTACGCAAACTTGAAAGAGCTTCACGTCTCGGTGCCAAAATTAGCGGCGGGCGATACTTTGGACTATGACATTGCCGTTCGCGTGATCAAGCCGTTCGCACCCGGAGACTTCTGGTTCTCCTACAACTTTCCGCAAGAAGGAATCATTCTGGATGATCGGCTTGAGCTAAATCTTCCCCAGGACGGCTCGTTCAATATCAAAGCGCCAGGGTTTTCACGAATTGCCGGCGTCGAGACACATGCTGGCGCTGGGCAATTCCACGGCGATGACCTGTCCTTTACGCGAACAAATGAAAACGGCCGCACGATCTTGCGTTGGAAACGCGAACATCTGAAACGCGCATCAGCCGACGCGAATTCTCCGCAAGCGCATATCGCGAAGGTAGCGGATGTTTTGGTCGCCTCGTTTCAGAACTGGCCCGCAGTGGCGAGATGGTACGCTCAAATCGAACGCACAAGCGCACAAGTCACTCCGCAAATCCGGTCGAAGGTGCAGGAATTAACCCGCGGCGCAACGAACGATCAGCAAAAGATAAAAGCGATCTGCGCCTACGTCTCCCAACAGGTTCGCGACATAGACCTTTCCAGCGAGTTCTGGCAATTGGCCCCGCGTGTTGCACAGGACGTGCTCGCGAGCGGCTATGGGGATTCCGCAGAAAAAAGCGCGCTGCTTGCGGCGATGCTCGACGCGGCCGGAATTCGCTCAAATGTCGCGCTGGTTGCGAACGGTCGCGAGATCGATCCAGCGTTGCCCTCACCCGCCCAATTCGATCACGTCCTCACGATCGTGGCGGAAGGCGAAACAACATCATGGATCGATCCGACCGCTTCCCTTGCGCCATTCGGTTTTTTGCCAGCAGCGCTTCGAGGCGAATCCGCGCTCGTCATCCGGAATAATGGTGGTGGAAACATCGTCGCGACACCTTTTTATCCGCCATTCCTCTCTACACAGAAAGTGGAAATCGACGCGCAACTGAGCGAGTTGGGCAAGTTGAGCGGCACTGTTCGTTACTCGTTGCGCGGAGACACGGAATATGTGCTGCGCACGGCATTTCACCGTACGCCGCAAGAGCAGTGGAACTCGCTCGCGCAGACGATCCTTACGCTCGACGGCTTGCGCGGACAAGTAACAGAAGTGACGACCAGCAATCCGCTCGATACGGAAAAGGCATTCGACGTGACAGTCGCGTTTTCCGATCCTAGTGCGTTCACATGGCCAATGGAGCACGCGAAACTCGCTCTGCCGCTGCTGACGATCGGGATGCCTGATCCACCGGCGAAGCGTGGCGACTCGATCAAGCTTGGCACACCGCTCGACGTGGAAACGCATTTGCGGCTTCGGCTTCCAGCAAATTTCAAGGTGACAGCACCGGCCGGAACAGACGTGTCACGGGATTATGCAGAATTCAAGTCAAGCTACCACCTCGAAAACGGCGAGTTGTTCGCAGACCGAACAGTGAATTTCAAGATGCGCGCGCTGCCCGCATCGCGCGAGCAAGATTATCTGGCGTTCTCGCATGCCGTTCAGGCGGACGGCGCCCAAACTCTGTTCGTTGCCGATCCATCTGGAGCAAAAGACGAAATTCCTTCGAACGCTACGGCGGATGATCTGGTCGATGCCGGGACGGCCGCGCTAAAGGCGGGGAATGCGCGGGCCGCGATCCTGCTTCTTCAACGCGCGACTCAGCTTCAGGCGGATCACCGGAGCGCATGGAACGAACTGGGACTGGCCTACCTGCAATCGCACAAACCTGCGGATGCGCTGGCGGCTTTCCAAAAGCAGGCGCACGTAAATCCTTCCGATGATCGCGTTCACGACTATCTAGGCGCCTCGTTTGAGCAACTTCATCGCGATGACGACGCCGCCGCTGCGTTTCGGAAGCAGACCACGTTGCAGCCCCTGGATGCTGTTGCGCATGCGCAGTTGGGAAATATTCTCTTGCGTCAAGGCCGATATTCGGACGCGGTTCCGGAGCTGGAGAAGGCTGCGATTCTTTCGCCCGACAACGCAGAACTCGAAATTCTTCTGGGGCGCGGTTATCTGAACATCGGCGACCGCACTAAAGGCCTAGCATCGCTGCATAAAGCGACCGAAATTTCGTCGAGCGCGCAAATTCTAAATGAAGCCGCGTACACACTCGCACAGCAAGGGATCAGTCTCGATCTAGCCGTGCAATACGCGCAAGGTGCCATTCACCAGAGTGCTGCAGTTCTCGAAAAGGCCGACCTTGCGCATGTAACCGCCGCTGATTTTTCGCAGACCGCAAACATTGGCGCATACTGGGACACGCTAGGATGGGTGTACTACAGGCAAGGCAACATCGCGAGGGCAGAGCAATACATCCGCGCCGCATGGCTGCTCACGCAAAACGGCGAGGTCGGCGATCATCTCGCGCAAATTTACGTGAAGTCAGGCCAGAAAGACGCGGCGATTCATCAGTGCGCGCTGGCGCTCGGTGGGCCGGACCCTCTTCCGGACACACGCGCACGATTGATGCTTCTGCTTGGAGGCAACTCACAGATCAACGACCAGGTTGCGAAGAGCCGCCCAGAACTGGAAAGAATCCGAACGTTCCAGCTCCGGTTGCCGGTGAAAGAGAAAGCATCCGCGAATTTTCTGATCGAGGTATCGCCGGGAGGAAAAGCCAGGGCGTCGGCGCGCGTTGAAGAAGTCCGGTTCGTTAACGGGGATGAATCACTGCGCGGATTCTCGAAAGATTTGAGATCGATTAACTACGGTGAGATTTTCCCCGATACCACTCCGCTGAGACTCATTCGCCGAGGCACGCTCACCTGCTCGTCGGATGGCGAATGCAAGCTCAACCTCGCGCTGCCTGAAAACAGTAGCGTGCCAAACTGAAAGCGTTCGCATTTCCGCACTTAGCAAGCGACCCACCTTCCTGCTCACGCACAGCCCGTCAGCACGATTTTTAAAATATCGAGCATTGGCTCATCGGAAGCCAAGGTTCTTCAACGCTCCTGAATCCCACGGGCTGATGTTCGCGAGACCTACGTTCGACAAATTGCCGGACGGCTCGCCCGAGATTTTCACCTTCACCGAGAGAGATCCGGGTTCTTTGGCGATGGCCGGTTCAACCTGCATCGCAGGACCGCAAATCACTTGATCTCGAGCACTTCTTTCTCTTTCGTTGCGGAGAGGTCTTCGATCTTCTTCGTTTCGGAGTGGGTCAGCTTTTCGAGTTCGTCGAGCGAGCGTTTCTTCTCGTCCTCGCTGATCTTCTTGTCCGTCTCGAGCTTCTCGACGGCTTCCTTCACGTCGCGACGGATATTCCGCACCGCGGTGCGATGATTTTCGAGAACTTTGTGCACGTGCTTGACGAGCTCTTTACGGCGCTCCTCGGTCAGCGAAGGAATCGGAACGCGGACAACTTTGCCGTCATTCGTCGGATTCAGCCCCAGATCGGACGTTCGGATCGCTTTATCGATCAGCGGAACGGCGCCCGGATCCCATGGCGAAATCACGATCATCTGCGGATCAGGCACGTTCAGAGTGCCAAGCTGATTGATCGGCATGGGTGTGCCGTGATAATCCACACGCACACCGTCGAGCAACGCGACATTCGCACGCCCTGTGCGGACGGCGGCCAGGTCGCGGCGAAAATCGTCGACAGCCTTCTCCATTCGAACTTTTGCTTGTGCGATTGCGTCCTTGCTTGTCGTGATGGTGGTCATCGGATCACCTCCGGGCCGGAAAGCCGCAATTACGCCGCCGTGACGATCGAACCGATTCGGTCGCCCGTCACAACGCGTTTCAGATTCCCGGGAACGTTCATGTTGAAGACGATGATGGGCATTTTATTGTCCATGCAGAGCGAGAA
>JBOGNK010000226.1:0-13682 GCA_050747085.1 Candidatus Acidiferrales bacterium
TTGGGATATGCCGCGGGGCCGTTCGGCGGATCGGGCGGCAGGCCGGTGACAAGCACGTCCGCCGACGGGACAGGCGTTAGCTCCACGTCCGCCTCCTGCTGGTCGCCGTGCACGATGTGCAGTTCGTTGGCGGCGGCCGGATCGGCAACGCCAGGGAAAAATGTGACGGGATAGACCACGTCCAACAACGGGTTGTTTTTTTGATAGTCCGTAAACGAGCCGCTTCCCGGCTGCTGTTCCGGCGGGTGCGTGAATCCCGGTTCTGCATACCAAGGCCGCGCCTGCACGGCGACGTAGTATCGGCCCTCGTTCAGATGCGCTAATCGATATTGGCCGAGGTCGTTGGTCTGCGCATTGGCGCGTCGGACAGGCCGCTGCAAGCCGCTGAGCGGTTCCACCTCGAACAGCGTCACCTGCGCTTGACGCACGGTGTCGCCTTGCGAGTCCGTGACAGTGCCGTAGATGACGCCTTGTGGTGGAAGCTGGAAGACGATGTGTTCCGAATCGATGGCATTGCCGACCACAATGCCGGTGCTGAACTGTCCATGCTGATCGTAGCTGGCGGAAACGTAGCCATGGGCGCTGGCCGACAGCATGTATGTGCCCGGCGGCAAGGCGTCGAAGGAGAAGTGGCCGGTATCGTCGGCGGTTGTTTGGCCGCCGTTGCCTGGGCGGGAAATAGAAAGCTGGGCGCCCGGAATTGGGGCGCCGGAGTTCGCGTCGACGATCATGCCGGCGATTCGATAGATGCCGTTTGTCGCGTGTGTAGCAGGCGTGGCCCTTGTTTGCGGCACACGGGCTTGTGAGCCAGCCAGTACAAGCGCGAGCAGGACGATCAGCGAGTTCACGGCTGATCCTCATCCGCCGATGGCAGTTCGAGCTGAACGCTGGTTTGGCCGCCAGCCCCCAGGGTCACCGAAGTTGCGTGCGTCAGGTAACTCTGTACGGCAGCGGGATTGCGGAACTCGATGCTTTCGGGATTCGAAACGGCGAACACTTCATATGTTCCCGGCGCGAGGCTGGGTGACGAAAAAGATCCGTTATCGCCCGCTCGCGTTATTTCAGACCGCTGCGGATAATCCGGCGAAAAGATTACAACGCCCGCTGCCACTGGTTTGCCGTTCTGCATCACAGTACCGGTCAATTGAGCGCCATCATCGCGCAATGTGACCTCGATCGGCGGCAGTGATCCGCTTGAGCCGACGATGAGATTCTCACGCAGCAAGTCGAGCGCGCCGCAGCGCAAATCGGCCACATAGAACGAGCCGCCAAAAGCTCTGGCTTCGACGCCGTATGTCCCGGGTACCACGCCCTCAATCGATGCAGCCAAGCTTTGCCCGTGTTCGTATTGCGGCGCAACTGTGCCTCGTTGGAAGGAATGGCTGCGGGGAGCGGCGGGGAAGATGCGAATGAAAACGCGATGCGGACTACCAGAGGTGTCGTGCGTGGTTTCGTCGTCGACTTGGACCGGGATCGAAATGCCCGGGCCAAGCGCGAGGACGACTCCGGAAACATCGGAGGTGACCGAGAGCGGAAGATACGCGGTCAGTTGGTTTCGGCTCTGCGCGCGGGCGATGAGCACGTATTTGCTCGCAGGGACGCCGGAGATTTTGAATTCCCCGGTACGGGGATCGACACGTACCATGCGCTGAGCGGGATTGCCCTCACTATCGATGACGGCGACGCTGACTCCGCGCGCACCGTTCGCGCCGACGACTCGGCCGGTGATCGCGAATGTGGCTTCTGTGGTCAACGCCTGATCGGCTTGGAACTGCGCGCCCGGAGTGAGAGTGATAGGCGTCGCGGATGTGAAATCCGTAACGCCGGGATAGAACTCCGCGCCATAGCCGGACGTTTCCGATTTTTTCGGGGAAAGCTCGCCATAAACGGTGCGCACTCCGAACGGTGCGAATGAAAGAAAATAGGTGCCGCGGCGCAACTCAGCGATCCGGAAATTTCCTTGATCGTCGGTGATCGCGACCCCGACACGGTGGAGTTGTCTTCGGCCCTCCTCGACTTCCCATCGCTCGGCGGTGACGAGGATTCGTTCCAGCGCTTGTCCGTGTGCGCCCGTCACCTGACCAAAGATAATCGCCTCGGGCACGAGTTTTACGACAAAGCTAGTTTGGGTCGGAACGCTCGCGACATCGGTGATGGTCCGGTTCCCTGACTCCCGCTCACTGAAAAAGCCCGGTTTGCGGGCGACGACGGAGAAGTGGCCGCGAGGCAAACCGGTGAAGTCGAATGAGCCATTGCTTGCACTGAACTGCGCTTGGCGGTTCGAACTGTACTCTTCAACAAGCGCGCCGCCGATTGGTTCTCCGGTTACGGAATTGACGACTTGGCCGGGGAGATCGTAGGTAGCTAGAGGCTGTTGTGCGTGCACACAAACGACGCACCAGTGAGACACAAGAATTGCGGCGAAGAGGGCGAGAGCAAGGAGTCTCGGTCGCATGGGCTTTCCCCGAGTCCTGAAGTGATGCAAGCCGACTGGCGACGAACGCCCGTCGGGCACCGACGCCAATCTTACACGTTTTTCATGATGCGGAAGCAATTCAGCACGTTGCATTCGGGCTACGTATAGACTTAGGAAGACAGGAACTACCGCCGGTTGCCGAACAAGCCCGAGTTCAGGTTTTTGTCCGGCGGATGCATTAAACTGGCGCGAGGCCGCCAATGAACGGTCTGCATCGATCAACCGGCGGTGACGATTGTGCGGCCGAGCAGCGTGAACGGAACGAGCCTGCTGGCGCATAACGGAGAATCAAACTGCGGAATAGCAAACCACTGATTATTGGGATCTGCGGCGGGACCGGTTCGGGAAAGACAACGATCACGCGCCGCATCATTGAGGCGCTCGCGTTTTCGCCCGCGGAATCGTCGCGCGCAGAGGCGCACTCAAAGGGGCTGCACCTTGTTGCGCCCGAGCAAGCAGCGCGCAGCGTCTCGATCCTTCAGCAGGACAACTACTACAAAGATTATCCGGACCTTTCCTACGAAGAGCGGGTCAAGGTGAACTTCGATCATCCCGATTCGATGGACACAACGCTGCTGATCGAGCATGTCCGCCGTTTGCGCGCCGGCCAAGCCGCGGATTCTCCGATCTACGACTTCGCGAATTTTCAGCGTTCAAAGGATGTTGCAAAGATCGAGCCGCGCGCCGCAATCATCGTTGAAGGAATCCTGATTTTCGAAAACAAGCCGCTGCGCGAGCTGATGGACATCAAGATTTTCGTCGACACGGATGCAGACCTGCGTTTCATACGGCGGTTGGAGCGAGACATTCGCGAGCGCGGGCGCACGATGGAAATGGTGGTGGAGCAGTATCTTGCCACGGTGCGGCCGATGCACATGGAGTTCGTTGAGCCTTCGAAGCGCTTCGCGGATGTGATCATCCCCGAAGGCGGCCGCAACGATGTCGGCATCGATCTGGTGATTCAGAAGATCAAGTCGCTGGTGCCGCCAGCCTAAGTGCGGAAGCTTCCCCGAAACTACACCGAACGCAGCGAATCGAAAGCCTGCACCTGTAGCGGTTAGAAAATGTGTTCTCCTTTATTTGCAAGGAGATGCGGTCAATTTTAATCGCAGGGGTGTAGCGGTTAGGCGTCGTACAAAGCGGGTCCAGGACGGCTGACGACTTTCCTGGGCCGTTTCACGTCGCTGGCGTGCCTGCGAGCGTTGCGCGGCAACGTTTTCTACGCTCGTGCTGTCGAAAACATCGCTGTGAGTTAGTTGTGCACTGAGTCTTGATGACCACACCAGTCGATCTGAATCAGCGAGAGTGCCTGGCGAGGAAGCGTGAACGGAAGTCTTGCCTGGCCATCGTGCGTTGGGATCGAGGCCGGCGACGATAGCAATTGAATCTGGCCCGCTGCTTTCAGACGAGCGATTTGCGCCGTCGAAGGATACTGGGGCGATCCCATCGCCTTCCACGCGGCGTAAGAGTTGCTGTGGTCCGCGTCGATGCGATAGTGAGCGACGCGAACGCGGCTGAGGGCATGGGGCAAGCCGTCGATGCGGAGACCGATCGACGCAGCCGCGGCGTCGACGGCATCGTCGTCATAGTTCCATATGAGAATGCTGAGACGATGAGCGCCCCGAGTCGCAATTGCGCGAACGTCAGGCTGCGTGCGGGCGCTGTTCTTCAACAGATCGTCGAGACCAATTTGCCCACTACTTTCGGCAGAGACTCGTTGCAATCCCATCATTCCAAACATGCGAAACGCATCCAGCAGGGGCTTGTCAATTTCGTGCGTGGCGAGCGAGCGATAGCCGTAAAAATAGGGCTGGACGGGAAACGTGAACGCCCAGGTGAGACTGCCCTGGAGATTCACGTGATCGCGCGCAGCAAGCGCGAGGGTGCCGTCGAGAAGCTCGGCTTCGTAGCTCGCGTATTGCGCGGTGTTGCGATACTGATTTTCCGGGTGGAGACTGGCCGCGCAGGCCGCGCAACCCTCTGGATCGGATTCGCTGATAACAATCGGAAGCGAGCGGAGCGTCGGAAAACTCGAGACAATCGCGAATCCGTCGGCGACATTCTCGAGGCTGTGGCCGATGTCCATCCGAGCGTGGCCGCCGAGAAAAGTCGTCCTGCCTTTTGCATGAAACGAAATGAAATCGAGCGGAGCGCCAGTTTTACCCGTCGCATAGTTCGTGCCGCTCACACAGTGAGCGAGAAAGTCGCGCAGGAACTGGGCCGCTCGCGGGGCGGCCGGTCCGGTGGTGGCGGGACCTCCAATGCGGGCTTCCGGCAGCGCGCGCTTTACGGCCGCGGCCGTGTAGTCGTAAAGCTTGCAATATTCGCCGAACGTGCTGTGCCAATAGCCGATATCCGGCTCATTCCACACTTCCCACTCCCATTGCGCGACCGTATCCCGGCCATAGCGGTGGATGGAGTGCAGAACCCATTGGTAAACAAGGTCGGACCACTTGTTGTAGTCGTTCGGGGGATACGTCCATCCGGTGAACAACGGCCCGTTCGGCCAGTGGTGTTGATATGGCTCAGGATGCGTAGAAAGGGCTTCGGGCATGAAGCCGATCTCGACGTAGGGCACGATTCCGAGCTGTTTGTACGTGTCGAAAATGCGGTCGAGGATCGTCCAGTTGTAGATGGGCTTGCCGTCAGGTCCTTCGGTGTAAACGTTCGTCGAGCCCCATTTTAAGGATGGAGTGCCGTCGCCGGTGGTCAACAGGTTGTGGGCGCGATCGTGGAAACCATGTGGCTCGATCGCCGCGAGTTGCGCGAGGAGCGCGCGGCCTTCAGGGGAGTATGTATAGTTTGGCTCGTCGTGACCTACGTAAGCCCAAACAGGCGGGAACGAACCCGCAGGTTGGTCCGCGTGAACGCGGATCTCCACTGGTTGCTGGGCTTTGGCGAAAGGAACCAGCACGGTCGCCAACAGAACCACGGGTGCGAGAGCGATAAAGATAGAGAGGTAGCGCTTCATCGGCACGGGTTTTACGACGCGCAAGCAAAAAACGCAAGCAGCCGATGAGAGCCGCGTCTGGCGATACCTGTTCCGTCGGACAGGATAATCAGTTGTATGTGCATGGCGGCGCCGGTCCCCCTGTCGGGCTGCTGGTTTGGTAGCCTGAACTCAAGTTCCGCAACCATTACTTCTGCCAATGCAAGCTGCCAGCGCGGCAAAGCGGCGTGACTGCCCGCGCCATGACTAAGTGCGGAACTGAGGTGATGCCCGTGAAACGCGCACATGTGACTTTGCTCCTGCTCGGCACGTTTTCGATTTGTTGCGGTCCAGCTTTTGCTCAGGCGCAAGCGCCTGTCGAGGCTTCCTCGACCGCCTTCGTGCAAAGCCAACAGCAAACGTCCGGCCAGCAGTCGCAGCAGAACCAATCGAGCCCGCTGTATCGCGTCACAGTGATGGCGCAAACGACGAAGGCCATCAATTATCGCCACCTGAACGGCGCGACGAAGATCGATTTTCGTGGGACCGTGCTTCTGCCGCTCGCGCATGGCGAGGCGAGCGTTGAAGTGAAACGCGGCGCAATTCGGGTACAGGCGAAGTTCGAGAAGCTGCAGCCGGCAACGCGTTTTGGCAGCGAATATCTTACTTACGTGCTTTGGGCAGTTTCCCCTGAAGGACGCGCCGACAACCTTGGCGAAGTTCTGCTCGATGGCTCGAAAGGCAAGTTGGACGTTACTTCGCAACTGCAAGCGTTCGCGCTGATCGTTACAGCGGAGCCGTATTTCGCTGTGACGCAGCCCAGTCAGGTCGTCGTATTGGAGAATGCGGTCCGTCCCGACACGGTGGGAGATATCGAGCAAGTGGATGCTAAGTTCGAACTGCTCCAGCGCGGCCAGTATTCATATGTGGATACCAATGCGCAGCCGTCGGCGCTTGATCCACATCTGCCGCTGGGCCTGTATGAAGCGCGCAATGCCGTCAACATCGCCCACGCGATTGGCGCGGATCATTACGCAGCCGACAGCTACCAGAAAGCCGTTCAGTTGCTCACGCAGGCCGAAGACTATCAAGCGCACAAAAGCGAGCGGAAGCAGGTAGAGATGGCGGCGCGAGAGGCGGTGCAGACCGCGGAGGACGCCCGCGCCATTGCGGCCAAACGGATCGACGAGGAACGTCAGGCGAAGGAGCGCGAGGCCGCCGCTCAGCGCGAAGCGCAAGCCAAAGCTGAAGCGCAGGCCGCGGAAACGGCAAAGCTGCAGGCGGAACTGGATGCAGAACGAGCCGCTCGGGAAAAAGCGGAAGCGGATGCCGCTCGTGCGGCAGCTCTAGTGCAGCAACAAGCCGCTGAAGCCGAGGCCGCACGCGAGCGCCTCGCCGCGGATCAAGCCGCGCGTGAAAAGGCTGAGGCCGACGCAGCCAGAGCCGCAGCGCTGGCTCAGCAGCAACAGGCCGAACAGCAAGCCCTAGCCGCCAAGGCTCAGCAGCAACAAGCGGAGCAGCAGGCGCAAGCCGCTCAGGCGCAGGCCGACGCCGCGAAAGCGGCAGCCCTCGCGCAACAACAGACCGCGGAAGCGACAGTTGCGCAGGCGCGTCGAGCAGCAGCAGAAGCCGAGAAAGAAAAGGTCGCACTTCGGGCGCAACTGTTGCAGCAGCTGAACACGATTTTGCAGACGCGAGACTCAGCTCGCGGATTGATCGTCAACATGTCGGACGTGCTGTTCGACACCGCGAGCTACACGCTGAAGCCGGGCGCGCGTGAAAAGCTGGCGAAGATCTCCGGTATCGTTCTTGCGCACCCAGGGTTGAACCTGAAGATCGAAGGCTACACCGACAGCGTGGGCAGCGATGAATATAATCAGCAGCTTTCCGAGAACCGCGCGAACGCCGTCCGCGAATTCCTGATCGAGCAGGGCGTCGCCGGGTCGGGCGTCACCGCGCAGGGATTTGGCAAGACGCAGCCGGTCGCTTCGAACGACACGGCGGAAGGCCGGCAGAGAAATCGCCGCGTCGAACTCGTCGTAAGCGGAGAAGCGATTGATACTGGCTCTGGAGCAACGGCAGCATCGGCGCCTTTATCTCAGCCCTAAGATCGCGAAATCGCTATCCGGGTTCGAACCGTTCGTCGCCGTGGTTCGTGGGGCTCTACTTTGCCGCCGTCTGTGTTGCCTCTTGCTCTGCGCGGGCGCAGAGTTTTTTCAGTTTGCCATCGATCGCCGCGTCGCCAACCTTCTCTTGCTGCAGAATCCCGTCTGAATCAATCGTGAAGGTGTGAGGAATTGCGTCCACGTTGAACAAACGCGAGATTGGCCCGCTCCCTCCATCGCGGTATTGCAGCCAGGTCATACCGTTCTTCGCGACGAAGTCCTCCCAGGCCTGCTCATTGTCGTCCAGGCTGATGCTGAGCATCACAAGCGGCTGTCCCTGGAACTTGTTCGCAATCTGTTTCATGTGAGGCAATGCTTCGCGGCACGGCCCGCACCAGGTAGCCCAAAAATCGAGCAGAACGACCTTACCGTGAAAATCATCAAGCGAAACGTGCCGCCCGTCGAGCGTGGTGACCGTGAAGGGTGGTGCCATGCGGGCGCGCGCGAGTTCGGGTTCGGCGATGAACCGTTCGGCGCGGCGCACGTCAGGATCATTTGGGTGGGCGATCTTTACAAACGCTGCGAATCGAGCCTTCGCCTCGTCATCTTGGCTTAGGTACGAGAGCGCCTTCCCGTCGGCAAATAGAGCTTGAGGGAAGTTGGGTGCGAGCTTGAGCGCGGCCGTGAATTCTTCGTCGGCGTGAGTAAACATTTCGCGTTTGTGCTTTTCCATCGCTTCGCGCACTAGCACAAAACCTACCTCATAGTGCCCAACCGCGATCGCTTTATCTCCCTGTGCCTCGGCCAACAGTTCCTGCGAGGCAAGTTCGGCGTTCTTCCAGTCGTCGGATTGGAGTGCGCACTCGCGCATGTCTTTCTGACAACTAAGGCAGTGACCGCCGTCCTGCTGGTCCGCTTTTTTGAATTTGCCCACCGCGAGAGCGAACACCTGCCGGCGCGCAAGGTCCATGCCCTCATTGAATGTTTTCTGCGCCTTCGCATCGGTCGGGCCCTCAGCGGCGACAGTGTTCGGCGTGCGTGAGCCTGTTGTTTGAGATGTTGCGGAACGAGTTCGCGCGGCATGCGCGGCGGCATTGGGAGAGAATACGGATGGAGTCGAGGCGACGAGGACAGCGGCGACCAGGGCAAAGCGCATGAAGACCTCCTGAAGGCCTAGTTCCCGCTTGGGGACGTAGCGGTACGTAAACTCCGAAAGCCGAGGAAGGAATACTCGCTAGAAGGGATTGTGTCAACGACAAAGGCATTCGCCCACGCCAAGGGCGGAAGGTCGGCGAAGCAGAGACAGTTATCCGACGAGCGCCTTGTACTGTGCCGCGGTCAGCGGAACGACGGAAAGGCGGCCCTGGCGCACCAGCGGGGAAGTGGCGAACAGCTTGTTCGCTTTGATTTCCGCCAGCGAGACCGGCTTTGCGATCGCCTTACCTGCTTCGATCACAAGGCGCGGACTTTTCGGATTCGTGGCGTCGAGCGACACGACAGTCGCGGTGCCGACCGCGCTCTTGCAGTCGCCTGTCTCATAGATGATCAAGCGCGCGCCGGGCGTCATCTCACGCATATTTCTCAGCGCCACAGGATTGGAGACGCCGTCCCATTCGGTCTTCTTGTCGCCCTGCAAATCGACAAAGGAATATTCGGAGGGTTCGGTCTTGAGCAGGTAGTAGGTTTCCATGGCGTCTACTGTAATCCAGCCGGTACCAAAAACACGAGGGCAAGGGTTCGCGGCAGAACACGTCAGTCCGTTTGCACTGGCAGGCGACTTGAACGCCCCTCGGCCCTTTCATGCAGCACTCTCGTTCCAGCCGAACGCCAGCTCGTCCGCCGCCGAGCTGAAACATCTAGATCATGCGAACGCCATTGAGTCGCGGCGTCCTTTGCGTGTAACCTCACGGCGTGCTGGCAAACGCACTTACAACCGACCGACACAGCTCCGCTGCGTTCCCACCCGTAGCTCCGGCGCGGCATTCGCAAGCAATCACGCCCGTCCTGAAGCTTATCCAAGGAGATTGAACACCTGGTTCGCTGGCGCATCGCCCTTCTAGTCAGCTGCGCAATCGCGATCAGCTATCTCGATCGCCAAACGCTGCCTGTCGCCATTCAGGCAATCGGCAAAGACATTCCGATTTCCAACGAGCAGTTCTCTGCGTTGCAGTCGGCGTTCCTGCTGTCGTACGCGTTCATGTATGCGGGCGGCGGGAAACTGGTCGACGCGCTGGGTACCAAGCGTGGATTCGTGCTGATTATGGCGTTCTGGTCGTTTGCGTGCGCCAGCCACAGCATCGCCGCATCGTTTACGATGCTCATCGCAAGCCGGTTCCTGTTAGGCATTGGGGAAGGCGGCGGCTTTCCTGCTGCAACACGCGTGGTCGCGGAATGGTTCTCGCCGAAAGACAGCGCCACGGCCATGGGCATCATCAATGGAGGCACGGCTGTAGGCGCAGTCGCAGCGCCGCCTTTGATTGCGGTAATCCTTGCGTATTTGAGCTGGCGCTGGATTTTCGTGATCACGGGGGCGGCTGGGCTGCTTTGGACGCTTTGGTGGCAGGTGAGATATTCTGCGCCCTCCAGCGTTCCAGAGCGATCGGGCGTCGAGCCGTCTGGACGGCCTGAGCAGGCAGCGTCGCCGGAAACGCGCGCTCTGGAACGGCTGCGCTGGGTCGACCTGCTGAGCTACCGCGAATCGTGGGGCCTAGTGATTGCGAAGTTTCTAAGCGACGCGGCATGGTACTTTTATCTGTTCTGGCTGCCGAAATATCTTTACGACGCGCGCGGGTTCGACATCAAAGCCGTCGGCATGTTTGCATGGATCCCGTACGCGGCATCGGGAGTCGGATGTCTGGTTGGCGGATGGTTTTCGAGCTACCTCGTCAGCCGAAAGCTTTCTGTTGATGCGTCGCGAAAAATAGCGTTGGGACTCAGTGCCGCCGTCATGCCGTCGGTGCTGTTCGTACCGCACGTAGCCGTTTCCTGGGCGCTGGCGATTTTCAGCGTAGCCTATTTTGGGCAGCAGTCGTGGTCGACGCTGGTGATGGTTCTGCCCACAGATCTGTTCCCGAAGAGCGCGGTCGGCTCCGTCGCAGGAGTGGTGGGCTTTGGCGGAGCGATGGGCGGCATCGCGTTTGGCGAGGCGGCGGGATATTTGCTCGATCACGGGTTCGGTTATGGAGTTGTGTTCACGCTGGCGGGATCGCTGCACGTCATCGCCTTCGCCATCATTCTGCTGATGGTCCCGACGGTGCGGCAGGTGGCCGTCGCGCGCGGCGTTCGCGAAGTGGTCCAATGAGAAGGAAAGCGGAAGGAGTTCGATGAAAATCAAGGAAATCCGGACGCGCGTGGTTCGCTGGCGCGGCCAGACCACGCCTCTTCCTCCCCATTTCTGCACAAATCCGATGGATCTGCTCCAGGTTCCGGAAGGTGAAGCGTCGATGCGAACGTTCACCTTTCACGGATGGTTAGTCGTCGAAATGTTTACAGACAACGGCCTCGTTGGAATTGGCAACGCCGCACTCGCGCCGCAAATCACGAAGCAGACGATCGACGCTTATCTGAAACCTCTGCTGATCGGCGCCGATCCGTGGAACATCGAATTCCTTTGGCAGTTGATGTATCGCAAGACGATGGCGTTCGGCCGGAAGGGAATCGCGATGGCGGCGATCAGCGCCGTCGACATCGCGCTGTGGGACATTCTCGGGAAGTCCGCGAAGCAACCTGTGTACAGGCTCCTCGGCGGTCGTACCAAGCAGCGCATTCCGGTATATGCGAGCCGTCTTTATAGCGGCCCGCTCGATCAACTTGCCTCGGAGGCGAAGAAATACAAGAACGAGGGCTACAAGGCGATGAAGCTGCGCTTCGGCTGGGGGCCAGTGGATGGCGCCGACGGGATGCAGCACAACGTCGATCTTGTTCGCACGGTCCGCGACGCGGTTGGCGACGGCATCGACATAATGGCGGACGCGTACATGGGCTGGACGCTTGACTACGCGAAACGAATGCTCCCGCTGCTCGAGCCGTTTCATCTTCGCTGGCTGGAGGAACCTGTTATCCCCGATGATATCGGAGGTTATGCCGAACTGAAGGCCGCCGGTCGCATTCCCATCGCGGGCGGGGAGCACGAATTTACTCTGTACGGTTTTCGCGACCTGCTCGACGCGCGGGCCGTCGATTACATTCAGTTCGATACGAATCGCGTGGGCGGCATTTCGCAGGCGCGCAAGATCGCTGCTCTCGCCGAGGCCTATTCCGTTCCGGTGATTCCTCACGCGGGCCAGATGCATAACTATCACGTCGTCATGGCGAGCCTGAATTCGCCGATGGCCGAATATTTTCCAATGGTCGACGTCGAAGTGGGCAACGAACTGTTCTGGTATATTTTCGAAGGCGAGCCGCGCGCGAAAGATGGGTTCATCGATCTCGACGACAATCTGCCGGGCCTGGGCCTTTCCATCAAAGAAGACGCGTTGCGCAATTTCGAGGTGATCGAGTGAGCGGCGGTGTTGCCGGAAGGGAAGTCGAGGTGCGGCGGTGCGCATGACCTCACTCGTTCAACTTCGAAAGGGAAATGAGCGGAGAGTTGCGCTGGTGCAAGAACCGCATTTGCGGCTGCTCTCTGATTTCACTTCGGTGCATGACCTCGCGCAAGCCGCCATCGATCGCGGCGCAAAACTGACGGAGCTCGTGCGAAAATGCGCGACAGACGATCAGCCCGATTACGACTCCGTTTACGATGGCCGCTCCGAATGGAAAATCCTTCCGCCCATCGATCATCCCGTCGAACCGGCGCGCTGCATGATTTCCGGCACGGGCCTTACGCATCTGGGAAGCGCCCGCGACCGCCAGGCCATGCACGCTGGATCTAAAGAAGACCTCACCGACAGCATGAGAATGTTTCGACTGGGGCTGGAAGGTGGGCGTCCGCCGGCAAACGAGGTCGGTGCTCCGCCCGAATGGTTTTACAAAGGCAATGGAACCATGCTCCGCGCGCACGGAGAACCGCTCGACGTTCCCGCGTTCGGTCTGGATGGCGGCGAAGAAGCCGAAATTGCCGGCGTCTACATCATCGATTCGCAGGGCCAGCCTCGGCGAATTGGGCTCGCCGGAGGAAACGAGTTTTCAGACCATCGCTTCGAGAAAACGAACTATCTGAATCTGGCGAGTTCCAAGATGCGCACTTCGTCGCTTGGGCCGGAACTTGTGCTGGATCCGAAATTCGATTCGGTAGGCGTGGACGTTGCGATCGAGCGCGGCGGGAAGATCCTGTGGTCGAAATCGATTCGAACGGGCGAGGACGAGATGTGCCACAGCCTGCGCAATATCGAGCATCATCACTTCAAGTTTCCAGTGCATCGCCTACCGGGCGACGTTCACGTCCATTTTTTCGGTACGGACTATCTGAGTTTCGGAGACGGAATTCAGCTCGCGTCCGGCGACGTAATGAGCATGCGATTCGAAGGTTTTGGCCGCGCATTGCGAAATCCCGTGCGGATCGCGACGGCACCGCCGGAGCGAATCGAAGCAATTCCTTTAGGGTGAATCGAAATGTCGAACCGCGTTGCGCTTTTGGGGCTGGGAATCATGGGCTCGGGGATGGCGGGCAGGCTGCTGTCTGCTGGTTTTCCGCTGACTGTCTATAACCGCAGCCGGGACAAGGCCGCAAGCTTTGCCGATGCGGGCGCATCGGTCGCGGCCACTCCGCGCGAGACTGCGACACGAGCCGACGTCGTTATCAGCATGGTGGCGGACGATGCTGCATCGAAAGCTATCTGGTTCGGTGAGGATGGCGCATTGGCGGGAGCTGTTCGAGGCGCAGTGCTGATCGAATCAAGCACGCTGTCGGTGAAATACGTGAGCGAACTAGCCAAGGCGGCGGCCGAACGAGGCTGCGAATTTCTGGACGCGCCCGTCACCGGAACGAAGCCGCACGCGGAATCGGGGCAGTTGCTATTTCTCGTGGGCGGGTCCGCGAAGGCGCTGGAGACTGCCAGGCCCGCACTGGAAGTAATGAGCCGCGGCATTATTCATCTGGGCCCAACCGGCAGCGGCGCGTTGCTGAAGTTGATCAACAATTTTCTCTGTGGCGTTCAGCTCGCTTCATTCGCGGAGGCGATTGCGTTGATCGATGCCGGCAAGCTGGATCGGGAAAGGGCTCTTACTGTGC